>CAZVHM010000051.1:2214-17226 GCA_964627175.1 uncultured Novosphingobium sp. | reverse complement strand
TCCTTGTTTTCCGGAATGATCGCGGTGTGCGGGATCGGCAGGCCCAGCGGATGGCGGAACAGCGCGGTGACCGCGAACCAATCCGCCAGCCCGCCCACCATCGCCGCTTCGCTGAACGCCAGCACCCAGCCCCAGCCGGGATGAACCGGCGCCATCTGGCGCGACAGCACGAACAGGCCGGCCATGAAGACCAGCAGCCCGGTGGCGATGCGCCGCATGGTGCGGGCGCGATCCGGCAGCGCGCCGGGAAGGGACACCGGGAAGCGCGCGCTCACTCGGCCGGCAGGGCGCCGCCCTGCCGTTTCGCATCATCTTCGAGCGCATGGTGCGGCTCGAAGGTGAGGAACTTGCGCCGCAGCTTGGGGCCAAGGCGCTTTTCCAGCCCATCGGCCAGGCTGAACGCGGCCGGCACGATCAGCAGGGTCAGCGCGGTGGACAGGATGAGCCCGCCGATCACGACTATGCCCATCGGCGCGCGCCAGGCCGCATCGCCCGACAGCGAAATCGCGGTGGGGATCATCCCCGCGGTCATCGCCACGGTGGTCATCACGATGGGAATGGCGCGCTTGTGCCCGGCTTCGACCACCGCATCGAATTTGCTTTTGCCGTTGGCCATTTCCTCGATCGCGAAATCGATCAGCAGGATCGAGTTCTTGGCGACGATGCCGAACAGCATCAGGATGCCGATGATCACGGGCATCGAAATCGGCTGGCCGGCAATCAGCAGGGCCAGCAACCCGCCCAGCGGGGCGAGGAACAGCGAGCCCATGTTGACCAGCGGCGAGACGATCCGGTGATAGAGCAGGACCAGCACCGAGAAGACCAGCAGGATACCTGCCACCACCGCGAACGAAGCGTTGATGAGCATCTCCTTCTGCCAGCGATCCTCGCCATAGAGGGTATTGCTGACCCCGGCGGGCAGGTTCTTCATGATCGGCAAGGCATTGATCGCCGCCATCGCGTCGCTCTTGACCACGCCGGTGGCCAGATCGGCACCAATGAATACGCGGCGCTGCTGATTGTAGCGCTGGATCGTGGTCGGGCCGGAGCCGAACGTGATATCGGCTACGCGCGAGAGCGGCACCGTGCCGCCCGCGGCGGTGGGCACCGGCAGGTTATAGATATTGGACAAGTCGCGCCGCGCCTCTTCGGGCATGCGCACCCGGATCGGCACCTGGCGATCGGATAGCGAAAACTTGGCCGCGTTCTGGTCGATCTCACCGATGGTGGCGATCCGGATCGCCTGGCTCATCGCCTGGGTGGTCACACCAAGGCTGGCGGCCAGATCGGAGCGCGGCCGGATCACCACTTCGGGCCGGCGCAGATCGGCCGACACGCGCGGCGCCACGAGGCCGGGCACGTTCTTCATCTGCTCGACCAGGGTGGCGGCGGTCTTTTCGAGCAGCGCCGAATCGTTGCCCGCCAGCATGACCGAGATCGGCCGGCCACTGCCCCCGGCGCCGCCCATGCCCATGGCCTGGAACGTGATCCGCGCATCGGGCACCTGCTGGAGCGCAGGGGTCAGTTCGCGCTGGAATTCGACCAGCGTGTTGTCGCGGTCCTTCTTCATGACCAGGAAAATGCGCGCCGAGCCTTCGGAGATCCGTTCGAGCACCGACTCCACTTCGGGGCGCTGGCCAAGCATGCGGGCGACATTCCCGGAAACCTGATCGGTCTGTTCGAGAGTGGTGCCGGGCACCATGTCGATACGAACCTGCGCGACGTTGCCGTTCTCGTCGGGGAAGAACTGCGAGGGTACGACGAAGAACATCGCAATGGTGAGGAGGAAGGCGCCAAGCGCGATCCCGATCATCGCCACACGGTGATCGCGCAGGCGGGCAGCAAGGCGCTGGCGCAGCGAGAGCCTGCCCTGAGCATTGCGGCGGGCAGCGCGATAAGCCTCGGCCTTGCTGGTATCGAGCGACCAGTGGAGAACCCGCAGATAGCGGTCCATCATCGGTCCGCCGGCATGCTCGGCCTCGCCGTGCGCCTTGATGAAATAGGCCGCGACCATTGGCGTTATCATGCGCGCAACGGCAAGACTCATCAGCACCGAGACCACCACGGTGAGGCCGAAGTTCTTGAAGAACTGCCCCGAAACGCCCGGCATCAGGCCCACCGGCAGGAACACCGCGACGATCGAAAAGGTGGTGGCGACCACCGCCAGCCCGATCTCGTCGGCAGCGTCGATCGAGGCCTGATAGGCGGTCTTGCCCATGCGCATGTGGCGAACGATATTCTCGATTTCCACGATGGCATCGTCAACCAGCACGCCGGCCACCAAGCCCAGCGCAAGCAGCGACATCTGGTTGAGGGTGAAGCCGAGCAGGCTCATGAACCAGAAAGTGGGAATGGCGGAAAGCGGGATGGCGATGGCGGCGACGAGCGTGGCCCGCCAATCGCGCAGGAAGAAGAACACCACGATCACCGCGAGGATGGAGCCTTCCACCATTGCGGACATCGAGCTTGAGTATTGCTTCTTGGTGTAGTCGACCGTGGTGACCAACTTGGCAAAGTGAATGCCGGGATTGTCTGCTTCCAGCTCGCGCAGCGCCTCTTCAGTGAAATCGTAGACGCTGACGTCGGAAGCGCCGCGGGCACGGCTGATCGAGAAGGTGACGACGGTCTTGCCGTCCATCTTGGAAACCGTGGCAAGCTCGCCAATGCTGTCACGCACATCGGCGATATCGGCCAGCTTGATCGTGCGGCCACTGCCCAGCGGAATATCGGCCTGCGACAGTTCGAACGCGCTGGCGGCATTGCCCACCACCCGGACGGACTGGCGCGAGCCGGCGATTTCGGCCCGCCCACCAGCGGCATTGGTGTTGAGCTGGCGCAGCGCAGCGTTGACCTGCGCCGCCGTGACGCCGGCCGATTGCATCCGGGCCGGATCGAGCGTGACGAGGATTTCACGATTGACGCCGCCAGTGCGCGTTACCTTGGCCATGCCTTCAATCGCAAGCAGGCGCTTGGCCACCGTATCGTCGACGAACCACGACAGCTGTTCGAGCGTCATGTCCTCGGCGGAAACCGCGAAATAGGCGATCGGCTCGGACGAGGTCTGCGCCTTGATGACGGACGGTTCGAGAATGCCGTCGGGCAAGTCGCCGCGCGCCTGATCGACCGCGTTCTTGACCTCGTTGACCGCCTCATTGATGTCTTCGCCGATCTGGAACTCCACCATCGTCTGGCTGGAGCCTTCCGACGCGGTGGAACTGATCGACTGGACGCCGGAAACCGAACGCACGGCGGATTCGATGCGCTGGGTGACCTGGGTTTCGATCTCGGTGGGGGCGGCGCCCGGCTGGGTGATCGAGACGATCACCATCGGGAATTCGATATCCGGCTGCTGCTGGACCTCCATCCGCGCGAAGCTGACGATGCCCATCAGCATCAGCCCGAAGAACAGCACCAGCGGCACCACCGGGTTGCGGATCGACCAGGCCGAGATGTTGCGGAAATCCATGCCGCGAGCGCCCTTCAGCGCGCCGCCGCCGGGATGGCGGCAGGCTTGGGACTAACCGTTTCACCCGGCTGGAGGAACCCGCCGGCGCGCAGCACGACCCGTTCAGCACCGGTAAGGCCGGCGACCACGGCGATCCCGTCAGCACTGACAGTGCCGGTCTTGACCTCGCGCCGTTCCACCCGGTTGGCCGCACCGATCACATAGACGTAGCTGCCCCTGGCATCCGACATAAACGCCGATTCAGGCAGCTTGGGGGCGACGATCGCACCGCTGCTGATTTCCACGCTGGCAAACCCGCCCGGCCGCAGTTCGGGCGAATAAGCCAACGCGATACGCGCGGTGCCCTGGCGGGAAACGGGATCGATCACCGGCGAAACTTGCCAGACCTGCCCGGTAAAGCTGCGATCCGAACCGACCGGAGTGACTTTCGCACTGACGCCGACAGCGAGCGCGGCCAGATCGGTTTCGGAAACCTTGGCCAACACTTCCAGTTCGCCGCCGCGAGCGATGCGGAACAGCACGCCGCTGCCGCCGCCAACCACCTGCCCGCGTTCAACCTTGCGTTCGAGCACCAGCCCATCAGCCGGCGAGACGATGTTCAACCGCTCTGCCTGGGCGCGCAATTGGCCAAGGGTAGCCCGAGCCACGTTGACTTGCGCGTTGGCGGCATCGCGAGTGGCCGTGAGCCGATCGACATCGGCACGCGAGATGAAGCCGCGATCAACCAGCTTGAGAGCGCGATCAAGATTGGCCTGGGCAAGGCGAGCATTGGCTTCGGCCACCTCAATCTGGGCGGCCTGACTGGCCTGCTGCTGCGTTTGCACCGACCGGTCGATCACCGCGAGCACCTGACCCTGGCGCACCCAATCCCCAGCTTCGACCCGCACTTCGGCCACCTGGCCACCTTCGCCAACCGACCCGACCGGCATTTCGCGCCGCGCGGCAAGGGTGCCGGTAACGTTGATGACCCCTGCAATGGTGGCCTTGCCGGGCACGACCACGCTGACCGTGGCGGCCTGACGCTTCGCATCAGTGGCGGCGGTATCGGCGCCATTGCGGTGAAAGAAGAAGTAGAGCGCGGCCAGAACCAGTGCGGCGGCAAGCGCAATCAGCCACGGCCGCCGCATGACCGCCGCCGCATACGACAGTTCTCCGGGCGCATCCGCCGCAGTATCTGTGCTGTCGATCCGGGTTTCGTAGTTCATTAACGCTATTGCCTTGCCGGGCGGCCCCGCGCCGCAGGAACGGCCGCGACATCACGGCACGGCTCCAGCCCCGCTACGCGAGCATCCGCGAGGGCAGGAGACATAGGCCCGGCGCCGCAGCAAGGCAATCCGGCCTCCCGCGAATGATCCGCGCCGTTACAATTTCAGACAAACAGGCATGCCGGGCAGGCATGTCGGGCAGACATGCCGCGCCCGGCCGAAACGACAACGGCCGGCCCCAGCGGGACCGGCCGTATCATCCATGCGCAGGCCTTTCGGCCAGAGCAGCTATCAATACTTGAGCTGGCGCTCGTAGAGATCGCGGTAATGCTGGATGCGGGTCACCCGCAGGCCCTGCATGCCGGACCGGTCCACCGCGCGCTGCCAAGAAGCGAACTCCTCCAGCGTGAGGCTGTAGCGATCGCAGGCTTCTTCGATGGTCAGCAGCCCGCCGTTGACGGCAGCGACTACTTCGGCCTTGCGGCGCACGACCCAGCGGGTGGTGGACGGCGGCGGCAGCGAGTCCAGGGTGAGCGGTTCGCCAAGCGGGCCGATGACCATGGCCGGACGGATTTTCTGGTTCTCGATCATTGCATTCCTCGGTCGCCGGGCGTGGGAAAATCGGCGACTGAGGGCAAGATGGCCGAAACCACTTTGCCATTGGCCGAACAAGTAAGGTTAACGGCGGCAGGATGTTGCCGGCTTGCGGCAAGCACCGCTTCGCCCGCAGAAACGAAGTTTCCGCCGGGCAGGAGCGAATCGGCATTGGTGCCGAGCTCGTGACGAAGCGCATGGATCGCCATGAAACGGGCGCGCAGGCCGGCCCATTCGGGATGGCGCGCCTCTGGCGGAAGAGGCGTCGCATCGGCCCAGCCCGGCATGAAACCGGGCACTTGCCCGAATTCATGCGCGGGATCGGCGCTATGCGGCCCGCTTTCAAAGTCGTATCCCATCTGCATGGGGAGGTGTTAGCCGCGGGTTGGTCAATACCCGGTAAAGACGGCTTTTGCTTTTCGGTCAGCTTCGTTAACGCCTTGCCGCCTAAGGGATTTCCAGCCGAAACGGGGGTTTTGCCGTTTCCGCCGAGCGCGTGTATGGGGCGGGTGATGGAAAGCGCCCCGACCACCCTTCCGCCGGCCGATCTGCCGGCGCTGTTCCAGCTTGATCCCGCTGCCGACGGCACCCTGACCGGGCGGCGCATCGTGGTGGCCATGTCGGGCGGGGTGGACAGTTCGGTGGTGGCCGCGCTGGCGGCGCAAAGCGGCGCCGAAGTGATCGGCGTTACCTTGCAGCTATACGATTATGGCGCCGCCACCGGCCGCAAGGGCGCCTGCTGTGCCGGCGACGATATCCGCGATGCCCGCGCCGTGGCCGACCGGCTGGGCATTGCCCACTATGTGTTCGATCATGAAAGCAGCTTCCGCGAGGAAGTGGTCGAGCGCTTTGCCGACGATTACCTGGCCGGCCGCACCCCGATCCCGTGCATCCGCTGCAACATGGGGCCAAAGTTTACCGACCTGCTCGCCATGGCGCGGGAACTTGGCGCGGATTGCCTGGCCACCGGCCACTATGTGCGCCGGGTGATTGGACCGGCCGGGCCGGAATTGCACCGCGCGCTCGATCCGGCGCGCGACCAGAGCTATTTCCTTTACGCCACCACCGAGGCGCAGCTCGATTTCCTGCGCTTTCCGCTGGGCGGCCTGCCCAAGACGGCGGTGCGCCAACTGGCCGAGGCCGCCGGCTTGAGGGTTGCGGCGAAGCCTGACAGCCAGGACATCTGCTTCGTGCCCGATGGCGATTATGCCAAGGTGGTGCGCGCGGTGCGGCCCGAAGGCGTGGCCGGGGGCGAAATCGTTCACGCTGAAACCGGCGAGGTGCTGGGCACCCACAAGGGCGTGATTCACTATACCGTGGGCCAGCGCCGGGGGCTGGAGATCGGCGGCCAGCCGGAGCCGCTTTACGTGACCGGGATCGACGCCGCGCGGCGCCAGGTGCTGGTCGGCCCGCGCCGCCTGCTGGGGGTAAGCGCGGCGCACCTTTCGGAAACGAACCGCATCGGCCCGCTGCCCGATGCGCCGCTGCTGGCCAAGGTGCGTTCGCTGGCCAAGCCGGTGCCGGTGGTGCTGGAAGGAGAGCTGGGCGGCGGCGCTTCGTGCACCATCCGTTTTGCCGCGCCCGAATTCGGCGTGGCGCCGGGGCAGGCAGCCGTGCTTTACGCCGGGGACCGGGTGGTGGGCGGCGGCTGGATCGAAGATACCGAGCCGGCAGCCTGAGCCTGAGCGGCCGGAGCCGCAGGCGCGCTAACTGTCCCAGCGATCCAGCACGCAGCCGTGGCCTGCGTGGTAATGCGCGGTCTGGCTGGCCAGGCCCGGGATTCGCGCGGTGACCGAGGCGGCTTCCTCGTCCTCGCTCAACAACACCCACGCCGCGCCCGATTCGAGATCGCCGCGGCATTCGCCCAGCGCCCGCCCGCTGACATGGCGGCACGAGCAGGCGACCCGCGCGGCCGAGGCGCTATTGGCCAGCGCCATCTCGCGCAGCGGATGCCAATAGAGCGCGGCCAGCGCGATTGCGGCCAGCCCGCTTGTTTGCAGGATGCGCCGCCCCAGGCGCGAGCCGCGGCGCGGCTGGCCCGACAGAGCAGTGGAGCGTTTCAGGTTTGGAGTTGCCATCGGCCCCGGTTCTTCGCATGACCTCGCGCGCCCATTCACCCGACCTGGACCAATGCTGACGCGCCGCCTGCCTCTTATCCTCGCCTTCGCCGCGCTGCCAGCCCTTGCCGCCTGTTCGGAGCCGACAGTGGCGGAAAAACCGCTGAGCGATGCCGCGCTGGAAGCCGTGGTGGACAAGCCCGGCGTTTCGCGCGCCAAGCTGGCCCGCGCGATCGACGAGCTGTTTGCCGACGAGGAGGCCGGCAAGACCCGCGCACTGGTGGTCATGTATCGCGGAGAAGTGGTGGCCGAACGCTATGGCGAGGGCTTCGGAGAAAAGACGCCCCTGCCCGGCGGAGCCATGACCCAGACCGTGACCGGGGTGCTGATTGGCCTGCTGGTGGCCGATGGCCGCCTGCGGCTGGATGAAAGCGTGCCGATCCCGGCGTGGCAGCGCAGCGGCGATCCGCGCGGCGAAATCACGCTGCGCCAGCTGTTGCAGATGCGATCGGGCCTGCGCCACCGCGAAAGCGCAGCCCGCAGCAGCGAGAGCGACCGCGTGCGCCTGCTGTTTACCGAAGGGCGCGACAACATGGCCGCCCATGCCGAGGCCCAGCCGCTGGAAGCGGAACCGGGCCGCAGCTGGAAATATTCCAGCGCCACGCCGCTGATCCTGGCCGATCTGGCCGCACGCGTGCTGCACGAAGGGGGTGATCCGGTTCGCCGCCGCCAAGCCGTTTCCGATTATCTCCATGCCCGGCTGTTCGCGCCGCTGGGCATGGATTCGATGGTGCCCGAATTCGATGCCGCCGGAACCCTCATCGGCACCGGCATGATGCACGGCACCGCCCGCGACTGGGCACGCTTTGGCGAATTCCTGCGCAGCGGCGGTGCCGTGGCGGGAGCCCAGATCCTGCCCCACGGCTGGGTGGAATTCATGACCGCGCCTTCACCGCGCAACCCCGGCTACGGCGCGCAGCTGTGGCTCAACCGGCCGCAGGTGGACGGGGAGACCGTGCTGCTGCCAGGCCGCGCACCCGAATCGCTGTTTGCCGCGATCGGCGAGGGCGGCCAGTATCTGCTGGTTTCACCGCGGCAGAAGCTGACCGTGGTGCGGCTGGGGATGAGCGAGACCGAACAGATGCCGGCGCTGCGCGACCATCTGGCCACCCTCGTCGGCTTGTTCCCCCGCCGCTAGGCCGGCAGCACGTTGCGGGCGCCCAGCCCGCGATCGACATGCCCTTCCGGATCGGGATGGATCAGGATCTCGATGCCGGGAAACTCGGCCAGCAGCTTGGCCTCGATCTCGTCCATGATGTCATGGGCCTCGCTCACCGTCATCCGGCCATCCACCCAGACATGGAACTGCACGAAATCGCGATTGCCCGAGGTGCGGGTGCGCAGATCATGCACCCCGCGCAGTTCAGGATGGCGCGCCAGCACGGCGATGAAGCGGTTTTTCTTATCCTGCGGCCATTCCCGATCCATCAGGTGATCGATCGCCTCCTGCGATGCGCTCCATGCGCCCCAGCCCAGCCAGGCAGCAATGGCCAGGCCGAACAGCGGATCGGCACCCTTCACATCGAGGAACTGATCGAGCGCCAGCGCCGCAATGACGGCAAGATTGAGCAACAGATCCGACTGGTAATGAACATGGTCGGTCGAGATGGCGAGGCTGTTGGTGCGGGCGATCACGTGGCGCTGCCATGCCAACAGGCCCAGCGTGGCGACCATCGCCACCACCGATACCCCGATGCCTTCGGCGGCCGCTTCGGTGCGGGCGCCGGCGAACAGCTGCTGCACCGCATGGAAGGCCAAGCTGATCGCCGAGAGCGAGATCAGCACGACCTGGAACATCGCCGCCAGCGCTTCGGCCTTGCCGTGGCCGAAGCGGTGCTCGTTGTCCTCCGGCTGGGCGGCAACCCATACCCCGGCCAGCGTGGCCAGGCTGGCGAGCAGATCGAGCGTGGTATCGGCCAGACTGCCGAGCATCGCTGCAGAGCCGGTGGACAGCGCCGCCCATGCCTTCAGTCCCAGCAGCAGTGCGGCCACCGCAATGCTGGCGAGGGCCGCACTGCGGTTAAGCGTTGCGGCTTGGCTGGCGGAATCAGACAACTGCGCGCTCACGGATAAAGCAGCGTGCTGGCCCAGCCATCGGCGGCAGCTTCATCGCGGCGGAAACGGCGGCGTTCGTGCAGGCGGTGTTCGCGATCCTGCCAGAATTCGATCGCCGTGGGCACAAGGCAGAAGCCGAACCAGTGGCGCGGCCGTTCCACCGCGCCGCCGGCAAAGCGCTGCTCAGCCTCGGCAAACTGGGCCAGAAACGTCTCGCGCCGATCGAGCGGGGCGGATTGATCCGAGGCAACCGCGCCAAGCTGGCTATCGCGCGAGCGGCTGGCGAAATAGGCGTCGGCCTCTTCCTCGCTCACCCGCTCCACCGCGCCTTCGATGCGGATCTGCCGGCGCAGCGATTTCCAGTGAAACAGCAGCGCAGCATGGGGATTGGCGAGCAATTCGCCGCCCTTGCGGCTGTGCGAATTGGTATAGAACACGAAGCCATCCGGGCCATGGCCCTTGAGCAGCACCATGCGGACCGAGGGCAGCCCATCGGGCGTCGCCGTGGCCAGCGCCATCGCATTGGAATCGTTCAGCTCCGTTCCCCGCGCCTCACGATACCAAGCGTCGAACAGCGCGAAGGGATCGCCGTGGGGGATGGAAAGGCTCGCCGGTTCGGTTTGCACGGGGATGGTTCCTGTCCTGAAAAATCTGTTCGGCGGCCTTGCCCCAGCATAGCGCCCCAAGGCAACCGGGGAAAGGGCCACCGCCCTGCCCTTGTGTACGCGCGGGCACGCGCCTAGCTATGCCGGATGGCTGATCCATACGCGACCCTGGGAGTAGCTCGCGGCGCGAGCGAGAAGGACATCAAGTCCGCCTATCGCAAGCTCGCCAAGGAGCTGCACCCCGACCGGAACACCGACAACCCCAAAGCCACCGAGCGCTTTGCCGAGGTGACGCGGGCCTATGACCTCTTGTCCGACAAGGACAAGCGCGCCCGGTTCGACCGCGGCGAGATCGATGCCGAGGGCAATCCCACCAGCCCGTTCGGGGGCGGCGGCTTCGGGGGCGGGCCATTCGGCGGGGGCGGCCAGCGTGGCTTCCGGCACGAGGGCAATGGCGGCCACGAAGGCCCGGATCTTTCCGACCTGTTCGAAGGCCTGTTCGGCGGGCGTGGCGGCGGCGGGGGCGGCGGGCCTTTTGGCGGCATGGGCGGGGGCCGGAGGGCCGCACCGAAGGGCGCCACCGTGCAATACCGGCTCAAGGTTTCGCTGACCGACGCGGCCACGCGCGCCCCGCAGCGGATCACGCTGGGCGATGGCAAGACCATCGACCTCAAGCTACCCGCCGGGGTGGAAGACGGCACCCAGATGCGGCTGGCCGGCAAGGGCGAACCCGGCCCCGGTGGCCCGGGCGATGCCATCGTGATCATCGAGATCCAGCCCCACGCCTTCTTCCGCCAGGACGGCGACAACCTGCGCCTGGACCTGCCGATCACGCTGGGCGAGGCGGTGAACGGGGCCAAGGTCAAGGTGCCGACCGCCGAAGGCGCGGTGATGCTGACCGTGGCGCCGGGCAGTTCTTCGGGCAAGACGCTGCGGCTCAAGGAAAAAGGCATGAGCCGCAAGGACGGCAGCCGCGGCGACCAGCTGGTGACGCTGCAGATCGACCTGCCCGAGCCGGGCAGCGAAGCCGCCGAGGAACTGAAGCGCCGGCTGGACGGCTGGCACGAAGACAGGAACCCGCGCGCCCGCCTGGGGATGTAACGCATGGAAGAGCGCCCGATCGAGGGAGCGGGCGCGACCACGCACCAGCCCCTGCTGCCCCCTCCCGACCTTTCGCCCGAAGCGCGCCGCCGCCATGCCCTGCGCTGGCAGGCCGGACTGGAACAGCCGACCGGGCAGGAGATCGAGGCGCCGCGCCACTGGCACCTGCGCGCCCGCCAGGTGCTGGGTCGCACTCTGGCCGGCGTGTGGAACGATGGCTTCATCCATGCCGGGAACCTTGCCTACACCACCGTGATCGCGCTGTTTCCGTTCTTCATCACCGTGGCGGCGATCTTTTCCGCGATTGGGGAACGCGATGATCGCGCGGCATCGATCAACGCCTTCCTGCTGGCTGTACCGCCATCGGTGGCCCGCGTGATCGCCCCGGTGGCCCGGGATGTGATCGATGCGCGCACCGGCTGGCTGCTGTGGATCGCCGCGCTGGTCGGGCTGTGGACAGTGACGAGCCTGGTCGAAACGATCCGCGATATCCTGCGCCGCGCCTATGGCACCAAGCATACGCACGCGTTCTGGCGCTATCGGCTGGTATCGACCGGTATCATCATGGCCGCCGTGGTGCTTCTGATGCTTTCCCTGATGGCGCAGGTTGCGATCGGCGCGGTGGAGACGGCAATCTATGCCTGGTTTCCCCGGCTGGACCCGATGCTGGGCGACGTGGCGATGACCCGCCTCATTCCCGGCGGCGTTCTGTTCGGCTCGGTTTACCTGCTGTTTTATTCGCTGACCCCTGGCCAGTATCGCCACAAGCGCTATCCCAAGTGGCCCGGCGCGGCCTTCGTGGCCGGCTGGTGGGTGGCAGTGCTGATGGTGCTGCCGTGGGTCGTGCGCGGCCTGTTCGACTATGATGCGACCTATGGCAGCCTTGCCGGAGTGATGATCACGCTTTTCTTTTTCTGGCTGGTCGGCTTAGGGATGGTTTTCGGGGCGGAGCTCAATGCGGCGCTCGCCGAAACACCGGAGGAACGCGACATGGTTGAGCAGGCGGATGACCGCGCTGGCACGACCTGAGCGAAGAGCGGCGGAGAACGGACAGACATGACAGGACTGATGGCAGGCAAGCGCGGGCTCATCATGGGCCTTGCGAACGACAAGTCGCTGGCCTGGGGAATCGCGCAGAAGCTGCACGAGCAAGGGGCAGAACTGGCCTTTTCCTACCAAGGCGAAGCGCTGGAGAAGCGGGTGCGCCCGCTGGCCGCCAGCCTGGGCAGCGATTTCCTGATCGACTGCGACGTTTCCAGCATGGAAGCGCTGGATGGCGCATTCGACACGCTGCAGGCGCGCTGGCCGACGATCGATTTCGTGGTCCACGCGATCGGCTATTCCGACAAGAACCAGCTGCGCGGCAAGTTCTACGATACCACGCTCGACAACTTCCTGATGACGATGAACATCTCGGCCTACAGCCTTGTCGCGGTGACGCGCCGGGCGGTGGAAATGATGCCGAATGGCGGCTCGATCCTGACGCTGACCTATTACGGCGCGGAAAAGGTCGTGCCGCACTACAACGTCATGGGCGTGGCCAAGGCGGCGCTGGAAGCCAGCGTGAAGTACCTGGCCAACGATTGCGGCCCGTCCAACATCCGCGTCAACGGCATCTCCGCCGGCCCCATCAAGACGCTGGCCGCCAGCGGCATCGGCGATTTCCGCTATATCCTGAAGTGGAACGAACTGAATTCGCCGCTGCGCCGCAACGTCACGATCGAAGATGTCGGCGGGGCCGGGCTTTACCTGCTGTCCGATCTGGCATCGGGCGTGACGGGCGAAACCCACCACGTGGATGCCGGCTATCACACTGTCGGCATGAAGCAGGAAGACGCGCCCGACATCGCGCTGGGCTGACGGACGGCAGTTCGCCATCCGGTGGCATGGCCGCCACCGGATGGCTCAAACCACGTAATGCGGCGGGTTACTTGCCGGCAGGCGGGCTGGTCAGCGGCGCGGCCTGTGCCGGGGCGGTATCGCTGCCGGCAGCCTGCTGCTGAAGCGCGCGCTGGCGGGCTTCGTAATCGCGTTCCAGCTGTTCGACGCGGGCCTGCGTTTCGGCGGCTTCGGCATCGACGGTCGACAGGCGCTTTTCCCGTTCCGCTTCGATGAGCTGGCTGAAACGGACATCCGAAGCCCCGCGCTTTTCCGCATAGGCCACGTCGATCAGCTTGTTGGCGCAGCCGGTCCAGCCGCCTGCCCCGGTGGGCGAACAGCTGCGCGTGCCGGTCGCGCCCACGGTTTCATAGGCGATGACCTTGTTGTTCCATGCCTCGTTCTGGGGGGACGCGGTTTCGCGCAAGGCCTGCGGGATGCGATAGCGTTCCGCTTCGTCCTTGCGGGCGCAAACGGTAATCTCGTCGCCGGTCGATGCGGGGCACGGATCATCGCCATAGATGATCAGCTGGTTGACCTTTTCACGCGGGCCGTCCTGCGCCGCAGCGGGTGCGCTGGCGACAAGGCTGGCCGCGACAAGCCCGAGGGCGATGGAAAGACGCATGGGGACACTCCTTAGGCTGTCCTTGAAATATAGGACGCTTGCCGGTGAATGGTAGATGAAAAGCCCTGCCGCGAATTGACCCGGCGCAATCGCCGCATCTGCAATCAGATCCGCTGCGACAGCCCGATGGCGATGCGGCAGCCCAGCCGGATCGCGCCCGACAGCAGTGCATAGGCCGGCGCCTGTTCGGCCCCCGCGGCCAGCGCGGCATCGCGGTGTTCGCGCTCGTCGTCGCGGAACTCCCTGACCAGTCCGGCCAGCTCGGGATCGGAATCACCCAGTTCGTCAAGCTGCGCGGTGTAATGGCGATCGATCTCTTCCTCGATCGCGGCGGTGCAGGCCATCGCCGCTTCCGGGCCGATCAGGGCAGTGGCCGCCCCCAGCGCGAAACCCGCCACGTGCCAGACCGGCTGAAGCGCCGTCGGGCGCACCCCGCGTTCCACGATCAAGCGGTTGAACTTGGCGCGGTGGCCTTCCTCCTGCGCGGCCATGGCGGCAATATCGGGCGACAGCTTTGCCCGATCGCCCATCACGGCAAGCTGGCCGGCATAGATCCGCACCGCGCCATATTCACCAGCCTGATCGACCCGCAGCATGCGGTCCAACCTGCTCCGGTCGGTCATTTGCGTACTCCTGAAAGGATCGCCAGCGCAGCGCTGGTGGAAAACAGGAAGTTCCAGCCAGCCAGCGAAATGCCAAACAAGCTCCACGGGGCGACGTCGCAGCGCGTCAGCGGCGCATTCATGATCGCTTCCAGCGGATCGCCGCCCACGGCCGCATTGTTGGCGCAGGCGGTCAGCCCTTCCCACCAGCCATATTCGACCCCGGCATGAAAAGCCCCGATCAGTCCCGATGCCAGAATTGCCAGCCCGGCCAGCATGACTGCCCCGCGCCCCGGCGGGCGCAGCAGCGCGAAAGAGGCCAAAGCCAGCGCGGCGAAATGGGGATAGCGCTGCCACCAGCACATTTCGCACGGATACAGGCCGAACCCGTATTGCGAGATATAAGCCCCGCCCAGCAACGCCGCAGGGGTCAGGAATGCAAGCCAGCGGGCACGATCAAGCGTCATCATCGCGGCGTCACTTGCGGCGGCTGGCAAGGTTCGGCCCGGCCGTTCGCCGCAGCGTGTCGATGGCATAGGACAGCTGGAAGTCCTTGATCCCGCGTTCGGCGATCTGTTCTGCCGTCAGCCGGAAGCGCGGATCGTCCTGCTTGTCGAATTCAAGCTGCTTGTCGTCGATCGATGCCTCGTTGACCAGATGGCCGCGCAGGTCGGATTCGCGGAACGACATCGCCGCCCGCTTGCGCGCATCGGGATCGGACAGCTGCGGCACGCGGATGTCGGGATCGATCCCGCCTTCCTGCA
>CAZVHM010000051.1:0-2204 GCA_964627175.1 uncultured Novosphingobium sp. | reverse complement strand
GCCCCTTGGGCGTGTAATAGCGCGCGGTAGTGATCTTGATGGCATGATCGCGGTCCAGCCGGATCATCGACTGCACGCTGCCCTTGCCGAAGCTGCGTTCGCCCATGACCACGGCGCGGCGCTGGTCCTGCAAGGCGCCCGCCACGATTTCCGAGGCAGAGGCGGAACCCGCATCGATCAGCACGATCATCGGCACGCCGCGCGCGGCATCGCCGGGGAAGATCGATTCGGCGCGGTAGAATTCGTTCTCGCTTTCCACCCGGCCGCGCTGCGACACGATGTCGCCCGTAGTCAGGAACAGGTCGGACAGGGCCACTGCCTCGTCCAGCGAACCGCCCGGGTTGGAGCGCAAGTCCAGCACCAGCCCGGTCAGCTTGCCGCGCACTTCGCGCTTCATCGCTTCGATCGCGTTGTAAACGTCATTGCCGACGTCACGCGAAAACTCGTTCACGGTGATGACGCCGACTGACCCTTCGAGCTTGTAGGTCACAGGCTCCAGATCGATCACGCCGCGCGTCACGGTAAGGTCAAACGGTTCGTCGCGGCCGGGGCGGAAGATCGTCAGCCGGATCGAAGTGCCCGCCTCTCCGCGCATCTTGGCGACCGCATCGTCCAGTTCCATGCCGTAGATCAGCTTGCCATCGAGGTGGGTAATATAGTCCCCCGCCTTCACGCCCACCTTTTCCGCCGGGCTGCCACGCATCGGCGACACCACCTTCACCGCGCCGTCATCCTCGACCACCGAAAGGCCCAGGCCGGAATAATTGCCATCGATCAGGGTATCGAGCCGCTGCAGGCTGGATCCTTCAAGATAGCCGCTATGCGGATCGAGGCTGGCCAGCATCCCGTCGATCGCGCCCTTTATCAGCTTGTCGTCATCGACCGATTCAACATAGTTGGCCTTGATGATCTGATAGACCGTGAGCAGCCGTCCGAACTGCGGCCCGGATCGCCCGTCCACTGCGGCAAGCCCCGCCGTGGTCGCCGGCAACAGCGCCACTGCGCCCAGCAGCAGCCCGGCGCGGATGAAGGAAAGCGGTCTTTTGCCCATGATCGGTCTTTCGCAAATTTTCCGGCAATCTATCGCGCCGCGCGGATGAATGCCAGATGTCCCCGTGGTCAGCGCGTGGCAAGATGATCCAGCGGGTTGACCGGCTCTCCGGCGCGGCGCAGCTCAAGCCCCAGCACCGGGCGCATCAGCCCCGCCAGCCCCAGCGGCGCGCCCGCGATGACCTGTTCGCCAACCCGCGTATCGATCCGGGCAAGCCCGGTGACCACGCTTGTCCAGCCGCCGCCGTGTTCGATGATCGCGATATTGCCATAGCCCCGGTAAGGCCCGGCAAAGGCGATCCGCCCGGACGCGGGTGATACCACCTGCGCGCCGGGCCGTACCGCGATGGCCACCCCCCGGGTGCGGGCGGCGCCAGTGCGTACCTCGCCAAACCCAGAAACCAGCCGGCCATCGGCAGGAAGCATATAGGCCGGCAGCGCCGCCGGACCGGGAACAGCGGCGGCGGCAGTAACCGGGAGCGCGGCTTCCTGCGGACGGGCGGGTCGCATGACCGGGCCGGGCAGCATGGCCAGCGCTTCGCGCAGTTCGCCTTCCTGCCCGATGCGATCGACCAGCGCGGTCAGATCACGGGCCTGTTCGGCAAGCGCCAGCGCCCGTTCGTTTTCACGATCGGCGATGCCACCGGCATCGCGCGCGGCCAGCCGCTGGCGCGTTTCAAGCGCTGCCAGCGTGCGGCGGCGACCGGCCAACTGCTTGCTGGTGGCGGCAAGGTCGCGCCCGGCGGCGCGGCCCTGCTGTTCCAGCGCGCGAACGCGGGCGATCTCGGCGCGGAGCGCCTTTGAGCGACGTTCCACTTCAGGGATCAGGGTTTGCAGCAAGGCGCGCATATGCACCGCATCCTGCACCGATCCCGGCCGCAACAGGGCGAATGCCACCGGGCGGCGCGACAGGCGCTGCAAGGCCGCGGTCAGCCGCACTACCGGCCGCTGGCGCTCGGCCAACCGCGCTTTCAGGATCGCTTGCTGGCGTTCGATCAGGCGAATGCGGGCCCTATGGGCCGCCAGTTCAGCTTCGGCCTGCTGGATGCGCGCGGCAACCGCGGCTGATTCGCGGGCGGTCCGGTCAGCCGCCGCCACGGCGCGCGCGGCCTGCCCCTCCAGCTGTTCGGCCCGCGCGGCGGCGGCGGTCGCCT
>CAZVHM010000050.1:14486-17522 GCA_964627175.1 uncultured Novosphingobium sp. | reverse complement strand
CCCCCTGACCTGCAAGTGGCAGATAAAAAAAGGGCAGGTCGTCCGTAAACGACCTGCCCCAAGGCTCAGGGTGTAACTGTAATGCGGGCGATCAGAACGCCACGGTGGCTTCGATGCCGTAGGTGCGCGGCGCGTTGTAGTTCACGTAATCGCCGATATCCTTGCCGTTGGCATTGCTGCGGCGATAGATGTGCTCCTCGTTCAGGAGGTTGCGCGCCCAGGCCGCCACGGTCAGCTTCTGGCCGCCATCGCCCATCGGGATATCCGCCAGCGCCAGGCGGGCATTCACGACAAAGCTCTTGTCGGTCAGCACGTTTTCGCTGGCGAAGGTGTGAACCGGATCGCTGTAGGCCGCATCGGCGTGGAGCCGCAGCATAGCGCCCGCACCGCCCACCGGCAGTTCATAGTCGATCGCACCTGACAGCGCGTTCTTCGGCGTGTAGAGGATGTAGACCGGCTCATAAACCGGGGTGTTGTTGGCGTTCAGAGCTTCCTGCACCGTGTTCCGGGCGATCGGAACGTGGGTGTAGGTATAGGCATAGGATACGCCCATCGACAGGCCATCCACCGGACGAACGGTCAGGTCAGCCTCGACGCCGCGGATCTTCGTGGTGCCCTGCGCGTTCACGGTTTCCAGCGTGTTGCGCACGGTGCCATTGGTCTGCGGGATGAAGTAGTTGAAGTCCACCTGGGTGTTCTGGCGGTCCATGATGTAGCCGGCGATATTGAACCGCACGGTGCGGTTGAACCATTCCGACTTCAGGCCCACTTCATAGGACTTGACCTGTTCCGGACCGAACGAGCGGTAGTTGAGCGAGCGCGAGCTGGCGCCGCCGGCACGGTAGCCGGTGGCATACTTGGCATAGGCGTTCACTTCCGGAGTCACGTCGTAAGCCAGAACGACCAGCGGATCGAAGCGCTCGTTCTTCTGTTCGAAGGTGAAGTTGGTGGCGCCGCCGTTCACGGTGAACAGACGGCCATTCTTCTCATCGCGGGTATAGCGGCCGCCCACAGTGACGCGCAGCGGATCGAACGGGTTCCAGGTCAGCTGACCATAAGCCGCATAGCTCTTGGAATAGGCGATGCTGGCACGCGAAACGCTGGCCGTGCGATAGGTCTGCGGATCAACAATCGTGTAGTCGCTGACAACGGTGCTGCCGGTGTTGGTGGTGCTGGTGTTGGACCACTTGTTGGTGTTGGGCGTGCGGGCGCTGTCGTTGGCGCGCTCGTTGAAATAATAGAGCCCGACAACGTAATCGACGTTGCTGAACGAGCCGACCGCCTGCAGTTCCTGGCTGAACTGGCGCTGATCAAGCTGGGCCAGGCTGTAGCGGCTGAAGCTGCCGCCCGGGGTGTAGACCGGGGTGCGGTGCGCGCCGCCGGAGTTATCCCACTGGTCGTCGGTCACGGTGCGCCATGCAGTGATCGAGCGCAGTTCCAGATCGGAGCTGACGCGATACTTGATGTTGCTGGTGAAGCCTTGGGCAACGCCAACGCTGACCTGCTGCGGCACGCCAACATCGGCAACGCTCATGCGGCCAGCGCCATACTGCACCTGCGTCGGCAGCGGGGCGATGCCCTTGGTGGTCAGCGTGTTGTCCGTATACCAGGCCTTGCTGACAGTGTCGTAAACCGTGCCCTGGGGCTTGTTCAGCGGGTTGTAGTTCAGCAGCTGGCTGTAGAACGGGGTGTTTTCGTCGCGCGACTTGTCGAACGAGAAGTCGGCGGTCAGGCCGTCAACCGGCTTCCAGCGCGCGGTGACGCGGCCGCCATAGCGGTGATACTGGTTCCAGCCAGCCTGGCCGGGCAGCGGGTTCTTGATCGTGGGATCCTGGTGCTGGATAACGCCATCCAGCTTGACCGCGATGTTCTGGTAGGCTGGCAGATCCATGTGGAGCTGCGTGCTGTACGAGCCATAGTTGCCCAGACCCGCGCTGAAACGACCGCCGAATTCGCCGGTGGGCGCCTTCAGAACCATCGAAACCGCGCCGCCTTCGGTGTTGCGGCCGAACAGGGTGCCCTGCGGCCCCTTCAGCACTTCGATCCGCTCGACATCGTACAGGCTGGCGTTCAGGCCATGCTGACGGCCGAGATACACGCCATCGAGATAGATGCCTACGCCCTGTTCGCGGGCCGGCTGGTTGGCGTCATCCGGAACGATGCCGCGGATACCCACGGTCAGCGCGCTCTGGCGGGCTTCGAAGGTGGCGATGCGCAGCGACGGGATCGAGCCATCGGCCAGATCCATCAGGCTCTGCACATGGCGCTTCTTGATGTCTTCCGAGCCCATCACCGAAATCGAGATCGGGGTCTTCTGCAGGCTGGTTTCGCGCTTGGTCGCGGTGACGACGATGTCGGTCAGGCCGGAATCGACCGCTTCAGCTTCTGCCTCGGCCGCGGCTTCGGCGGCATGGGCGGGCATCGCCAGGGTGGCGACGGCAAGGGCAGCAAGCGATGCGGCGAGCGTAATCTTGGTATTCATCTGGGTATCCCCTTGGGGGTTCGTGCCTCATGGAACCGCGGGAAACCCTCACCGACCGATTCGCCGGCGCCCCGTGGCAAGGCCCAACTAGGTGGCCTACATTGCACTTCCGCGTCGGGACGATGACAGGACGATGACAGTTTACTGACACCGCTCGATCAGGGCCGGTGTCATCCGTCCGTCATCAATCCGTCACCTGAAGGATGCACATCCGGATCTGTCCCGGCCGCTCTTCGCGCGGCGCAACCCGGCATTGATCCCATGTCTTATCCCAGCCCGGACCTACCCATTTCAAACCGCCACAGCGCCGTGACGGACAGCATCAGGCACCTGCAGTGCGGCGATCTGACGGTGAATCCCGCCGGCTATCAGGTTCGCTATCGCGGCCGCGTCCTGCCACTGCGGCCGAGCGAGTTCCGCCTGCTGGCCCACTTCGTGGCGAACCCTGATCAGGTGTTTACCCGGGCTGACCTGATCCGCCGGCTGGGCAGCGCCGAGGAGCAGCTGGACGAACGCACCGTCGACGTATGGATCGGGCGCCTGCGCCGCGCCCT
>CAZVHM010000050.1:7461-14386 GCA_964627175.1 uncultured Novosphingobium sp. | reverse complement strand
GCGCTGGCCCCTTGCTCCATGTGGCACATGCGGGCATAGGCCGGGCGAGTCCCGGCCCCGTATCAGGGCCACAAGTGAAAGGCTTGTCGATGAAGGTCCGCGTCCATGTCAGCCTCAAGAACGGGGTGCTCGATCCGCAAGGCCGCGCGATCCACCACGCGATCGAAGGTCTGGGCTTTTCCGGGGTTGCCGATGTGCGCGCCGGCCGCCTGTTCGAACTCGAGGTCGATGACAGCGTGACCGACGCCATGCTGGACGACATCGCATCGAAGCTGCTGGCCAACATGGTGATTGAAAACTACCGGATCGAAAGGATCGGCTGACATGGCTTTCCGCTCTGCTGTCATCACCTTCCCCGGCTCCAATTGCGACCGGGACATGGCCGACGCGCTGGAGAAGATCTCCGGAAGCGCCCCGGCCCGCGTGTGGCACGGTGATGCGCAGCTGCCGGACAATCTGGATTTCATCGCCCTTCCGGGCGGTTTCTCCTATGGCGATTACCTGCGTTCGGGCGCCATGGCGGCGCGTTCGCCGATCATGCGGGCCGTGGTCGCTGCGGCAGATCGCGGCGTTCCGGTCCTTGGCGTCTGCAACGGCTTTCAGGTGCTGACCGAGGCTGGGCTGCTGCCGGGCGCGCTGATGCGCAATGCCGGCATCCGTTTCGTCTGCCGCGAAGTGCTGCTCAAGGTCGAAAACAACCAGAGCCTGTTCACTTCGGCATATGACGCCGGAGAGATCATCCGCATTCCGGTGGCCCATCACGACGGTAACTATTTTGCCGATGCCGAAACCTTGGACCGTCTGGAAGGCGAAGGCCGGGTGGCCTTCCGCTATGCCGAAAACGTCAATGGTTCGGCGCGGGATATCGCTGGCGTGCTCAATGCTGCCGGCAACGTGCTGGGCATGATGCCCCACCCCGAACGCGCCATCGAAAAGGCCCATGGCGGAACCGACGGGCGGGCTCTGTTCGAATCGGCCATCAAGGGGCTGGTCGGCGCCTGATCAACCGGCAGCCGCCTTGGGCTCTTAGCCTCAGGCGGCCTGACCGGATTGCGCAGCATCCCGGCTGGGGACAAACAGTTGCAGGGCATCGGTGGCTGGCATCGGGCGCCCGAAATAGTATCCCTGAATCTTGTTGCAGCCCAGGCCCTTGACCACATCCAGCTCGGTTTCGGTCTCCACGCCCTCGGCCGTCGTGGTCACGCCCAGGCTATCGGCCATCGCCACCACTGCGCGGATGATCGCCAGACTCTCGCGGTTGCCTTGTGCGGCCCCCTGCACGAAACTGCGATCGACCTTGATGGTCGAGAAACGCAGTTTCCTGAGATAGCCGAGCGAGGAATAGCCGGTCCCGAAATCGTCGAGCGCGATCGAGCAGCCAAGGCCCATGATCTGTTCGAGCGTGTTGCGGGCAGCCGTGGCATCGCGCAGGAAGATGCTCTCCGTCACCTCGATCTCCAGCCGGCTGGGCGGCAGGCCCGTGAACGCCAGGGCGGAAACCACGGTCGAGGCAAACTGCGGGTCCAGCAACTGCTCGCCCGAAACGTTCACGGCCACCTTCACGTGCGCCGGCCAATTCATCGCTTCACGGCACGCCTCGCGCAGCACCCATTCACCGATCGGCACGATCAGACGGGTATCTTCGGCCAGGGGAATGAACTTCGCCGGGCTGACTGAACCATGCTCGGCACTCTGCCAGCGCAACAGCGCCTCGAAGCTGACCACGCTCTCGCTGTCTGCGCTCACCACCGGCTGATAATGTAGCAGAAGCTCATTGCGTTCGAGCGCGCGGCGCAGCGAGAACTCCAGCTGCCGGCGTTCTTCCGCATGGGCATGCAGCGCCGGCTCATAGGTGAAGTGCTTGCCGCCGCCTGCATCCTTGGAGCGATAGAGGGCCAGATCAGCGTTCCGCATAAGCGTTTCCACGGTGGAACCATCGCGCGGGCCCACTGCCGAACCGACGCTGGCGCCAACGTAAAGCGTGTGATGATCCACCTCGTAGGGGAGCGACAGCCGCTCGATCACGGCCGCAGCCACCTTTTCCACCCGGCCAAGGTCAGATGCATCGCGGATCACGATAGCGAACTCATCGCCGCCAAGGCGCCCGCACAGCTCGTTCTCGGTCATCAGTTCCTTGAGCCGAGCAGAAACCCGAGCCAGCAACTGGTCCCCCACCAGGTGGCCCAGCGTATCGTTGACCGCCTTGAACCGGTCGAGGTCGATCATCAGGAAAGCACAGCGCGTGCGCCACTGTTCGGCATAGCGCATGGCATCGCCCATCGCTTCGGTCAGCATCAGGCGATTAGGCAGCCCGGTCAGGGTATCATAGCGCGCCAGCTGGGCGATCTTGTCAGCGCTCTCGCGCTGCTCGGTGACATCCGAACCGACCCCGCGAAAGCCTTCATACACGCCGTTCTCGTCCAGCTTGGGGGTGCCGGAAAGCTCCCACCAGCGCTGCTTGCCCTTGATCGTCACCCGAACCAGCAGGTTGGAAAAGCTTTCGCGCCGCTTCAGCCGCTCGGCCATGTCGTGCAGGCTGGATGGGAAATGCCCGCTGTCCCACGCTTCCCCGGCAATCAGCTGGATGAACGGCTTGCCCTCGATATCCTCGGGGTCCATGCCCAGGGCGAAGGCGAAACGCGGGCTGACCGCGCGCACCCGCCGCGAGGTATCGACCTGCCACAGCCAGTCGGCCTCGCCTTCCTCAAACTCGCGCAGCAAGAGCGAAACGACTTCGGCCTTTTCCAGCATGCCCGCCTCGGCCACGCGCGAAGCAAGGAACGTGCGGGCACCTTCGATGGTGCCCACGATCACGATGATCATGAACACCGTGGCGATGGTCGCCGTCTGCCACATGCCGTGCCAGACGAATTCGGCAACAGACAAGCCACCCACGATCATGGTGAAGATGATCGTGCCCAACGGCACAGCCGGAACGACCACCGCCGTGGCCGTCATCAGCATGGCCACGATGGTCCACAGCTCCAGCCGCGACTCGACATTGCCGAAGGGGGTGAAAAACAGGATCGGCACGGTCCAGACCACGGCGACGATCGCGGAACTGATGGTCTGGGCGTTGATTTCCTCGCGGCTCATCCGCCGCCGGTCGGCATCGCCGAGCGAGCGATCGAATCGCGCGCCGTAATACAGTGCGCCGCACAGGGCGATGAACCAGCCGATCAGGGCCAGCACGAGCACATCTTCCAAGAATATCTGCACCGTGGCCATCGCGGCAATGCCATGGGCGATCAGCCGCGCCACGGTCACGCGGGCAAGGCTGGAATATTGCAGCCCCCGCAGCCGCGACCAATCGCCGTCAGGCGGATCGGCCAGCCCGAGCACAGCAAGGACCGGCAGATTCTTCGGCAGAGTGGATATTTCCTGCGAGCGTGCGTTCACCCGGCAAGTAATAGCCGGTGAATCCTTATCGCCGCGTAAATCCCGGTTAAATCAAGTTTTCGCCTCTACCCCCCGAATCTCGCTATTCGACGGTTACGGATTTGGCGAGATTGCGCGGCTGATCCACGTCGGTGCCCTTGGCGCAGGCCACGTGATAGGCCAGCAACTGCACCGGAACCGCATAGACCAGCGGCGCAATCAGCGGGTGAACTTTGGGCATCTCGATCGTGGCCAGACAGCCCTCGCCCGCTTCGGCTAACCCTTCGGCATCCGAAATCAGCACGATCTTGCCGCCGCGCGCCCGCACTTCCTGCATGTTGCTCACGGTCTTTTCGAACAGTGGGCCGGAAGGCGCCAGCACGATCACCGGAACCGCCTCGTCGATCAGCGCGATCGGCCCGTGCTTCATTTCGCCCGCGGCATAGCCTTCGGCATGAATGTAGCTGATTTCCTTCAGCTTCAGCGCGCCTTCCAAGGCCAGCGGATAATCCTGCCCGCGCCCCAGATAAAGCACGTCACGCGCCGGGGCGATCAAGTGGGCCATGGCGGCGATCTCGGCGTCATGCGCCAGGGCGGCATTGAGGCAGGCGGGCGTTTCCACCAGATGAGTCACGACCTCGCATTCCTCGGCCCGACTCATGCGGCCACGGCGAACGGCAAGGTTCGCGGCCAGAGCCGCCAACACTGCCAGCTGGCAGGTGAACGCCTTGGTGGAGGCGACGCCGATTTCCGGCCCGGCATGGGTGGACAGCAACAGGTCGGCCTCGCGCGCCATCGAACTGGTCGGCACGTTGACCACCACGGCAATGGTCTGCCCGGCCTGCTTGCAGTGGCGAAGCGCGGCCAGTGTATCGGCGGTTTCCCCCGATTGCGAAATGAACAGCGCCAGCCCGCCCGGCTCCAGCACCGGGTCGCGGTAGCGGAATTCGCTGGCCACATCGATGTCCACCGGCAGGCGGGCGAAATGCTCAAACCAGTATTTGGCCACAAGGCCGGCATAATAGCTGGTGCCGCAGGCCACGATGGTCACGCGGCTGATGCCGGAAAGATCGAAATCGAACTGCGGCAACGCCACCGACTGATCGACCTGCCGCACATAGCTGCGCAGGGTTTGCGCCACCACGGTCGGCTGTTCGAAGATTTCCTTCTGCATGAAGTGGCGGAAATTGCCCTTCTCGATCGCCGTGGCCGAAGCGCCGGAACTTACGATCTCGCGCGTGACGGGCGCGTTGTCCTTGTCGAACACCTGCGCGCCTTCGCGGGTGATCACCACCCAGTCGCCCTCGTCGAGATAGGAGATTTTCTGCGTCAGCGGCGCGAGCGCCAGCGCATCGGAGCCAAGATAGGTTTCACCCTCGCCATAGCCGACCACCAGCGGCGAGCCGAGCCGGGCGCCGATCAGCATGTCGGGGTGGGCCTTGAAGGCGA
This sequence comes from uncultured Novosphingobium sp., assembly GCA_964627175.1. Classification (GTDB taxonomy): domain Bacteria; phylum Pseudomonadota; class Alphaproteobacteria; order Sphingomonadales; family Sphingomonadaceae; genus Novosphingobium. Next base: position 9,559 of record CAZVHM010000050.1, on the reverse strand, counting down.
TCGCCAGCGCAAAGGCACCGCGCAGCTGTGGCAAGACCACCTGCACCGCTTCCTGCGGCGACTTTCCAGCCTCCACCTGTTCGGACACGAGATGGGCCACGACTTCGGTATCGGTATCGCTTTCAAACGTCCGACCGCGCGCGGTCAGCTCTTCGCGCAAGGGGCGGAAGTTCTCGATGATACCGTTGTGGACCAGCGCCAAGTGTTCGGTCGCATGGGGGTGGGCGTTGGCGGCAGTTGGCGCGCCGTGGGTGGCCCAGCGGGTATGGGCAATGCCGGTGGTTCCCGCCGCCGGATTGCGGGACAGTTCGAGCACGAGGTTGGAAAGCTTGCCCGGCGCGCGGCGGCGAATCAGCTCTCCGCCGGAAAGGGTGCAAACGCCAGCGCTATCGTAGCCGCGATATTCCATCCGCCGCAGGCCATCGACCAGCCGGTCCGCCACGTCATCCTTACCGACAATGCCGATGATGCCACACATCTGGAACGGGAGCCTTTCTTAGCGGGTATAGGGAACCCGGATGCCCGGGATGTGAGGAGGAAATTCCGCGCTGTTGCGGGTGACGAGGATGGCTCCATGCTCTTGCGCCGAAGCAAATACCAGCGCGGCCGCCAGCGAAAGGGCGGGCCGCTCTGCCTTCAGCGTGGCGGCACGGTGAGCGATTTCCGGGGTGACTTCGCGGATGGCGAAATTGGCCAGGAAACGCTCGGTCTCTTCGCGGGCGGGAGCGGGAACTTCAGCCATGACTTCAAGCCAGGTGATGCGGCTGATCCAAGCCCGCTTCACCCGGCGCAATTCGGCCATCGCGCCATGATGGCCGGAAAGGGTATCGATGATGATACCCGTGTCGAAACAGGTGTCGGTCATGCCGGGCCTTCGCCCTTCCCGCCCTCACCGACGCGCGCCCACTGAGCGCGAACTGCCTGCTCGTAATCGCTGCCATCCACGCCGCGGCCATAGCGCGTCCAAAGGCCAAAGCCCTGCTCCAGCCAGTCCCGCTCGCCAGCGCGAAAAGCGCTGACCGCCTCGCGCAGCAGCGCGGCGCGCGACTTGCCCAGCTCTGCCGCGCGGGCATCGAGCCACTTGATATCGGCTTCGGGAAGATCGGCGAGAATACGCATCTGATATATCTTTGTGATATCAACCAGGGCCAGTCAACCCGATCGAGTGGCGACAGGGTGGACGAAAACCCTAGGCCGACATGGTGAACGGATCTTCACCAGCCAGCTCCGTATTGATCCGATCTCCGGGTCAGCCTTACCCGGCCTTCCGTTCAGCCTTTTTCTTTTTCATCGCATCGTGGAAGCGATCGGCCCAGCCCGGCTTGACCATCTGTTCAGCCCGGACAAGCCGCAGTTCGCCATCGCCCACGTCGCGGCTAACCGCGCTGCCGGCGGCCACGATCGCATCGGCCCCGATCCGCACCGGCGCAATCAGCGCGCTGTTGGAGCCGATGAAAGCCCGTTCGCCGATCACGGTCTTGTGCTTGAAATAGCCGTCGTAGTTGCAGGTGATAGTGCCCGCGCCGATGTTGGCCCCGGCGCCGACTTCGGCATCGCCCAGATACGTCAGGTGGTTGGCCTTGGCGCCCGCGCCCAGCCGTGCATTCTTGACCTCGACGAAGTTGCCGATCCGGGAGCCTTCTTCCAGCACCGCACCAGGGCGCAGACGGGCATAGGGCCCTACCTCGACGCCCGAACCGATGCTTGCCCCCGCAAGGTGGCAGAAGGCCCGGATCGTGGCACCATCGGCCACCTTCACGCCCGGCCCGAACACCACGTTAGGCTCGATCGTCACATCCCGGCCTAGCTGCGTATCCCATGCGAACCACACCGTTTCCGGTGCGATCAGGCTGGCGCCATCGGCCATCGCCTGTGCGCGGCGGCGCTGCTGCCAGCGGGCTTCCGCCTCGGCCAGTTCGCCCCGGCTGTTGATCCCCGCCACTTCGTCGGCGTCGTCCGTTACGACCACGGCGCAGTGACCGCCGGCTGCATTGGCCACGTTGACGATGTCGACGAGGTAATATTCACCCTGCGAATTGTCGTTGCCGACTTGCGCCAACAGACTGAACAGCACCTCGGCGCGGACCGCCATCAGGCC
>CAZVHM010000050.1:0-7361 GCA_964627175.1 uncultured Novosphingobium sp. | reverse complement strand
CCGGCCCGCGATGGGGTGCAAAACCTTGTGCAGGTCGCTTTTCATCCGCGTTCCCTTGCCGGCGGCAAGAACAACAACAGCAAGCGGCGAGGTCGATCGGGCGGGCGATTCAGCGGTCATGCCCACCATGTGCCAGCAAATGGTTGCAGTTTCCACAGCCGCGCGGCATCGACCCGGGCATGAACGATTTCCCCTTCGATATCGTAGGCTTCGACCTTGATGGAACCCTGGTCGATACGCACGCCGATCTCGGCGTTGCGCTAAACCATGCCCTTGCCCTGGCCGGCCGGCCGCAGGTTCCCGCCCAAGATGTGCGCGACCTGATTGGTGGCGGTGCGCGGCAAATGCTGGAACGGGCGCTGGCCATCACCGGCGGCCCCCTGCCCGACGATGAACTGGGTGAGCTCCATCGCAACCTGATCGCGCACTACAGCGAAAACATCGCGGTGCATTCCCGCCTGTTTCCGGGCTGCGCGGCAATGCTCGAAGCTCTTACTGTGCGAAACGTGAAGATCGCGGTAGTGACCAACAAGCTGGAAGAACTGGCCATTCGGCTGCTGGGCGAACTGGGCCTTGCCGATCGCCTCGCCACCATTATCGGCGGCGATACGCTAGGCCCCGGACGGTCCAAACCCGCCCCCGATCTGCTGCACGAAATGGTGGCCCGCCTGGGCGGCGGGCGCGCCGCCTATGTGGGCGATACCAGCTATGATACGCGAGCGGCTCAAGCCGCGGGCCTGCCCTGCGTCGTGGTGCGCTTCGGCTTTGCCGATCTTCCGCTGGATAGCCTTGGCGCGGACGCGGTGATCGATCATTACGACGATCTTCTCCCCGCCCTTCAGCAACTGGGCGCAACTGTCAGCCAGGCGTTCAGCCTTCCACGATCTTGAGCAGACGGCGCTCGATCGGACTAAGCACGCCGGCCAGATCGTGGCCAAGCTTCAGCACCTGCCCTGCTTCGCCAAACAGGGTCCACATGCCCTGCTTGGCCCGAAGCGCCGGCCGTTTCTCAAGCCGCGCCTGCGGGCGTTCCGCCGCGCGGCGATAGGCGCTGAAGCTGGCGCAATCCTTGCCAAATTCCATCGCATAGTCACGCCACTGCCCGGCGGCAACCATTCGCCCGTAAACGTCGAAGATTCGCATCAGCTCGATCCGGTCGAAGCCAACTTGCGGCGCGCTTCGGGAAGCGGCCGGCGCTGCTGCCGGGAAAGCCACGACCTGCGCCCCCGACCGGGCCTCGGCATCGTCTTGCCGCACCCGGCGTCAGGCCCCCGTACCGGTGGCCCGCTCCGCCGCCGCGGTGGGAGCCTCGGTTTCAGGTTGCCCCTTCAGCACTGCCAATTCGGCCCGCAGCGCGGCAACTTCGGCCTCCAGCGCCTCGAACCGTGACATCTCGTTGGCCAGCTCGGCACTGTCGGCACAACGCTCCTTGCAGGGCGTGCCATAGGGGATGAAATCCTTTTGCCAGGTTTCCGCCGCCACCAGGGTGGAACGCGCCTTGACCCCAACCATCGTGGCCCCTTCGGGCACATCCTCGGTCACCACGGCATTGGCGCCCACGCGCGCCCGCGCGCCCACGGTGATCGGCCCCAGGATCTGCGCGCCGGAGCCCACGATCACATTATCTTCCAGCGTGGGGTGGCGCTTACCGCCCACCCCGTTCGCCGGATTGGTGCCCCCCAGCGTGACGCACTGGTAGATCGTCACGTTATCGCCGATCTCGGCGGTCTCGCCAATCACGGTAAAGCCATGGTCAATGAACAGGTGGCGGCCGATCTTGGCGCCCGGATGAATGTCAATCGCGGTCAGGAACCGGGCCAGGTGATTGACCGCCCGCGCCAGGAAAAACAGCCGTCCTTCAAACAGCCAGTGCGAAATCCGGTGGAAGCCCACGGCCCACAAGCCAGGGTAAAGCAGCACTTCCCAGCGCGAACGCGGCGCAGGGTCGCGCGCCTCGATCGAGTCCAGATATTGGGTCAAGCGCTTGAACATCGTATCCTCATTGTCTGCCCAAAACCGCCTCAAAGCAAGGGCGGCTGGCTTTCCCCGTTCACCTCTTCCAGCGCATCGCGCCAGATGGCAACGGTTGGCGGCTGCTTGCGCTCCAGGCTCAGCCGGTCGATCGCTTCCACCAGAAGTTCAATCCCCAGATGGCTACGTTCAGCGCGCGGCACAAGATATTGCGCCGCATCCGGCCCCAAGGTGAAGCCGCGCAACTCAGCATGTAGTGCGATAAGGTCGGCCATCATCGCCTCATCAGGCGGCGCGATCACCAAGTGAAGCGAACCAGCCAGACGCGATGCCAGATCGGGCAAGCGCACGGTCCACCCGCCTTGCGCGGCATTGACGAGGATAAGCAAGGGCGTGCCGCTTTCCTGCGCGCGGTTCCAGCGATGGAACAGCTCGGTTTCATCCAGCATCTCGGCATTGTCGATCGATTCGCCCTGCCCGCTGGCAACGAACCACTGTGCCAGCAGCGATTTTCCCGAACGCGGCGGCCCCCACAGCACCGCCGTGCGAAACGGCCAGACCTGCGCGTGAGCGAAGGCATCGAGCACCGCGGCGTTGGCGTTGCCGACAACGATCCGGGAGGGCGTAGCCCCCGCGGACAGGGGAAGAGGCAACTGCTTCACTTGCGGATCGAAAGTGCGCCGCTGCCGCTGACAACGGAATAGCCGCGCGATTTCAGCGCCGCGGCCAGTTCATCAAGGCTGCCGGTAAAGGTTACGCGCATCACCGATGTGCCGCCCATGGCGAGACTGGTAGTGGCAGCCGCCTTTACCCCCGGCACCCCGCGCACCGCGCCCAGCGCCGCATCCACCGCCCGTGCATCGGGGGAAGCAAACTGGACCGTGAACGTGGCCGGCGCCTCTGCCGCTGGCGCGGCGGGCGCATTCGGCGTTTCAGGGATGTCGGCTTCGGCTGCCGCCTGCGCTGCGCTCACCCGCTCGGCCGCCGCAATCAGGCCGGCCACCGCAGGGCTGATCGCGGTCTGATCGGAATTGAGCGTGGGATCGACCCGCAAGGTTCCGGCGACCAGCGCATCGGCATAGATCCGGTCCATCCGCTGCACCGCGCTGGCCAGCATTCCGGGCACGGCGGCGCTGTCTTTCGCGGTCAACTCGAACGTGGCCAGCACCCGGCTATCCGGGCCATAGCGGGCAGTGAACGTGCCTTTCACCGGGCCGCCGGGCCACTGTCGCTCCAGCCGCGCCACCGGCATGATCACATCGCTGGCGCCGAACTGATCCAGAATGTTGCGCCACCACAACCGGGACCGGCGCGTGGCCTGCCCGGCGGTCAGCAGCAGCGAATCGCCTCCGCTGCCGGTTGGCCGCACATAATCGATCGCGCTGGCGCCGGCATGAAACTGGGCCCAGGCTTTCTGCCAGGCGCCCCGCACCTCGAAAACCTGCGCCGTTCCGCCGGAATAAAGCACCGGCAAGGTCAGCAGCGGCTGCGAACGCACGGCAACCTCGCTTTCCCCGCCCACGAACCGCCCGGCCCGCGCCCGATCGAAGATCACGCCCAGCCGGGCGATATAGCGGCGCGGCCCGATCTGCTCGCTCTCTACCACGATGGACGAGACGATTCCTTCCAGCTGGCCATCGGAAAGCTGCGGCCCACCGGCCTTTGCCCAGGCCAGCCGCGCCGCCTCGCGCCAGCCATTGCGGCGGGCTTCCTCGGCAGTCTTGCCGGTGGTTTCAACCTCGATTCCGTTGATCTGAATGTCGGCCGAACTGGCCACCGGGGCGATGCCGCGATCGCCTTCTATCTGGGCGATCACCGCTGCCGCACCCAGCGCAAGCGCGGCCCCGCCAATCCACAGCGCGGCGGCACGGGGGCGCCAGTTGCGCGCGGAAAGGGTAAGGTGCGTGAAAGCCATTGGGTAAAACCGAGCGCCTTTTGCCCAAACGGTCATGGAAATCCAAGCGGGAAAGCGCTAGGCGCAGCTTCGACATGGCAAACGAACCCGAACAGCAGTCCTACAGCTACGAACAGGCCGGCGTCTCGATCGCGGCCGGAAACGCGCTGGTAAAGGCTATCGCCCCGCTCGCCCGCGCCACCGCGCGTCCCGGCGCGGATCCGGAACTCGGCGGATTCGGCGGGTTCTTCGACCTCAAGGCCGCCGGCTACAAGGATCCTCTACTGGTCGCCGGGAACGACGGCGTGGGCACCAAGGTCAAGCTGGCGATCGACTGCGACCGGCACGACCAGATCGGAATCGATCTGGTCGCCATGTGCGTCAACGATCTGATCGTTCAGGGCGCCGAACCGCTGCTGTTCCTGGATTATTTCGCCACCGGCAAGCTGGATAACGGCGTGGCCGAGCGCGTGGTGGCCGGCATTGCCGAAGGTTGCAAGTTGGCTGGCTGCGCCCTGATCGGCGGCGAAACGGCGGAAATGCCCGGCATGTATGCCGCCGGCGATTATGATCTGGCCGGCTTCTGCGTCGGCGCGGTCGAACGCGGCGAACAGCTGACCGGCGACAAGGTGGCCGCCGGCGATGTGCTGGTTGGCCTTGCCTCTTCCGGCGTTCATTCCAACGGCTATTCGCTGGTCCGCCGCTTGGCGGCCGACAAGGGCTGGAAGCTCGATCGCCCCGCCCTGTTCGACAACGAACGCCTGCTGATCGACCACCTGATCGAGCCGACCCGGATCTATGTGAAGAGCCTGCTGCCGCTGATCCGGCAGAATCGCATTCACGCGCTGGCCCACATCACTGGCGGCGGCCTGCTGGAAAACGTGCCCCGCGTTCTGCCCAAGGGCCTGCACGCCCGGATCGATGCCGGCGCATGGGAACAGCCGCGGCTGATGGCCTTCCTGCAGGCGCAGGGCAACATCGAACCGGCAGAAATGGCCCGCACCTTCAACTGCGGCATCGGCATGGTGCTGGCGGTGAGCGCGGATGAAGTTCCGGCCCTGTTGGCCGATCTGGCCGCTGCCGGCGAAGTGCCCCACGTGATTGGCGCCATCGAAGAAGGCCCGCGCGGCTGCACCGTGCAGGGCTCGGCCGAAGTCTGGTCTGCCCGGACCGACTGGGAAGCGGTGCACCTTGCCTGAGAAGGCCAAGGTTGCCGTCCTGATCTCGGGCAGCGGGACCAACATGGCCGCGCTGCTCTATGCCAGCCGTGCGGCCAATTGCCCGTATGAAATCGTGCTGGTCGGCTCCAACAACCCGGAAGCCGGCGGGCTGCAGCTGGCCGAGGCCGAAGGCGTACCCACGTTCGCCCTGCCCCACAAGGGCATGGCCCGCGCCGATCACGATGCCGCGATGGATGCCGCGATCCGCGCATCCGGCGCGCAATATGTGGCCCTGGCAGGGTACATGCGCATCCTGACCCCGGAATTCGTGGCGCGGTGGGAAGGCCGGATGCTCAACATCCACCCCTCGCTGCTGCCCAAGTATACCGGCCTGCACACACACGAACGGGCGCTGGCCGCCGGGGATAGCCACGGTGGCTGCTCGGTCCACTTGGTGACCGCAGAGCTCGACGATGGCCCCCTGCTCGGCCAGACGGCAGTGGCGATTCTGCCCGGCGATACCGCCGACAGCCTAGCCGCACGGGTGCTGATTGCCGAGCACCAGCTCTATTCCCGCTGCCTTGAAGCACTGGTCACGCGCCAACCGGCCACCGCGGGCTGACCGGCCCTCGCCGGCAAATACACGGGCAATGAAAAAGGCCGCCGGATCGCTCCGGCGGCCTTTTCGTTAAGCCAGGCAGGTGCCTTAGCCGACGATTTCTTCAGGCTTGAAGAAGAAGGCGATCTCGATCGCGGCGTTCTCTTCGCTGTCCGAACCGTGGACCGAGTTGGCTTCGATCGATTCGGCAAACGTTGCGCGGATCGTGCCCTCAGCGGCGTCCTTGGGGTTGGTGGCGCCCATCACGTCGCGGTTGCGCTTCACGGCGTCTTCGCCTTCCAGCACCTGCACGACAACCGGGCCGGAGATCATGAATTCCACCAGTTCGCCGAAGAAGGGGCGTTCCTTGTGGACAGCGTAGAAGCCTTCGGCCTGTTCGCGGGTCATGTGGATGCGCTTGGAAGCGACGACGCGCAGGCCGGCTTCTTCCAGCTTGGCGGTGACGGCGCCCGTCAGGTTGCGACGGGTAGCGTCGGGCTTGATGATCGAAAAGGTGCGGGTAACCGCCATGACGATTTCCTTGCGAAAAATGAGAGTTGGAGAGAGTGGCGCGCCCCTAGCCGGGAACGGCCCATGCTGCAAGTTTGGCGATTGTTGCCGCTTCAGGCCGCCTGAACCCAGCCCGAGCCTTCCTGCTTCCAGTAGTTGCGGGCCACCCCTTCGCGCGAGCCCAGCATCCGCCAGCAGGCGCGGGCATCCTCGATGGTCGATCCGTCGAAGACCAGGAACACGCGATCAAACCCTTCGCTTTCGCGCCATTGCCCATCGGCCAGCGCCAGAAACCGGGCGCCGTTGGCCGGTTCCAGTTCGTGCGAGAGCAGGATCGGCTGGCGGGCGTCGTGATCGCTCCCGGCGCGGCCATGCGCCAGAAAGGAAGGCGCACCCTTGTGCGGGGGGGCGGCCCACAAGGCTTCGCTGATCGCCTCCAGCCGGGCCGGCGCGCCATGCACCACCAGCAGGCGCTGCCCGGCGGCCAACGTGTTGCGCGCCAGATGCGCAACAAGTTGCTCCGCCGGATCCCGCGAAAGCTGATAGAAATCGACGCGCATCGGACGTCTCAGGCCTCCAGCTGGTCGCGCACGTAGCGATCCAGCAAGCGCACGCCAAAGCCGCTGGCACCCTTGGCCCAGGTCGGGCCGGGCTTGTCGGTCCACACCGTGCCGGCGATGTCGAGATGCGCCCAGGGCGTACCCTTGTCGATGAAGCGTTGCAGGAACTGCGCCGCGGTGATCGAGCCGCCATAGCGCGGGCCGACGTTCTTGATATCGGCAATCGGACTGTCGATCAGCTTGTCATAGTTCGGCCCCAGCGGCATCCGCCACAGCTTGTCGCCGCTGGCCTTTCCGGCCGCATCCAGCGCGGCGGCCAGCCCATCGTCTCCGGCGAACATGCCGGCATATTCATGGCCCAGCGAAATAATGATTGCCCCGGTCAAGGTGGCAAGATCGACGATCGCGGCGGGGGCATATTCCTTCTGCACGAAGGTCAGCGCATCGCACAGCACCAACCGGCCCTCGGCATCGGTGTTGATCACTTCCACCGTCTGCCCGCTCATGGTCGTCACCACATCACCGGGACGCTGGGCCTTGCCGTCGGGCATGTTTTCAACCAGCCCGCAAATGCCCACCACATTGGCCTTCGCCTTGCGCCGCGCGAGGGTGAGCATGGTCCCGGCCACCGCACCGGCGCCGCCCATGTCCCACTTCATGTCTTCCAT
>CAZVHM010000049.1:0-18283 GCA_964627175.1 uncultured Novosphingobium sp. | reverse complement strand
GGGCACCGCCGCGTTGGCGCGGTCGCCTGTCCACCACTTATACGACAGGCTCGAGCACCACGTCCTTCTTCGTCAACTATTCTGGCCCTGGCGTGATCGACAACATGTATGTCCAAGGCGGGAACCAGGCGCTGGTGTCGATCGACCGCAATGCCATCGACAGCTTCACGACGGTCGATTTCTCACAAACCTTCACGATTCAGACAGATCCGGGTCGCATCTTCGAGATCTATGGAGCGATCTCCAACCTCACAAATGCGGCTCCCCCCCGGGTCGTCGTCGCACAAAACGGATCGGCGTATACGGGGGTGAGCGCCTTGTTCGACGTTGTCGGGCGCTCCTATCGGGTCGGCGCACGCTTCCGCTTCTGACCGCCTGCGTTGCGACGTGAGTGAACTGCCCCTTTCCTGCGAGGCTGTACGTGGGATTTCTGACGGTTATGCGTAAAGTCTGCGACTAGCGCTGATCCCAATGCTTTGACATAGGGGCGACAACCGGGTTGGGGTAGTCCCAGCCCGGTTTGCCGCCTGAATCAGCTCGCATCTCAAGCGAGGTCCTGTTCTCGAAACGCGAACGGGGGCAGAAATGGTTATAGGGATGTCGCCAGTCAGTCTGTCCCGGCGGGCGTGCCCGAACCTATGCATCCGTTCCGCACGGCCATGTCTAGGTCCGTGACTGTGCATTCGATTCCGGCGTGGCAGCACTGGTCGGTCCTTACGACGTCTCGCGCCGACTTATACCAGGACTCTCTGTTCAGAACCCGTGAGCCCATTGGCGCAGGCCGAGGGACATGATGCGCCAGGGTTGATCGACGACCTTGTTCCAGGCGAAGCTGCAGTGGTCGACGATGTCGTCGTCGGATTGGAAGATGCGGTTGGACGGCCAGTTGTCGCGCATAAACTGCCAGACGTTCTCGACCGGATTGAGCTCGGGGCATCTGGGTGGAAGCGGCATGAGCGAGATGTTGGGTGGAATGACCAGTTCAGCGGAGCCATGCCATCCCGCCTGGTCGAGCAAGACAACGGCGTGCGCGCCGGGCGCGACATGGAAGGCGATCTCCTCGAGATGCATGCTCATGGCCTCGCTGTTGCACTTGGGCATGACAATGCCGGCAGCTTTGCCTTCAGCGGGGCAGATCGCCCCGAAAATCTATGCTGAGGACCGGCGCTGATCCTTTGGCGCACCAGGGCAAGTGCCCCGTCTTGCCCAGCGCCGGGTGAGCTTGGTCTGCTGGCCGACACGGGCCTCGTCTTGCCACCACAGCTCTACAACCGTTCCTTTCGGAAGGCGGCGGGTGATTTGCGCCAGACGGGTGCGGAAGACTTTTTAAAAGCGAAATATCTTCAGGACGCTGCCCATGATGGCGCGGCCGGGCCGAGAGCTTGCGATAGCCCATGGTCCGCAGTTCATGCCCGAGCGCCTGCTTGCTGATTGACACCTTGAACTCATCCCACAGCCACTGGGCCAGGTCGATGATCCGCCAGTGTACTACACCGTGGGCGGCAGGGATCGAGGTGTTCGACCGCAATGCAGTGACCTTCGTCTCGGTCACCCAGTCGTTCAACACCACCAACAGCATGGGCCGGCTGACCTTGAACGTGCTGTTGTTCTTTGCCCAGTTCGATCGCGAAGTGACCGGCGAACGGATCCGCGATAAGATCGCGGCGTCCCGCGCCAAAGGCATGTGGATGGGCGGCTGCCCGCCGCTGGGATATGATGTGCAGGCCCGCAAGCTGGTGGTGAACGACACCGAAGCTGCCCACGTCCGCTACATCTTCGACCAGTTTGCAAGGTGTGGTTCGGCAACGGTCATGCTGCGGGACTTGCGCGATCGCGGGATCACCACCAAGCAAGGAGGTGTCATTACCAAGGGGTTCCTGCACCGGCTTCTTAAGAAGCGGGTCTATCTGGGCGAAGCGGTCCACAAGGGCACCAGCTATCCCGGCGAGCACAAGGGGATCATATCCCAGGATACCTGGGACAAGGTCCATGCCATCCTGACCGAAAGTCCCCGCAAGCGGGCGGCGCACACGCGCTGCAACACGCCTGCATTGCTCAAAGGCCTGCTCTGGGGGCCTGATGGGGCGGCATTCTCGCCGACCCATACCCGCAAGGGCGGCAAGCTCTACCGTTATTATGTCAGCCAGTCCGTGCTGCGCCATGGTGCCGGTGCCTGCCCGGTCAGGCCGGGTGCCAGCCGCAGAGATCGAGAGCGCCGTCATCGAACAGCTGCGCGCCATCTTCCGCCAGCCGGAAATCATGGCCGGATCGGCAAAGGCCGCCCGAGGACGAAGCCCAGGAGGCCCTGACCACGCTGGAACCCATGTGGGACGAACTGTTCCCCGCCGAGCACGCCCGGATCGTGCAGTTGCTGGTCGAGCGGGTCGATATCGGTACCGACGGCTTTGACGTCCAGCGGCGGCTCGACGGCATGGCTACATTTGCACGTGAAATGAGGGAGGCGGCATGACTGACACCGAGATCGTAGCCGTCCACGTCCCCTTCCACATCCGCAAGCGTGGCGGGCGCAAGGAGATGATCCTGCCCGACGCCGCGCTGACGCAGAGCACCGCCATGTCGACAACACCCTGATCAAGGGGCTGGCCGGGCGTTTCGGTGGAAGCGGATGCTCGATACCGGGGCCTGTCCGACCCTTGGCGATCTGGCCGCGAGCGAGAAAATCTCGCCGTCCTATCTGACCCGTGTCCTGCGGCTGACCCTGCTGGCGCCCGACATCATCGATGCGATCCTCGATGGACAGCTGGGACCTGATACTACGCTGGCGACGCTAATGGACCCGTTTCCGAGCTAACTTCATCAGCGTTCGGACACACTCGTCCTGCTCTCCCGGCCTGGGTTTACGCTCCCGATGCTGAGCCGACCAAACAACCTGCTTCGGCACTAGACGCAACCACCACTCTGTTGACGCTCCGCGAAGCTGCCGCTGAGCTTCGCCTGTCCACCAAGACGGTCCAGCGCCACATCCGCAGTGGCCTTTTGCCCGCCATCCGCATCGGCCGTGCCGTGCGGATCGCCCGCCGCGATCTCGACAGGCTGACCGTGCCCAGAAACCCGCAGAATTGCGCGCCTTCGGAGGTGTGTCGTGAGTAGATTGGCACGCCGATGGGGTTGGAATGCTATGCTACGCAATCACGAATGTTCCCACCTGTCCTCTCCTGTCTTCACGACGATCCAAAAGGCCTAACGATGCCGAACGCTACGCAAATCCCCACACTGCAGGACGTGCTGGCAGCAATCGCGGCCCGCGAATCGGGTACTCGTAAGCGGGACCTGAAGAGCGCGGTCACCACCTTCTGCCGGGCCGTCGGCCAACCGCCCCAGGCCGTGCTCGCGCAGCCGCCCGAGATCCGCCGACTGCGCGAAGGGGTGTCGCCCATGGCGATGGGGGTGGACCCGCGACGCTGGGCCAACGTCTGCTCGGGCGTGGCCAAGGCGATCGGACTGGTTCGCCCGTGCCTCCCGAGCCGCAACACCGCACCTTTGGCTCCCGAGTGGAAGGTGCTTCTCGACGGGCTGCCGACCAAGCTCGCGCGCAAGCTGTCGGCCGGAATGCGCTACTTGAGCAGCAATGGGGCTCTGCCCGAGGCGGTGACCGAGGAGGACCTGACCGGTTACTGCCAAGCCATTGTCCACGATCGCATGCGGCGCAATGCCGAACAGGCCGCCGACGCCTTCATCTGGGCCTGGAACCGCACGGCGGCGCAGTATCCCGTCTGGCCGCAGATCATGATCACCCGCGCAGACAAGCGCAACACCTACACCTTCCCGCTCGAGGTCTTCCCCATCACCTTCCAGCAGGATGTCGAGGCTTATGCCCGGCGGCTGCGCGAGGGCGTGCTGTTCGCTGTTGGCGAAGAGGACGAGGACGACGAAATCGATCTCGGCCCTCTGCGCCCGATGCGACCCGCCACGGTGACCACCCGTTTGGGCCAGTTGCGCACGGCAGCTTCCTGCCTCGTTCATGCCGGGATCGATCGCGCCGAGATCACCAGCATCGCCAAGCTGGTTGAGCTTCGAAATGCCAAGCACATCCTCAATTACATGATGCAGCGCAATCCCGACGCCCAGACCTCCGGCGGCGTCGAGCAGATGGCGAGCCTCCTCGCCAAGATCGCCCTGCACTGGGTCAAGGTCGATCCTGGCGACCATCGTCAACTGAAGCGCCTCGCTGACCGGGTCAGGGTCCAGCGCAGCGGCATGACCGGCAAGAACCGGGACCGCCTGCGGCCGTTCGATGATGAGGACATGGTCGCCGAGTTCGTCTGCCTGCCGGACACGATCCGCCGGCAGGTCGAACGCGACCGCCGAGCGCCGGCGCGCAAGGCCATCGACGCACAGCTCGCCGCCGCCATTGCCATCCTGATCGTGATTCCCTTGCGGGTCGCCAATCTCGCCGCGATCGACCTCAACCGCCATCTCGTCGCCAACCGCAACGGGGTCTACCTCGTCATCCCCGAGGCCGAGACCAAGAACCGGCAGCCGATCAACTTCCAGATCCCGGGCTTCGCGCTCGAGACCGTCAAGTGGTACATCCGCGAGTACCGGGAGCTCCTGGTCCGCGGCGACAGCACGGCACTGTTCCCCGGTGCCACGGGCGGCAGCAAGTCACCGCACACCCTGGCGCTGCAGATCAAGCAGATCGTCTGGCGTTTCCTCGGCCTCCAGTTCAACGTCCACCTGTTCCGCCATGCGGCCGGCAAGATCTTCCTCGACATCCACCCCGGCAACTACGAGGTCGTGCGCCAGTTGCTGGGCCACCGCTCGATCACCACCACCACCGGCGCCTATTCCGGGGCGGAGACCCGCCAGGCCGGCCTCCTCTATGCTCGGCTCATCGAAGGCCTGCAGGCGGCGCACCGGCCCACTCCGCGCAAGCGGAGGCTGGCATGAGCGGCGGCCGGTATGGGCGGGACAAGGCCCCCGAGCGGCGCTGTCTGCCGGTTGCACTCTGGCCGGCGGCTGACCGAGCAGCGTGGGAAGCCGCCATCACCCCGACCAGCATCCTCGAAGACAGTGGCGGCGAACTCACCTACCTGAAGCCGATCAGCCAGGCCAAGACGGCGAAGGGCTGGGGCCGCTTCCTTTCGCATCTGCACTTGCACGATCCTGAGGCCCTGAACGAGCCCGCACCAGACCGGCTTCGCCCCAAGCGGCTGAGAGCCTACGTGCGCCGGCTGCAGGAGCTCGACAACAGCACGGCCACGATCTCGTGCCGCCTGCAGGAGCTATCCGACGCCGCGAAGATCCTCGCCCCCGAACTCGACCTGCGCTTCCTGCGGCGGCTCGCCGCGCAGATCCGCGCGACCCATCGACCGGCGCGGCCCAAGCACAATCGGGTTTTCGCCGATGAGGTGGTCAACCACGGTGAGATCTGGTGCGATAACGCCAGCAAGCTCTCCGGCGTCGACGCGGCTGTGCTGTTTCGCGACGGGCTGATCCTGCTGCTGCTCGCGTTCCTGCCGCTGCGGCGCAAGAACTTCTCGCAGCTGACGCTCGGGCAAAGCCTCATGCAGCGTGACGGGCACTGGTTTGTTACGCTTACCCCCGAGGACACCAAGACCCACAGCTACTTCGAGGCGATCCTGCCCAAGCAGTTGATTTCCTATCTGGAAACCTACCTCGCCGTGCACCGGCCCGTGCTGCTCGCGTGCAGGGGGCGCTGGTACTCCGACCCGGGTAACCGGCTGTGGCTCTCCACGCACGGCTCGGCGATGAAGGAGATCGCCATCTACGACCGGGTGGCCCGCTATACCCTGGCGGCCTTCGGCGAGGTGATCAGCCCGCACCGGTTCCGCGACATGCTGGCCTCGACCATCGCCAGCCACGCGCCGGAACATGTGCACAGCGCGGCGCCCCTCCTCGGGCACGCCTCGATTCGGACCACCGAGAAGTATTATCGTCAGGCCTGGGCGCAGGAAGGACAGCACCGCTACGTCGCAACGCTCGCAGGAATCAGGAGGACGGCAGATGGGTAAAACGCAGCCGCTACGGTTCAGGCTTCCGGATGAAGAAGGCTGGATTGAGCTTTGCCAGAGTTTGAAGCTCAACCCCTCGCAGGCCGCCGCGCTCAAGGGAACCCTGAGCGAAGTCGACGAGCGCTGCAGGGAGCTTACCGCCGAACTTGAGCGCGCAGAGATCAAGAGCGGTCTCAAACCGCTGGAGCGCGTGCTGGTCAACGCTGAACAACAGCTTCAGCGTGCTGGCGTTCGCAAGGCCGTGGCCAGCGTCGAGATGCACGGCGCGATCAGTTTTCTCGTGTCCCGCGAAGCCGGTGCCGAGATCCATGGCAAGACCGTGGTCGACCAAATCGCGCATGATCGGCTCCTCGACGAACATACGGCCGACGTCATGCTGTATCTTCTCCAGCGCATGCGTCGTCCGCTCTCAAGCTGGCTGAAAGTGGCCGCCCAAGACAAGGGAGGGCACCCGCCGAAGACCGATCGCGAGCTGTTGCTCTTTTTGCTCGCTCGCGATGCGCAAGAGATTGTCGGTGTGGTACCCACAAGCACGCCGAACGGCCCCTTTCACAATCTGTGCACGTGGGTCTTCGGTGCCTGCAATGTGGGTACGAAGGGGTTGGAAGGGGCTATTGCTCGGTGCTTGGAGAAGTACCAGCATTGGCTGAACTGGAGCCGCCTTCCCTCGGCCGGGCACAACGTCGGCCGCCTGAGTGAAGCCGAGATTATCGCCATGCTGCGGTCATCGAGCGCCGGTGCGCCCTGCAGGCCGAGCTCGATCAACTGCGCGACAAGCTGACCCGGCTATACCAGGCAATCGAGGACGGGATCATCGAAGCCGATGCCGAGGTGAAGGAGCGCATCGCCGCCCTCAAGGATCGCCGGGAGGTCGTGGAGGCCTCCCTCGCCCGCATCGCCGAGCAAGCCCAGAGCCGCGCGGCCGTGACCCCGGACAAGATCCAGACGTTCACGGCGTTGATGCACCAGAAGCTCTACGCAGCAGACAATAAGCACCGCAAGGCCTACCTCGCGGCGATCATCAGCCGCATCGAGGTCGATGACGAAGAAGTGCGGGTGATCGGGCGAAAGGCCGATCTGCTGACCGCCGTCACGCGCCCAGAAGCTGCCGCAGGGCAGGTTCGTGGTTTTGTACGCAAATGGCGCGCCCAGCAGGAGTCGAACCTGCGGCCTCAAGATTAGAAGTCTCGCGCTCTATCCAGCTGAGCTATGGGCGCGCGCCGGCATGCTCTTAAGCACGCTTTGCGGCTTGCGCAAACATCGATAGGCTGAAACGCATGGAAGCCGAACATTCGCCCAACCTTGCTCGCATCAGCGGGGCCGCCAGCGGGCGCCGCCATTTCCGCTATTTCGACTACATGATCGCTGCTTTCGTGGCGATTTTGCTGCTGTCCAACCTGATCGGGGCAGCCAAGCAGGCCGAAGTGGCGCTGCCATTGATCGGCACGGTCACGTTCGGCGCAGGGGTTCTGTTCTTCCCGGTTTCCTACATCCTGGGCGATGTGCTGACCGAGGTTTATGGCTACGCCAATGCCCGGCGATGCATCTGGGCGGGCTTTTTCGCACTGTTGTTCATGGTTTTCATGGCGGTTGTGGTGGTGAACATTCCCCCCACCCGCGAATGGGCTCTTGCCTCGAACAGCTATGAAATCCTTGGACAAACCGTGACGGCGCCCAACCAGGCCGCTTATGAATCGGTGTTCGGCCAGACGCCGCGGATCGTTTTTGCCTCGGTCGTTGCGTTCTGGGCCGGGGAGTTCGTCAACAGCTTCGTGCTGGCCCGGATGAAGGTGCTGACCGCCGGGCGGGCGCTGTGGGCGCGTACGATCGGCTCCACCGTTTTTGGCCAAGGCATTGATAGTGCACTGTTTTATCCGCTGGCCTTCTGGGGAGCGGCAGGCTGGAGCACCGAGGCGGTGTTTACCCTTGCCCTGACCCAGTGGATCATCAAGACCAGCTGGGAGGCGATCCTGACCCCGGTGACATACGCCGTGGTCGGCTTTCTCAAGCGCCGCGAGGGTGTGGAAGTGTTTGATACGGATACGGATTTCTCACCATTTGCAAAGGCGGGCGCGCCGGCGCAATAGCGCTGGTCATGGCGCTGGATCGCATCCTCCTTTCCCGTTTCCGCAACCATCGCGAAACCGCGCTGGATGGAACCGCGCGCTTCAACCTGCTGGTCGGGGAGAATGGCGCGGGGAAAACCAATGTACTGGAGGCGATTTCGCTGCTTGCGCCAGGACGCGGTTTACGACGAGCGCAACTCACTGACATTCCAGAAAAAGATGGCGAAGGAGGGTTTGCCGTCAGCGCGGAACTGGCCTCGGCCGGCGGCGTGGTCAAGCTGGGTACCGGCATAGCCGCTGAGCGGCCAGGCCGCAGGATTGTTCAGGTAAATCAGGCAGATGCGCCAGCAGTTCGGCTAGGTGAGTGGCTTTCCGTGGGCTGGCTGACCCCGGCGATGGACCGGATTTTCATGGAAGGGGCGGGTGCGCGGCGGCGGTTCATGGACCGGATGGTGCTGGCGCTGGAACCGGGCCATGCCCGCAATGCAGCCCGTGCGGAAAATGCCCTGCGCGAGAGAAACCGCCTGATTTCAGACCCTTCTGAACCAGACCCGGCATGGCTTGATGCAATTGAGGCACAGCTGGCCGAAACTGGCGCGCTGGTGACGCAAGCTCGCGCCCGGCTGGTGCAACGGCTCTGCAACGCCCTTGCAACGCTGCCGCAAGCGCCATTTGCCCGGCCGCAACTGGACTATGCGCCCGGCGGGCCGACCACGCGCGAGGAACTGGCCGAAGCCCTGGCCCAGAACCGTCGCCGCGACCGCGCCGCAGGACGAACCCTGACCGGCCCCCACCGCGACGAACTGGTGGTGACTATGGCCGGCAAGGGCCAGCCGGCAGCGGATTGTTCGACCGGCGAACAGAAAGCCATGCTGATCGCGCTGACCCTGGCCCATGCCGGGCTGGACGAAGGCGAGCGCCCCGCCCTGCTGCTGCTGGACGAGGTGGCCGCGCATCTCGATCCGGTGCGGCGCGAAGCGCTGTTCGAACGGCTGCGCCAAGGCCGGGCGCAAGTGTGGCTGACAGGAACCGAACTGCCGCCATTCGATGCGATCCGGGCCGAAGCGGCGGTGTGGCGGGTGGCCGACGGCGTGGCCACCCGGATCTGAGCTAACCCGCGGGCGGCGGCAGCGCCCCGGCCACGGAATCGGCGGTGGCAGCAACGATGGCATCCACCCCGAGCGCATTGGGGTGAATGTGATCGGCCTGGATCAGATCGGGCTTGCCGATCACCGGCGCGAGGAAGAACGGCACCAGCGCGGCACCATATTGCTTCGCCAGTTCGGGGTAGAGCGGTTCGAACTGGGTCTTGAATTCAGGGCCGAGGTTGGGCGGGGCGAGCATACCCATCAGCAGGACCGGCACGCCCTGCGCCTTGGCGACATCGAGCATGCGGGCGAGATTGGCCCGGGTTTCGGCTGGCGGCAGGCCGCGCAGCACATCGTTGCCGCCGAAGCCGATGATAACGAGATCGGGCTTTACCGGCTGGCTTTGCAGCACGAAGGCGAAGCGCTGCGCCCCGGCGCCGCTGGTATCGCCGGAAACGCCGGCATTGGCGATCTTGGCGTTCACGCCGCGTGCGCGCAGCGCTGCTTCCAGCCGGGCGGGATAGCTTTCCTTCGCCGATTCCAGACCATAGCCGGCAAACAGGCTATCCCCCACGGCAAGGATTTTGCGCTGTGGCCCCATGACCGGCAGCGGAACGACGCCGGCTTCGGCCCCGGTGGCAGCAGCAGAGGGCGCCGCTTCCGGGATTGGCACTTCGTTCGAGCACGCCGCCAGCCCCAGCGCCAGCGCGCCGATTGATACAACCCTGTACATTTTGCCTCCTTGCCGCACCGCACATAGCTATGTCATCCCCGCGCAGTGACAAGCCCTGCTATTCGCGCCCGTGCGCTGACGCTTACCCTCGGACAGACCGAAATCCTCAAGGGCATCGACCTCGATGTCGCGCAAGGGGAGACTCTTGCCCTGCTCGGCCCTTCCGGATCGGGCAAGAGCAGCCTGATGGCACTGCTGACCGGGCTGGAACAGGCCAGCAGCGGCACACTGGAAGTGGCCGGGGAAAACTTTGCCGCGCTGGGCGAGGATGCGCTGGCCCGGGCGCGCCGGGGGCGGATCGGCATCGTGCTGCAAGCCTTCCACCTGCTGCCGACGATGACCGCGCGCGAAAATGTGGCAACGCCGCTGGAACTGGCCGGAGAGGCCGATGCCTGGGAACGGGCCGGGGCGGAATTGCAGGCCGTGGGCCTGGGCCACCGGATGGACCATTATCCGGCCCAGCTTTCCGGCGGCGAGCAGCAACGCGTGGCGATTGCCCGCGCGCTGGCCCCGCGCCCGCCGCTGCTGTTTGGCGATGAGCCGACCGGCAATCTCGATGCAGCCACGGGCGCGGCGATTGTTGACCTGCTGTTTGCCCGCCGGGCCGAAACCGGCGCCACGCTGGTGATCATCACCCACGATCCCGACCTTGCCCACCGCTGCGAGCGGATCGTGACGCTGGCCGACGGGCGCATCCAATCGGATATCCGCACGTGAGCGCTGCGCTGGGCTGGGGCGCGGCATGGCGGATCGCCCGCCGCGACCTTTCGGCACGTTTCAAGGGCTTGCGCCTGCTGCTGGTCTGCCTGTTTCTCGGCGTGGCCACGCTGGCCGCGATCGGCACGCTGACCGGATCGATCGAGCGCGAACTGGCCAGCCGCGGCCGCGCCATCCTGGGCGGCGATCTGGGCATCGAGGTGTGGCAGCGCGACCTTTCCGCCGATGAGCGGGCGGCGCTGGCAGCGCTGGGCCGGATCAGCACCGGCACCCGCCTGCAGGCGATGGCCACGGCCGGACAGGGCGCCGCAGAATTGACCGCGCCGGTGCAGCTCAAGGCGGTGGACGATGCCTGGCCGCTGGTGGGCCGCCTGACATTGCAGGATGGACGTGAAACCGGCGCGCCGCCGCCAGGCGAGGCATGGCTGGCCGAGGGCGCGGCGGCGCGACTTAATCTTAAGGTGGGCGATGGCTTCGCCATTGCCGGCAAGCCGCTGAAAGTGGGCGGGATCATTGCCGACGAGCCGGACCGGCTGGGTGAAGGCTTTGCTTTTGGCCCGCCGGTGATCGTGCGGGCGGACTTTCCCGGAAGCGCCGGGCTGACCGCGCCGGGATCGCAATTTCGCACGCGAGCACGAGTGGCGTTCAACGCCCCATACAACGCCGACGAGGCGGTGGAGAACCTGAAGCAGCGCTTCCCCACATCAGGCTTCAACTATCGCACGCGCGACCGCGCCTCGCCCGGAACCGAGCGGTTCGTGGGCCGGATGGGCGAGTTTCTCGTGCTGGTCGGCCTGGCCGCGCTGGTGATCGCGGGCATCGGCATCGGCCTTGGCGTGACATCCTATCTCGACGGGCGGCGCGGCAGCATTGCCACGCTGAAGGTGCTGGGCGCGACCAGCACCGACATTGCCCGGATCACCTTGTTGCAGGTGGCGGCGGCAGCAGCGACGGCCACAGTGGCCGGGCTGATTGCCGGGGTGCTGGTAACCCCGCTGCTGGCGCGCGCGCTGGGCGAACTGCTGCCGGTCAGCTCTGGCCTGCTGGTCGATCCCTGGGCCTTGCTGCGCGCGGCGGCCTATGGCTTGCTGGTGGCGGTGGTGTTTACCGCGCCGCCGCTGGCCCGCGCCCGCGCCTTTCCGGCCATGGCGCTGATGCGCGCCCGGATCAGCCCGCTCGGCGCACCGTGGCGCACCGCGCTGGGGCCGGTTGCAGCCGGACTTGCCGCCATTGCCGCGCTGGCGATCGGCACGGCAGCCCAGCCGATGGTGACGCTATGGTTCCTGATCGGATCGGCCGGCGGGCTTGGCCTGCTGGCGCTGCTGGGCTGGGCGATCCGGCGCGGAGTGGCCCACCTGCCCC
Organism: uncultured Novosphingobium sp.; assembly: GCA_964627175.1. GTDB lineage: Bacteria > Pseudomonadota > Alphaproteobacteria > Sphingomonadales > Sphingomonadaceae > Novosphingobium. Next base: position 6,321 of record CAZVHM010000049.1, on the reverse strand, counting down.
GCCCGGCCAATCCCCTGCTGCGCGCCGCGCTGGCCAACCTGCACCGCCCCGGCGCGCAGACCGCCGCGCTGGTAACCGCGCTGGGCTTTGGCCTTTCCGCTTTTGTGCTGCTGGCGGCGGTGCAATCGAGCCTGAATGCCAACATTTCCGCGCGGGTGCCGCAGCGGGCGCCGGATTTCTTTGTGCTCGACATCCCGCGTGAGCGGGCCGGCGAATTCAGGGCGGCGGTGAGCCGCACTGTGCCGCAGGCCGAAGTGCGGATCGTGCCCAACTTGCGCGGCTCGATCCTCGCCTATGGCCCGGCCGGGGCGATGACGCGGGTGGCCGATCTGAAGCAAATCCCGGAAAAGGCCTGGGCGCTGCGCGGCGAACGCGGGCTGACCTATTCCGATACCGTGCCCGAAGGAAACACGGTGACCGCCGGGCAATGGTGGCCGCGCGGCTATGCCGGGATGCCGCTGGTTTCGATCGACGAGCGGCTGGCCGAGGCGCTGGACCTCAAGCTGGGCGACCGCGTGGCGGTGAGCCTGCTGGGGGTGGAGCGCGAGGCGACCATCGCCTCGTTTCGGCGGATCGACTGGGATGCGATGGGCTTCAACTATGTGCTGGTGTTCAGCCCCAATGCGCTGGCCGATGCCCCGCACAACCTGGCCGCGACTATCGACCTGCCGCAGGGCACGCCGACTTCCGGGCTGTTGCGCGCTCTGGTGAGCGCATTTCCGGCCAGTTCGGTGATCGAGACCGGCAACCTGCTGCGCGAGGCGCGCGACCTGCTGGACAAGATGAGCGTGGCGATCCTGGCGGCGGCCAGCGTCGCGGTTTTGGCCGGTCTGGCGGTGTTGCTGGGGGCGATTGCCGCGGCGCGGGTCAGCCGCACCTATGACAGCGTGATCCTGCGCGTGCTGGGGGCCAGCCGAGGGCAGATCCTGCTGCTGCAACTGGGCGAATATGGCGTGCTGGCAGGCTTGCTGGCGCTGGTGGCCCTGCCGCTGGGCTGTGCGATGGCCTGGGCGATCATAGTCTGGCAGTTCGAGTTTGACTGGCTGCCGGATTGGGGCGTGGTGCTGGGCGTGCTGGGCGCGGGGCTGGCGCTGGTGCTGGCCTTTGCGCTGGGCGGCTCGCTGCCGCTGCTGCGGGCGCGGCCAGCGCGGGTGTTGCGCGAGCTTTAGCCGAAGCTGTGCGGTGCGGGGCGGTCTTTCGGATCGCGCCCGAACCGATTGGGGCCGCGGGTGCCATCAAGGCACATCAGCACGAACAGGGCAAACCAGCCGGCCACGGGCACCAGCAGGAGCAAAAGCAGCCAGCCGGAGCGATCCTGATCGTGCAGGCGGCGCACCGAGACGGCGAGATTGGGGATCAGGTTGGCAAGGACGAACAGGTTCTGCACCAGCGCGCCCGGCCAGTCGACCACGGTCATGTAACCGGCATAGCCGGGATAGAGCCACCCATCGGACCGGCCGAGGAACAGCCCGATCAGGATCGAGACTATCAGCTGGAACAGGGCGAACAGCCAGTATTCCCGCCGCCGCGACCGCCCCGAAAATTCGGCGTAGCGGCGATAGGGCAGGAGCATCCAGTTCATCGCAGGCAATCCTTTTTCCGCCGCTGCGGCCGGTCAACGCTCAGCCAAAGACATAGGGATCGGCCTGGCGCTTGGGATCATCCCCGAACCGGTTTGGCCCCGGCGTTCCGGCCAATGCCATGACCACGATGAAGGCGAGATTGACGAGCGGCCCCACCCACGGCGCCGGACCGAGTAGGACCACCCCGAGATACCACCAGCCCGAAAGGTTGCGATCGTGCAGGCGGCGGACGGTGACGGCGATGGCCGGAATGGTGATGACAAGGGTGAACAGACCGCCGAAGATCAGCCCTGCCCAGCCGGCAGTGGACAGCGCGGCAGGCCACTGCTGGTTGACCAGATCGCGCCAGGCTGCCGACAGGATCAGCCCGCCGAGCAGCATGTAGACGGCCACCAGCATCAGGGTGAACATCCAGTATTCCTTGCGCCGCGAACGGCCGGAAAATTCGGCATAGCGGCGCAGCGGCAGCAACATCCAGTGCATGAAAAGATCCCCTGTGTGCTGCAACCCGTGGCCGCAGGGCACCACACTTGGCGCCCGCTGGCAAGAAAAAGGGGGCACAAGGCCCCCTTCCCCCGATCAGTCGATCGGCCGGATCAGAAGCGGCGACGCACCGATACGCCATACGTGCGCGGTTCGCTGGGATAGCCGGAGATCGAACCGATCTGGACCGGCGAATCGAAGATCTGCAGGATCGTGCGCTTGTTGAGGATGTTGCGGCCCCACACGGTCAGTTCCAGGCCACTTTTCGTGGCATAAGTGAGCGAGCCATTGAGCAGGTTGATTTCCTGCTTGCGGCTGGTGGCCGCGGCAATGGCTTCGGCATAATTGAAGCCGGTGACCTGGCCGACGGGATTTTTGACCTTCACCACCAGATTGGGCAAGCCTTCGACCAGCGCAAAGGGCGCTTCATAGTGGAAGTCGCCGCGCAGGATCAGGCGATCGCCACTGGCCAGCTCATGATCCCATTGCGCGCCGAAGGTGGCGCTGAGCGGCGAGACCCCGCCGGGCCGGGTGCCCGAAAGATCACCCACGCCGGACAGGACGAAACCGTCGTACTTCGGATCAAGGTAAGTCACGGCAAGGCTGAGCGTCAGTTCCTCGACAGGCTTGGCCGTGCCCTCGAATTCGATCCCGAAAGCCGACTGCTTGCCCGCGTTGGCGAGCTTGAAGCCGGTGCCGGTGAACAGGTTGGACTGGAAACCCCGGATCACCTGCTTGAACACGGCAACATTGGCGGTGGCCACGCCCCAGTTGCCCTTCACCCCGGCTTCATAGACGGTGGAATCTTCCGGATCGGCATAGCGGCTGCCAGCGGCAAGATTGGGATAGAGCGGATTTGCCGCATAGAGCGTCTGGACGGCGGCCGGGGGCCGGCTATCGCGCGAGAGGTTTACCGAGGCAGCCTTGTAGCCGGTTGCATAGCTGGCGTAGAGGTTCACCGCATCCGACAGATCATACGACGCGCGGGCGGTGAACGACCAGTCCCCGCCACGAACCCGGCCGCTTTCCTGGGCGTTGGGCACGTTGAGGAACGCCGGCATGAACTGGAATGCCTTGATATCATTCAGCGGATTGGCCGAAGGATCGTTCTGGTAGGTATTGGCCAGGAAGGCCGCCGTGGTCGTGTCCTGCCCGGCCTCGACCGCGGCGTTATAGATCAGCTGATAGCGCAGTGGCGCCAAGGCGGTGGCATCGAGATTGACCCGCGAGAAGACATCGCTGGAAGTCGTGCCGGTGTTAAAGCGCTTGGCATCGTGGGTATAGTTGATCCCGCCGGTGAGCGTCAGCCGTTCGGCCACGCGCACATCGAACTGGGCGAAGCCCGACCACGCCTCGTTCTTCAGCGCGTAGTTTTCATCCAGCCCCTGACCGGGACGGAACAACAAGGTTTGCCCGAAGGAATCGTTGGTGCCGAGAATGTTGGAGAGGCCCTGCAAGCTGCTGCAGTTGGCCGATACCGGCACCTTGAAACAGCCGGTGGCCCCGCTGATCAACGCATTGGCATAGCCCTGGAACTGCGAACCATATTGCAGTTCGTTGTGCTGGTTGATCTTCTCGTTGAAATAAAACGCACCGATCACGGCGTTTACCGGCCCTTCCCAATCGGTCGACGCGCGCAGTTCCTGAGTGAAGGTATCGACCTGGAGATCCTGGAAATTGCGGCGCAAGAGATCGGCCGCAGTGAAATCGGAATCCTGGTTGGTAACTGCCGCGGTGCGGCGGAAGGCGGTGATCGAGGTCAGCTTGAACGGCCCCGCACGGTAATCGACCTGGCCGGACAGGCCCCAGTTGTCGATCCGGTTGGTCGACGGGAAATTATTGGCCACGCTATCTACAAATGGGTTTGCCGGATCGGACAACTGCCCCCCCAGCGCCTGCACGGCCTGCGACGTACCCAGCGCGGGCGAGGAGCGCTGGAGATTGACCACCGCACAGCAGTTTTCATCGATACGGCCGAAATCGCCGATCAGGCGCACGGTTAAGGCCTGAGACGGTTCGACCAGCACCTGACCACGCACAAACCAGCGGTTGCGTTCGTTGGTGCGAGTGCCCGAACCCGTATCTCGCACAAAGCCATCGCGCCGGTTGAACCCGCCGGACAGGCTGGCGGCGACGGTATCGCCAAGCGGACCGGTGATCACGCCCTTGAGCAGCGCGGCATTGTAGTTGCCGTAGCTCGCCTCCACGTTGCCACCGAAAGTGAACTGCGGCGCCTTGGTGACCAGCGAAATCACGCCGGCAGAGGCATTCTTGCCGAACAGGGTGGACTGCGGCCCGCGCAACACTTCGATCCGCGAGACATCCGGCAGGTCGGCGATCATCGAGGCCGAACGCGAACGATAGACTCCATCGACGAACAGACCGACCGAAGGCTCGATCCCGGCGTTGTTGGCACCATTGCCGAAGCCGCGGATATAGAAATTGGTGTTGGCCGAGCTTTGCAGCTGGTTCACCCGCAGCGACGGCACCACGCTGGAAAGATCCCGGATATCGCGGATTTGCGCGCGCTCGATCGTTTCGGCCGTGGTAACTGACACCGCGACAGGCACATCCTGCAGGCTCTGTTCGCGCTTGGTCGCGGTCACCACGATCTCGTTGCCGGTTGCGTCGGGCAGGAAATCCTCGGCCGGCTGGGCTTCTTCCTGAAGGGCAGCCTGCGCATGAGCCAGTGCCGGAGCCAGCAGGGCAAACGCGCCAACCCCGCACAACAAGGCGCGGCCGAGCCGACCGGAACGGGGCCGCGTGTTCATCCGAGCGATAGCCTTATACATGCCTACGATCCTCCACTGCACGAACATTGGGCATCTTCTTCAGCGAAGACCCTCCGGCCCGATGTCGCGACTTCCAAGACCATAGGAATCCGCGGCCATGGCGGCAATCCCAATCACTTTCATCCCGGTTACAGCACCGCTACCTTGCAGCCACCGCCAAGACTGCCGAGACCCCGATGCACACGGCCGAGCGCGGGCGCACTTGCCCAAATGCCTCTGTTCGGTTACGGGGCGCGCGCAATATGTTGCGCCGCAGCGAGACTGCGGCCCTATTCTCCTGTTCGGAAAGCCCGCGCCATGTCCGCCTCCTTGCGCAATATCGCGATTATCGCTCACGTCGACCACGGCAAGACCACCCTGGTCGATCAACTCTTCCGCCAATCCGGCACCTTCCGCGACAACCAGCGCGTGGAAGAGCGCTCGATGGATTCGGGCGATCTGGAAAAGGAACGCGGGATCACCATCCTCGCCAAGCCGACGTCGATCGAATGGAACGGAATCCGCATCAACATCGTCGACACGCCTGGCCACGCCGACTTTGGTGGCGAGGTGGAGCGCATCCTCTCGATGGTCGACGGCGTGATCTTGCTAGTCGACAGCTCGGAAGGCGCGATGCCGCAGACCAAGTTCGTGACCGGCAAGGCGCTGGCCCTGGGCCTGAAGCCGATCGTGGTGGTCAACAAGGTCGACCGCCCCGACGAGCGCATCCAGGAAGTGCTGGACGAAGTGTTCGACCTGTTCGTCAGCCTGGATGCCACCGACGAGCAGCTGGATTTCCCGGTGCTCTATGCTTCGGGCCGCAACGGCTATGCCAACACCGACCCCAGCTTGCGCGAAGGCACGCTGGAGCCGATGTTCCAGAAGATTGTCGATCACGTCCCGCCGCCGTCGCTGGATGAGGACGCGCCGTTCAGCTTCCTGGTGACCTTGCTGGACCGCGACAACTTCCTGGGCCGCGTGCTGACTGGCCGGGTCCAGTCGGGCACGGTCAAGGTCAACCAGCCGATCCACGCACTCGATGCGGACGGCAAGGTAATCGAGACCGGCCGCGCCTCGAAGCTGATGGCATTCCGCGGGCTGGACCGCGTGCCGGTGGAAGAAGCCCGCGCAGGCGACATCATCAGCCTGGCCGGCCTGGCCGTGGCGACCGTTTCGAACACCATCGCCGACACCTCGGTCAGGACTCCGATCAAGGCCCAGCCGATTGATCCGCCGACCCTGTCGATGCGCTTTTCGGTGAACGACAGCCCGATGGCAGGCCGCGAAGGCACCAAGGTGACCAGCCGCATGATCCGCGACCGGCTTGAGCGCGAGGCGGAATCGAACGTCGCCATCCGCATCACCGAATCTGCCGACAAGGACAGCTTCGAAGTTGCGGGCCGCGGCGAATTGCAGCTGGGCGTGCTGATCGAAACGATGCGCCGCGAAGGCTTCGAACTGGGCATCAGCCGCCCGCGCGTGCT
>CAZVHM010000048.1:0-18497 GCA_964627175.1 uncultured Novosphingobium sp. | reverse complement strand
CCCAGGACGAAGGCTTCCCCGCCGCCGAGTTCGAGAAGCTGGGCTATGGGGCCATCTGGCATGGCCAGAAGGGCTTCAATGGCGTGGCCATGCTGGCCGATGGCGCGCAGCCTGCCGAAGTGCAGCGCGGCCTGGCCGGCGATCCGGAGGACGTTCATTCCCGCTATCTGGAGGCGGATGTGTTCGGCCTGCGGGTGGCGGGGATTTACCTGCCCAACGGCAACCCGGTGCCTGGCCCCAAGTTTGACTACAAGCTGCGCTGGATGGAGCGGCTGCGCGCCCGCATGGCCGAAATCGCCGCAGAAGAAGTGCCCGCCGTGGTGCTGGGCGATTTCAACGTGATTCCGGAAGACAAGGACGTCTGGTCGCCGCGCGCGATGGAAGCCGATGCCCTGATGCAACCCGAATCGCGGGATGCCTATGCCCGCCTGCTGGCCGACGGATGGACCGATGCGATCGACACGCTCAACCCGCGCGGCGGGGTGTGGACTTTCTGGGATTATCAGGCTGGCGCATGGCAACGCGATCACGGCTTCCGCATCGATCACGCCCTGCTGTCACCCGAATTGGCCGACCGGCTGGTGGCCGCCGGAGTGGACAAAGACCATCGCGGCCGGGAAAAGGCCAGCGATCACGCCCCGATGTGGGTGGAAGTGCGAGCCTGAACGCCCCGGCCAGACTGCCGACAATCAAAAACGCCGCCCCCGGATGATCGGGAGCGGCGTTTTTGATTCAGGCGCCGTTGATTGAGGTGCGGGACCGGCCCGCCCTGCTATCAGCGATAGAAAACGTGATTGTCGATCCGGGCGATACGGGTCAACCGCCAGCCCGGCGAGACGCGGGTGGCGTGGAAGAACAGGGCGCCTTCAGCCACGGTCTTCCAGCTGCCTTCATCGGCGATCTGGGCAAGGGCCACGGCCTTCTTCCAGGCGAGCGATTCGCGGTTGGCGGCCGGCATGGACTTGCCCCGCACGAACGAGAACTGCGACGGCTGGTAGACCACCCCGCAATAGGAAGCAGGGAAGCGGCCCGAACGGGCGCGATTGACCACGACGCGGCCCACGGCCAGCTGGCCTTCAAGGGTTTCGCTCTTCGCTTCGAAGTAGATCGCGCCGGCAAGGCATTCCAGCTCGCGCGAAAGATCGCTGTCCGCCTGCTGTTCGGAAACGAGGCCGGCAAGGGTGAGCGAGGGCTCTGCTTGACCAGCCTTCGGCAGCGAATGGTCGCGCGCTTCGGGGCGCGTTACGGCCAGTTCAGGGTAGGAAGCAGGAAGAAGATTGTCGGGTTGGCCCGCGGCGGCCGGTGCGGCCCCATCCTGCGGGAGAGTGACCGGCGCGGCGGAAACGGGATTCCGGGCCTGCGCGGCCGCGCCGGAACCATCGGCGCTGAAAAGGGTAAAACCAAGTGTAAGTGCCACGGCAATGGCACTGGCAATATCGAGCTTACGGCTCATCAGTAAGTCTTTATCGGCGGTTGGCTCGCCCGCACGGGTGCCGCGAACAACCCGGATTGGCGAAGCCATTCCATCGTGATCGCCGGTAAAACCCGCCGACTGCCCCCCGTCTGCGTGCCAGCCGCGAGAGCCTTAGTGCCTCGTCAACCGCCTTCGCATGAGTGGAGTGCGCGCTTTGGTTTTGCAGCGCAGCAATGTCAACCCGCATCTCCCACGCCGGGGATGAACCGTTCAGCGCGCGGGATATCCAGTTCGATGATCCACAAATCCGGATCCTGGCTCTGCCGGCGTGAAAGCCATTCGGAAAACTCCTGCGGCGAATCCGGGTCTTCCCGGCGCGACAGGGTCCAGGGCCGGCCTCCGGCGGGATCGGGCATCCGCTCATAAGCCCGCTGGTTGCGGCCATTTTCAGCCAGCACCACCAGCAGCGTTCCCGCTTCGGGTTCGCCCTTGGCGATCACCGTGGCAAAACCACCTTCCTGTTGGACCCGGCGCAACAGCGCGCCAGCCTCCACATGGGTGGGAAGCCGCGGGGCGCTGGCCGGATCTTCAGCCAACCCGGTATCCCGACAGCCCGGACAGGGCGATGCGCGAGCGCATGAAGGTGCCCGTGCCGCGGCCGATTTCCTCGCCCTCGGCATCGACCAACCGGCTTTCGGCCACCAGCACCCGGCGCCGGCCGCTGATCCAACGCCCTTCAGCCACCACCGGGCCAGAGCGAATCGGACGCACGAAATGGAGGTTGAACGAAGTGGTGAGGAGGAAGCGATCGGTGATCAGCGTATTCGCCGCATAGAACGCGGCATCATCAAGCATCTTGAAGTAGATCGTGCCATGCGCGGCCCCGGCGGCATGATGAAAGCGTTCATCCACCGTGAAAGCGATACGCGCGGCGCCTTCGCCGGTGATGGTCAGCCGGCTATCGAACAACTGGTTGATCGGGGCTGCGGCATAGAGGTTTTCCAGCGCCTGCCAATGCAGAGAAGCGCCGGGTACGTCGCCTTCAGGCGGCGTCGCGGTCGATGACATTGCACAGCAACCCGTAAAGCGCTTCGGCCCCTGGGGCTTCGATCAACGACTGGTGCATCCGTTCATCGCGCATCAGGCGCGAAATCGCAGCCAAGGCATGAAGATGGGCGGCGCCCGCCTGTTCCGGCGAGAGCAGACCGAACACGACATCGACCGGCAGGCCATCGGCCGCATCGAACGCGACGGGCGCATCAAGGCGCAAGACCACCGCAACCGGGCGCGAAAGGCCGTTGATGCGGGCGTGGGGAATTGCCACGCCGCGGCCGAAGCCAGTGCTGCCCAGCCGTTCGCGTTCTTCGATGCGTTCCAGCACCGTGGCCGGTTCAAGCCCGTACACAGTGGCAAAACGCTCCGCCAACTGGCGCAGGATCGCATCCTTGTTATCGACATTGATCGTGCCGACAGCTTCGGGAAGAAGGTTGAAGAGAGCGCTCATTATCTGTTCGTATCGCCTGTATGCGGCCCGCGCGACCTTTGCATGCCGCGCGTGCCACGTTTGACCCGGCGGAACCGGGTTCCCTCCTCCAGCTAACGCCTAGGAAACCGCGCGGTCCCGCGCGTCAGGAGGGTTCGACCCAGCCGATCGACCCATCGCCGCGGCGGTAAACCATATTATGCCGCCCGGTGCCAGCGTTTTTGAACAGGAGCGCATTGGTGTTGCGCAAGTCCAGCATCATCACTGCATCGGAAACGGTTGCTTCTGGAACGTCGACCCGGGTTTCGGCGATGACCAGCGGTGCATCGGCGGCGACTTCCTCGGCTTCGGCTTCCGGTTCGGCGAAGACGACATAGGCGGCTTCTTCCTCGCGCTGGGCAAAGGTCGTCTGTTCATGACGATCCTTCAGGCGGCGCTTGTAGCGGCGCAGCTGCTTGTCGACCTTTTCGGCCGCCTGATCGAGCGCCACATGAGCATCGTGCGCGATCGCGGCGCCCTTCAGGATGAGGCCCTGCGTCACGTGCGTGACGATATCGCAGCGGAAGGCCCCGGCCGGGGCGCGATTGAAAGTGACATGACTGGTCAGCGCACCGCTGAAGTACTTGTCGACAATCGCGGTCAGCCGCTCCGAGGCATGCTGCTGCAGGGCTTCACCGGTTTCGACCTGATGACCCGATACGCGAATGTCCATGTAATCCTTCTCCTTCCAATCAGGCCCCGCCATTCCAGAGCGGCGCCTTGACCGTCTCCAGAAATGCGGCGTGGGCCGCCAATTCCGCCTCGCTCGCCCCGTGAGGACGAGCGGGACGGAAAACCCGTTCACGTGTCACGACCGTGACCGAGGCCACGATCAGATCGGCAGCACCAGCCGCCAGTTCCAACCCGATCTGGCGCCCGCCGGTCAGTTCGACATAGACTTGCGCCAGAAGTTCAGCGTCGAGCAGCGCGCCGTGGCGCGTGCGATGGCTGCGATCGATGCCATAGCGGGTGCACAGTGCATCGAGCGACAGCTTGGCCCCCGGATGCCGCACCCGCGCCAGACGGACGGTATCGATCATCCGGCTGTGCGAAATCGCTTCGAGCCCGCACTGGGCCAATTCGAAATTCAGAAACGCGAAGTCAAACCCGGCATTATGCGCGACCAACGGCGAATCCGCGATGAATTCCAATAGTTCATGGCACTTTTCGGCGAAACGCGGCTTGTCTGCCAGGAAGGCGGCCGACAGGCCGTGAACGGCTTCCGCCTCTGCCGGCATGTCGCGATCAGGATTGAAGTAGGCGTGGTAAATCTCTCCGGTCGGAACCCGGTTGACCAGTTCGATGCACCCGATTTCCACCAGCCTATCGCCCGTTTTTGGGTCGAGACCGGTAGTTTCGGTGTCGAAGATGATCTCACGCATGTCGCTTTACATATTGCCCCGCCAGCGCCCGGGCGCAAGGGAATTCACGCCGGATTCTTGCCCATAAGGCGATGAACCAGCGCCTGCACCGCATGGCGCGTTTCGGCAAGCGAGGTGCCGGTGTCGATCACATGGTCGGCACGCACACGCTTTTCGGCATCGGGCACCTGCAGGGCAAGAATCCGGGCGAAGCGCTCTTCGCTCATCCCCGGCCGGGCCAGCACCCGCGCCCGCTGCACTTCGGCCGGGGCCGATACCACCAGCACCGCATCCACCGTTTCCCAGCCGCCCTTTTCAAACAGCAGCGGAATATCGAACACCACCAGCGGCGCGGCGCCATGTTCGGTCAGGAAATCAGACCGCATCGCGGCAACCGCGGGGTGGACGATCGCCTCCAGCCGGGCGAGCGCTTGCGGATCACCAAAGACCCGTGCGCCAAGCGCGGCCCGATCCACCCCGCCCGGCCCGGTCGTGCCGGGAAAGGCGGCCTCGATCGGCCCAAGCAGCGTCCCATCCGGCCCCTGCAAGGCATGAACTGCGGCATCGGCATCGAACACCGGCACGCCCAGCCCGGCAAACATTGCCGCCACGGCCGATTTGCCCATGCCGATCGAACCGGTCAGCCCCAGCACGAAAGGCCGTGCCTGCCCCGCGGGGGAGCTGTCAGCCATCGGTGATGATCCGCCGCAATTCGGCATCGCGGCCGCGTGGCGGACGCTGGCCGAAGAACCGCGCGAAGGCATGATCGGCCTGCCCGATCAGCATGGAAAGGCCATCGATCGTGGCAAAACCCGCTGCCCGCGCGGACTGGAGAAAAGCCGTATCGAGCGGGCTGGTGACAATATCATAGGCCACGCTGCCCGGCGGAGCATGGCTCCAGTCAAACCGCAGCGGCGGCTGCCCGGTCATGCCCAGCAGGCTGGCGTTGACCACCAGATCGCAAATGCCCTCGCGGTCATCGAAGGCAAAGTCGGTTGGTTCGGCAAAATGGGCGAGGTCGATTGCGTGATGTTCGCCGCCCGGATCGAGTTCGTCCAGCAACGCGCGGGCCTTGGCTGGATCGCGCCCGGCCAGCACCAGCATGAAGCCATGGCCGGCCAGCCCGGCGATTACCGCGCGGGCCGCGCCGCCGGTACCGATCACCCGCGCCATGCGGAACAGGTGCGTATCGGCCAGCAAGGGTTGCAGCGGTTCGAGAAAACCTGGCACATCGGTGTTGTAGCCGGCCAGCGCACCATCGGCCTCGCGCACCACGGTGTTCACGGCGCCCACCCGCGCGGCCAGCGGATCGATCCGGTCGAGCAGCGGCATCACCGCCTGCTTATGCGGCATGGTGACGTTGCAGCCGCGCCATGCTTCATCGCCCCGCCGGGCAGCGATATAGTCGGCCAGCCCTTGGGCAGCCACGTGGCAATGGCGGTAATCGGCTTCGATACCCAGCTCGGCCAGCCAGAAGCCGTGGATCGCCGGAGATTTGGATTGCGCGATCGGATCACCGATCACTTCGGCATAAGGCCGGCTCATTCGGTCAGTTCTCCTATTCCGCGTAGCGCCCCCAGCACGGCCAGCAGCGGCATGCCCAGCACGGTGAAATGATCGCCGGTGATGCTTTCAAACAGTTGCACACCGCGCCCTTCTATGCGGAACACGCCGACACAGCCGGCCACTTCGGGCCATTCATGTTCGAGATAGTCGGCAATGAAGGCATCGGACAGCGGGCGAACCGAAAGCTGCGCCACTTGCGCGCCGTGCCATACCACCTCTCCCCCGCGCACAAGCGCGGCGGCGCTGTGCAATTCCATCGTGCGCCCGGAAAAATAGCGCAGATGCTCGGCCGCGGCGGCCAGATCGGCCGGTTTGTCGAACCGCTGCCCTTCGCACACCACCAGGCTATCCGAACCCAGGATCAGCCGATCCGGGTGCAGTTCGGAAACGGCCAGCGCCTTGGCATCGGCCAGCGCCAGCGCGACCTCGCCCGGTGAGGCGCCGGCAAGGCCGGCTTCCACCGCGCGTTCATCCACTCGCGCCGGCAGGGCCATGAACGGCACCCCGGCCGCTTCCAGCATGGCCCGGCGCGATGCGCTTTGCGAAGCAAGGATCAGCATGTCTTTGAATCCCGTAATCCGGCGCGGTCAGATCGGCCGCGCTCCGCCGCCGGCGCTTTCGCCACTGGCGCGATATTCCTGATAGAGCTTGATCACCGCAGCCGCGGTTTCCTCGATCGAACGGCGCGTCACGTCGATCACCGGCCAGCCATTATCGGCAAACAGGCGCCGGGCAAACTGAACCTCGCGGGCCACGCGCTCCTGATCGACATAATCGGTCGCCGGAGACTGGTTGAGCGACAACAGCCGATTGCGGCGCACTTGCACCAATCGTTCGGGCGCTGTGGTCAATCCCACTACCAGCGGCCGACGCAGGGCATAAAGCCCGCTTGGCGGCGGGCTTTCCACCACGATAGGAATGTTGGCGACCTTGTAGCCGCGATTGGCCAGATAAATGCTGGTCGGCGTCTTCGACGAGCGCGAAACCCCGGCAAGGATGATATCAGCCTGTTCCCAGTCTTCCCATGCCACGCCATCATCGTGGGCAATGGTAAACTGGATTGCATCGACCCGTGCGAAATAGGCATCGTCCAGCATGTGCTGGCGGCCGGGACGCGCCTTGGCCTGCTGGCCCAGCATGCCTTCCAGCACCGCGGTGACCGCATCCAGCGCCGGCACCGTGGGCAGGCCCAGCGTGCGGCAGCGATCTTCCAGACGGTGCCGGATTTCGGCGTTGACCAGCGTGAACAGCACCAGACCAGGATTGGCGGCAATTTCGCCCAGGATGCGATCGAGATGCTGCTGCGAACGGACCATCGGCCAGAAGTGGCGGATCACGTCGGCATCGTCGAACTGCGCGAGGGCGGCCTTGGCGATCATTTCCAGCGTTTCGCCGGTGGAATCCGAAAGCAAGTGGAGATGCAGCCGCGTCATGTCTGCCGATTGGCTCACCCTGTGGAAACTTGCGCGCATAAACCACGGGAGAACGGCGCTGACAACTTCGGGAGGAGATTCCATCATCGCTGCCCGCCGATCAATCCGCCACTTGTGGACATGTGGACACGTCTTCCCACAGGCTGGGGACAACCGGGATAACTCGTGCTTGACCGCCCGGCTTCACAGAGTCGCCTTGCACGCACCCCCTGTTCAGAGCGGGACAATTCAGGCAAGGGCGAGCTGTCCCCGGTTTCCACAGGTCAACAGCCTTCAGAATCCTCTTTTAAGAATCTCTTATTTTATTGATTGGACCCGACGCGATGCCCGGTCTTCTGATTGATACCCTGCGTGGAACGAATGGTTCCCAGCGTCCGATATGGCTGATGCGCCAGGCCGGACGGTATTTACCCGAATATCGGGAACTGCGCGCGGCCAAGGGCGGCTTCCTTGCCTTGGTCTATGATTCCGAAGCCGCTGCCGAGATCACGCTGCAGCCGATCCGCCGCTTCGGATTCGATGGCGCGATCCTGTTTTCCGATATCCTGATCGTGCCCTATGCGATGGGGCAGGATCTGGCGTTCCTGGCCGGTGAAGGCCCGCGCATGTCGCCCCGGCTGGTCGATGCCGCGCTGGAAAGCCTCCAGGCGGTCCCTGAGCGCCTCGATCCGATCTACCGGACGGTGGAGCTGGTTCGTGCCGCCCTTGCCCCTGACAAGACCCTGCTGGGCTTTGCCGGCAGCCCCTGGACCATCGCCACCTACATGGTGGCCGGCGAAGGAAGCCGCGACCAGCACGAAACCCGCGCCTATGCCTATCGCGACCCGGTGGCATTCCAGGCGATCATTGACGGGATTATCGCCACCACAGTCGATTACCTTGAGGGGCAGGCCAAGGCGGGGGCAGAGGCGGTGCAGCTGTTCGATTCATGGGCCGGCAGCCTTGCCCCGGCCGAATTCGAACGCTGGGTGATTGCCCCCAATGCCGAAATCGTCCGCCAGATGCGCCAGCGCTGTCCGGATCTGCCGATCATCGGCTTTCCCAAGGGCGCGGGCGAAAAGCTTCCCGCCTATGCCCGCGAAACCGGGGTCGATGCGCTGGGGCTGGACGAAACGATCGACCCACTGTGGGCCGCGAAGGAACTGCCAGCCGATCTTCCGGTGCAGGGCAATCTCGATCCGCTGCTGGTGCTGGCCGGAACCAGCGAAATGGAGCGGCAGGCGCTGCGCGTGCTCGATGCCTTTGCCGATCGGCCGCACGTGTTCAACCTGGGGCATGGCATTGGCCAGTTCACCCCGATCGAACATGTCGAACGCCTGCTGAAGGTGGTGCGCGGCTGGCAGCGATAAGCTGCCGGCCGGCCCCAAGCCAAACGACACCCCTTCCCTTTCGGGCTTGAAGCGGCCATCGGTTCGGCTCACAGTTCGGTTATGCAACAGGCGCTTGCGATGACTTATCTCTGGCTCAAGGCCGGCCACATCATCTTCGTGATCTTCTGGATGGCCGGGCTGTTCGCCCTGCCCCGTTACTTCGTCTATCATCAGGAATCTGCGCCCGGTTCGCCAGAAAACGCCGTGTGGATGGACCGCGAACGCAAGCTTCTGCGGATCATCCTGTGGCCATCGCTGGTGGTGGTCTGGGTGCTGGGGCTGGCGCTGGCCATGTCGATCGGCGCGTTTGCCCAAGGGTGGTTTCATGCCAAGCTGCTCTTCGTGGTGGTGCTGACCGGTTATCACTTCTGGCTGGCCGGCTATGCCCAGCGGCTGGCACGGGGCGAACGCAGACTGACCGGGCGGCAATTGCGCCTGCTGAATGAAGTGCCGGGCGTGGCTGCGGCGTTCATCGTGATTCTGGCGGTGGTCAAGCCGTTCTGAGCGCTGAGCGGCCGCGCTGCCGCATTCAGTTGACCTCTCTCCCGCCAGAGCCTATCGCACGGCCAGTCTCCCGGCATGCGGCGCGTTGCGCGCTGCACAGGTCTGCTTTCTCCAAGCCCTTTGGCCCGCCGGCTGTTTGACCAGATAAGCACCGGAAATCAAAGACATGCATCTCAAGGAACTCAAGAAGAAAACCCCCGCCGAACTGGTCGAAATGGCCGAGGAACTGGGCGTGGAAGGTGCCAGCACCTTGCGCCGGCAGGATCTGATGTTCGCCATCCTCAAGGAAGTGGCCGAAGACGGCGAGGAAATCCTCGGCATCGGCACGATCGAGGTGCTGACCGATGGTTTCGGCTTCCTGCGCAGCCCCGAGGCAAACTATCTTGCCGGGCCTGACGACATTTACGTTTCGCCCAACCAGGTTCGCAAATGGGGCCTGCGCACCGGCGATACCGTGGAAGGCGAAATCCGCGCCCCCAAGGATGGCGAACGCTATTTCGCGATCACCAAGCTGATCAGCGTGAATTTCGATGATCCCGATGCAGTTCGTCACCGGGTCAACTTCGACAACCTCACCCCGCTCTATCCGAACGAGCGCCTGAAGCTCGACACGATCGATCCGACGGTGAAGGACAAGTCGGCCCGGGTGATCGATCTGATCAGCCCCCAGGGCAAGGGTCAGCGCGCGTTGATCGTGGCCCCGCCGCGCACCGGCAAGACCGTGCTGCTGCAGAACATCGCCAAGGCGATCACCGACAATCACCCCGAAGTGTTCCTGATCGTTCTGCTGATCGATGAACGCCCCGAAGAAGTGACCGACATGCAGCGCTCGGTACGCGGCGAAGTCATTTCCTCCACCTTCGACGAGCCAGCCACCCGCCACGTGCAGGTTGCCGAAATGGTGATCGAAAAGGCCAAGCGCCTGGTCGAGCACAAGAAGGATGTGGTGATCCTGCTGGATTCCATCACTCGCCTGGGCCGCGCCTACAACACCGTGGTGCCAAGCTCCGGCAAGGTGCTGACCGGCGGTGTGGACGCCAACGCCCTGCAGCGGCCCAAGCGCTTCTTCGGTGCTGCCCGCAACATCGAGGAAGGCGGTTCGCTGTCGATCATCGCCACGGCCCTGATCGATACCGGCAGCCGGATGGACGAAGTGATCTTCGAAGAGTTCAAGGGTACCGGCAACAGCGAAATCGTGCTGGATCGCAAGGTGTCCGACAAGCGCATCTTCCCGGCGTTGGACGTGGGCAAGAGCGGCACCCGCAAGGAAGAGTTGCTGGTGGAAAAGGCCAACCTGGCGAAGATGTGGGTGCTGCGCCGTATCCTCATGCAGATGGGCACGGTCGATGCGATGGAGTTCCTGCTCGACAAGATCAAGGACACCAAGACCAACGAGGATTTCTTCGCCACGATGAACCAGTAAGGGTTCGGGCGAAGGATTTGATCTTCAGGAAGGGCGGGGAGCGGCAAACTCCCCGCCCTTTCGCGTTTTTACTTCAGGTGTTCGGCAAAGAAGGCTTCGGTGCGGCTGTCGGCCAGGCGGGCGCCTTCATCGTTGCGGCGCACGCCGGTTTCGGCGGCAAAACCGTGATCCAACCCTTCGTAATCATGCAGGGTGACGTGGCGGTTGGGGCCCAGCCCGTCGTGCATGGCCTTTTGCTGATCAGCTGGAACAAAGCCGTCGCTGGTGGGGATGTGCAGCATCAGCGGGCGGGCAATGGCGTGGCTTTCGTTCAGCATGCCGGCAATGCCGACGCCGTAATAGCCGACCGATGCATCGATGTCGGTGCGAGTCGCGGTCTGATAGGCAATCTTGCCACCCATGCAGAATCCGACCAGCCCGACCTTGGCTACGCCGGCTTCCCGGCGAATCCAGTGAATTGTTGCTTCGACATCGCGGATGCCGGCATCGAAATCGTGCTTCATCATATAGCCGATGGCTTGCTGGAATTCTTCCGGTACATCGCTGTCCAGATTGATCCCTTCGGCTTGGCGCCAGAACACTTCCGGAGCAACTGCCAGATAGCCGAGGCTGGCCCAGTGATCGACCTTGCGCTGGATGCCAGGGTTCACCCCGAAGATTTCCTGGATCACGATGATCGCACCGTGCGGAGTGCCTTCAGGCCGCGCAACATAGGCGGGGAAGGTCGCATCGCCTTCCAGCGTGGGGATGCGGATGGTTTCGGCCATGGGTTCTCTCCTCTGATTGCGGGTCTTCCTTCCAGTTTGGTCGGTTGGATGGACTTTGCCAAGCCCGTGTGCCAGCGTGATCGCCTGGACCGGCCAGAACGAGGTGTGCAGCGATGAAGGTCAATGTTGAGGTTGATTGCACCCCGGAAGAAGCCCGCCGCTTTCTGGGCCTTCCTGATGTGACCAAGGCCAACGAAGCCTATGTTGAAGCGGTTCTGAAGGCCATGCAGGGCGTGGGCAACCTCGACCAGTTGCAGGCCCTGACGCGCCAGGTGGCGCCGATGGGTGAAATGGGCATGAAGTTCTTCCAGCAATTCATGGATGCCAGTGTGCGGGGCGGTAAGAAGGCCGATTGACGCTGGCGGCGGAATGCAGGACGCGCTGGTGCGATGATGCCTGAAACGATCTTTGCCCTTTCCAGCGGGAGCCCGCCTGCCGCCATTGCCGTGGTGCGGGTCAGTGGCCCGGAAGCCGGCCCTGCCCTGCGCCAGTTGGCGGGACGTTTGCCGCCGGCGCGCCGGGCGGTTTCCGCAACCTTGCGAGGGGTGGACGGTGAAATACTGGACCGGGCACTGGTGCTGTGGCTACCCGGCCCGACCACGGCAACGGGCGAGGATAGCGCCGAACTTCACCTGCATGGTGGCCGCGCGGTTGTGGCTGCGGTGGAACGCGCGCTTCGGCTCATGCCCGGTTTGCGGCCGGCTACTGCCGGAGAGTTTACGCGCCGGGCGTTTCGCAATGGCCGGATCGATTTGGCTGAAGCCGAAGGGCTGGCAGATCTGCTCCAATCGGAAACAGAGCTTCAGCGGCAGTCTGCCCTTGCAATGGCCGGCGGCCGCTTCTCCAGCGACGTCGCCCAATGGCGGGAACGGCTGCTGATATTATCGGCCCAGATCGAAGCAGTGTTGGACTTTGCCGACGAGGACGATGTGGCTGCCCTTCCGGCAAGTTTCACGTGGAACGTTGAGGCTTTGGGCAATGACATTGCTGCCCGCCTCGCCCGTCCTAGCGCCGAAGCGCTGCGCGAAGGGTTTCGCGTGGTGCTTGCCGGGCCGCCCAATGCCGGGAAGTCCACCCTGTTCAACGCGCTGGTCGAAAGCGAGGCGGCGATCACCTCCCCCCAGGCGGGGACGACCCGCGATGTGCTGAGCCGTACCGTGGCGCTGGGCGGGGTTCCGTTCCAGTTTATTGATACAGCAGGCCTGCGGGATGAGGCTGCGGATGCGATCGAGCAGATCGGGGTTGAACGGGCGCGGGGTGAACTGGGCCGGGCAGATCTGGTGCTGTGGCTTGGATCACCGGAAGAGTGTCCTGCCGACGCATGGTTGATTGCCGCCCAATGCGATCGGGTTGATCACGGTGCCATTGCGGCGCGGCATCGTCTTTCCGCGGTGACCGGAGCTGGCCTCGACGGGTTGCGGGAAGACCTGCTGTCTGCCGCGCGGAGCGCCCTGCCCCGTCCGGGCGAAGCTGCGCTCAATGCCCGGCAGCGGCGGCTCTTGGCAGATGCCGAGGAAGCCTTGCGGCAGGCGGCAAGCCTCACCGATCCCTTGTTGGTGGCTGAAAATTTACGACTGGGCCGTGTCGCATTCGATGCTCTTCTTGGCCGCACGACGACCGAAGACATGCTTGATGCGCTGTTCGGCCGGTTCTGTATTGGCAAGTAAGCACCGTTCCACGTGAAACAGCGCTAACGGTTCGCTGGACCACAACGGGCAATTCCTGTAATCGCGCTCGCCATGCACCAGTTCGATATCATCGTCGTGGGCGGCGGACATGCCGGCTGCGAAGCGGCTGCGGTCGCTGCCCGGATGGGCGCTCGTGTGGCGTTGGTCAGTTTCGACCTAGCGGCGGTTGGCGCGATGAGCTGCAACCCTGCCATTGGCGGCCTGGGCAAAGGGCATCTGGTCCGCGAGGTCGATGCGTTTGACGGGTTGATTGCCCATGCGGCCGACGCCGGCGCGATCCATTATCGCATGCTCAACCGTTCCAAGGGCAGTGCCGTGCAGGGGCCCCGGGTTCAGGCAGATCGCCGCCGGTTCAAGATGGCGATCCAGCAGTTGCTTCGGCAACAGGGTGATCTGGTGCAGATCGCCGGAGAAGTTGCCCAGCTGCGGATCGAGGCTGGGCGGATTGTCGGGGTAAGCCTTGCCGATGGCACGGAGCTGCTGTGTCAGGCCGTTATCCTGTGTACGGGCACGTTCCTCGGCGGCACTCTGTTTCGCGGCGAGGAGCAAGTGGTTGGCGGACGGGTTGGCGAAGCCGCGGCACAAGCTCTGGCGGCCCAGATGCGCGATGCCAGCTTGCCGATGTCGCGCCTGAAAACCGGAACCCCTCCCCGCCTGGATGGCCGAACGATCGACTGGGCACGGTTGGAAGAGCAACCTTCCGATGCCGAGCCGTGGACAATGTCGGCCCTTCCAGGTCAGCGGGTCAATCCGCAAGTGTTCTGCGCCATCACCCGGACCAATCCGCAGAGCCATGATGTCATCCGGCGGAACCTGCATCGATCGCCGCTGTTCAGCGGTGCGATCGGTGCATCTGGCCCGCGCTATTGCCCTTCGATTGAAGACAAGATTCACCGCTTTGCCGATCGCGATGGTCATCAGGTTTTCCTGGAACCGGAAGGGCTCGACGATCATCTGGTCTATCCCAACGGGATCAGCACGTCCCTTCCAGCCGATGTTCAGCTGGAACTGCTACGGACGATGGAGGGTTTGGAACGGGTGGAAATGGTCGTGCCCGGTTATGCCGTGGAATATGATCATATCGATCCGCGGGCGCTGCGTCCCTCGCTGGAGCTACGCGACATTCCCGGGCTGTATTGTGCTGGCCAGATCAACGGCACCACCGGATATGAAGAAGCCGCCGCGCAAGGCCTGGTGGCCGGCATGCACGCGGCGGCGTCAGCGCTGGGGCGCGAGCCCGCGCCGCTCGATCGGGCCAATTCCTACATGGCGGTGATGATCGACGATCTCACGCTGCACGGGGTTAGCGAACCCTATCGGATGCTGACTGCTCGGGCCGAGTATCGCCTGCGTTTGCGTGCGAACAATGCTTCGTCGCGGTTGACCCCTCTGGCTCTTGAGGTGGGTGCCGTTGGCCCTGCGCGGGCCGAATGGTTCGCTCGCCGCAGCCAGGCTCGCGCCGAACTGGAATCGCAGCTCGACCGTGAGGCGAGCGCCGGTGAATTGGCGCGCGCCGGATTGCCCGTTCGGACCGATACCGGCCGCCTGCCCTTGCGCGAATGGTTGCGCTTTGCTGGCGTGTCGCTTGGCGATCTTGCCCCGTGGATGGAAATCCCGCTGCACGACGATGCTGAGCTGATCGCCGAGATCGAGGAAGATGCCGCTTATGCGCCCTATCTTGCCCGGCAGGAAAGCGAGCTGCGCGAATTGCGCGCCAGTGAATCTCTGGTTCTGGGCGACGGGTTTCCGTTTGCGGTCATACCGGGCCTGTCGCGTGAAATGGTGGAGCGCCTGGAGCGAGCTGCGCCGGCCACGTTGGCTGCTGCCGGGCGTATTCCGGGAATCACCCCGGCGGCGTTGGCGGCGCTGCTGGTCCATGCCCGGCGGCGCGCGGCATGATCATGACCGAGGATGAGGCGCGCGACTGGATCGGCGCCCGGCTCGAAGCTGACGCCGCAGCGATGGCGCGGCTAAGCCAGTTGGCGCTGTTGTTGGCAGAAGAGAATACGCGGCAGAATCTTGTTTCTGCCGCCAGCCTTGCCCACGTGTGGCAGCGCCATTTTGCAGACAGCGCGCAGTTGCTGACACTCATACCTGGTCAGACTTCCGGCACTTGGCTGGATCTTGGCACCGGCGCTGGTTTTCCCGGCCTCGTGATTGCGATCCTCCGCCCTGACCTGGAAGTTGTGATGGTGGAATCGCGCGCTCGCCGGGTGGAATGGTTGCGGCGGGTTGCGGAGACACTTGGGTTGGACAAGGCCCGTGTTGTGGGTCAACGGCTGGAACTGGTCGAAAGCTTTACGGCCAACGTCATTTCGGCGCGTGCTTTTGCACCGCTGGACCGGCTTCTTGAACTTTCGGTGCGATTTTCCACAAGCGACACGATCTGGCTGTTGCCGAAAGGGCGTTCGGCGCGGGATGAAGTGGATCGGCTGTCGGGTTGGGCTCACACGTTCCACGTGGAACAATCTCTCACCGATCCCGATGCCGGCGTGATCGTTGGCACGGTATCTGGCAGAATGGCAGGAAAGAGGGCGCGCAAAACATGATCCGGATCGCCATCGCCAATCAGAAGGGTGGGGTAGGCAAGACCACCACGGCGATCAACATCGCGACTGCCCTTGCTGCCACCGGTTGGAAAACCCTGCTGATCGACCTCGATCCGCAAGGTAACGCGTCCACCGGCATCGGCATTACCACGGCTGAGCGGGAACGCTCGACCTATGATGTGCTGGTGGATGAAATGCCGCTGGCTGAATGTATCATCCCCACGCGCATCCCCAATCTTTCGATCGTTCCGGCAACGGTGGATCTTTCGGGGGCAGAGGTTGAACTGGTGAACGTGGACGGGCGAACCGACCGGCTGCGGCGAGCGTTCGTGCAGGACACCGGCCATGATGTTTGCTTCATCGATTGTCCTCCGTCGCTGGGCCTGCTCACCCTCAATGCGTTGACCGCGGCCGATACCTTGCTGGTACCGCTGCAGTGCGAGTTTTTCGCGCTGGAGGGGTTGAGCCAGCTGTTGCAGACGGTGGAGCGGGTTCAGCAGCGCTTTAACCCGCAGCTTGGTATCATTGGCGTGGCACTGACCATGTATGATCGCCGAAACCGGCTGACCGACCAGGTGGCCGACGATGTGCGATCGTGCCTGGGCGAACTGGTTTTCGAGGCGACCATTCCCCGCAACGTACGCCTTTCGGAAGCGCCGAGCCACGGATTGCCGGCGCTTGTCTATGACCATACGTGTGCGGGCAGCCGGGCCTACATGGCGCTTGCCCGTGAATTGATCGGGCGCCTGCCCGCGCAGAGGAAAGCTGCATGACCGACGATTCCGTGATCCGCACTCCGGTGGCGCCGATCGAGGGCGTATCGCCGCCAGCCCGGAAGAAGCCCCCGGCGCTGGGCCGCGGGCTTGGCGCGCTCCTGGGTGAAGTGCGGCGCGAAGAGCCGTTGGTCCCGTCTGCTTCGGCTCAGCCGGCTGCGGCTGTATTGAGCGGGCTGGCTTCATTGCCCGTATCGGCGATCGAGCCCCACCCAGAGCAGCCGCGGCGTTATTTCGATGAAGCGGCGCTGGATGAATTGGCTGCTTCGATCGCGGCGCGAGGGGTGATCCAGCCGGTGATCGTTCGCCCCTTGGGCAACGGACGCTACCAGCTGGTTGCGGGCGAGCGCCGCTGGCGGGCAGCACAGCGGGCGCAGCTGCACGAAATTCCCGCGCTGGTGAGGGAGCTGAGCGAGCGTGAGGTCATGGCCCTGGCCCTGATCGAAAATATCCAGCGCGAGGATCTCAACCCGATGGAGGAGGCGCGCGCCTATCATCGGCTTGCCGAATCCGAGGGCATGACCCAGGCCGACATCGCCCGCATGGTTGAAAAGTCGCGCAGCCATGTCGCCAACTTCCAGCGCCTTCTGTCCCTTCCCGATCCGGTTCAGACGCTGGTTGAGAGCGGGGCCTTGTCCATGGGCCATGCCCGCGCGCTGATCGGCCGCGAGGACGCGACCGTACTGGCGCAGGCGGCGGTCGAAAAGCAGCTATCGGTACGCGAGGTTGAAAAGCTCACCCGGCGCAAACCCCGGACCGAGAGCGGCGCTACGCCGCGGCGGGCGCGGGAAACGGGTAGTGCCAGCGATGCCGACATCATGGCGGTGCAGAATCATCTTGAGGAATTCCTTGGCCTGAGCATTCGCATCGTGGCTGATGCCGATCCGGCATCCGGCACGGTTTCGATCCGCTACAAGACGCTGGATCAGCTCGACCTGATTTGCCAGCGGCTTACCGGCGGGAACATCTGACGAGCTGGCGTTAGCTGCTGGATCCTGTCGCTGCCGCTAGACGCCGCGGCACCGTGCGACAGATTTGGTCGCAGGTTTGCCATGCGCCCTTTCGCCTTGCGCCTGCCGCTGGCATCACCGGATAACCGGAAGGAAAGGGTTTGACGATGGTTCTGGCAGTTGTGTTGGCAGCGCTGGCTTGTGCCGTATTCATCGTTGGTCCGGGGCAGGCGCTGCGGCGCTTGTTCAAATGGGGCGGCGCGTTGATCGTGCTGGCCGCGGTGGTCGCGCTGCTGAGCTATGTCGTTTCGCTGCTGCTGGCCTTTGTACTGGTGGCGGGTGGCTTTGCCTTGATGGTCTGCCTGTTTGTCCGCCTGCTTGGCCCGTCCCGTCCGGCCCGTACGGGCTGCGGGATACGGCGGATCGTCCTGCCCAGCCGGCGGGGCTGACCGTCATGCCGTTGCTGTTGTTTCTGCTGCTGGCCGGCGTGTTGGTGCTGGCGTGGCGTAGTTCTGGCGGACGGTCTGTGCGCCGGGGGATTCTGTGGCTGGGTAAAGCTGCGCTTTACACATTCGCGCTGATACTTATCCTGTTCCTTGGTGGGCGCCTGCTCATGGGGGTTTTGGCTGCGGCGGGCGTGTAATTGCAGTGCGTAATAAGGGGCTTCAAGAATAATGACCGGAACCATCGCTGATATTCTGCCTTCGCGGCGTGAACTGAATGCCAAGCTGGACCGGATCGCCATGCCGGCCGACGCCAAGGTGCTGATGGGCAAGTTGCTCGATACGACGGCCGAAGTTGCCGGCAAGATCGTCGAGGTTGGGCGGCGGATCATCGCCTTCATCATTGACCTGATGGATCGCTATCCGGGCACCGTTCTGGGGCTTGGCGTTGGCCTCACGCTTACCGTGCTGCTTGGTTCGATTCCCATTCTTGGCATGATCCTGGGGCCTGTGGTGGGCCCGCTGATGGCCGCGTTCATGGTTACCTCTGGCGCTCTGGCCGACTTGCGCAACAGCGCCATTGAAAAGCAGATCGAACTGTTTGGCGCCAAGCTGGATGCGGCTCTTGCCGGTGCCTGATCCTGCTGCCACGTCCGTTGGTTTCGATGAAACGGGCCTGGATCGGGTTGTGGCCGATCCATTGCGCTTCAAGCAGCAGTTGCGGATTGGCGAGG
>CAZVHM010000047.1:0-19483 GCA_964627175.1 uncultured Novosphingobium sp. | reverse complement strand
TCGGTCGGGCAGACGAAGGTGAAGTCGGCCGGGTAGAAGAAGAACACCGCCCACTTGCCGAGAACGTCCTTCTCGGTGATGTCGACGAACTTGCCTTCCTTGAACGAGGTGGCCGCGAACGGCTGCAGCTGGCTGCCGATGATACCCATTGTGTATTCTCCGTTGTGGTGAAGCTTCAACACGAGCGGAGATAGGCCGGGCAGGCGGGAAAGCGAAATGCGGATTCCCGATTAATTCGATTTGTCCTGCCGATCAGTGGTGAGTTGATCGATTTTGTCGATCAGTTGCGAACCATTTGCAACGCTGCTGCAACGGCACTGCAACCCGTGTGCAAGGGCTCAGCGCCCGGTTTGCCCGCGATGCAGCAGCTTCTGATCGGTCAGGACCAGCGCCATCATCGCTTCCACCACCGGAACGCCGCGAATGCCCACGCAGGGATCGTGACGGCCCTTGGTGCGAATCGCGCTTGCTTCGCCATCGCGAGTGATCGTTTCCACCGGGGTGAGAATCGAGCTGGTTGGCTTGAACGCCACCCGCACCCGGACCGGCTGGCCGGTGGAGATGCCGCCGGCGATGCCGCCGGCATGGTTGGCCAGGAATTCCGGTCCGGCGGAACCGGGGCGTATCGGATCGGCGTTTTGTTCGCCGGTCAGCCGCGCGGCGGAGAACCCGTCGCCAATTTCCACGCCCTTGACTGCATTGATGCCCATCATCGCGGCGGCCAGTTCGCTATCGAGCTTGGCATAGAGCGGCGCGCCCCAGCCGGCGGGAACGCCGGTCGCTTCGCATTCCACCACCGCGCCGACCGAACTGCCGGACAGGCGGGCTTCGTCGACCACCTTTTCCCAGCGGGCGGCGGCTTCGGCGTCGGGGCAGAAGAACGGGTTGTTGCCGATTTCCGCGAAGTCGAAATTATCTTCGTTGATCGTGTCCCCGCCGATTTCCGAAACCCAGGCGCGGATCGTCACTTCCGGGATCACCAGCCGCGCCACGCTGCCGGCGGCCACGCGCGCCGCGGTTTCCCGCGCGCTGGACCGGCCGCCGCCGCGATAATCGCGGAAGCCGTATTTCGCGTCATAGGCATAATCGGCATGGCCGGGGCGATAGGACTGGGCGACCTCGGAATAGTCTTTCGAGCGCTGGTCGGTGTTTTCGATCAGCAGCGAGATAGGGGTGCCGGTGGTGCGCCCTTCGAATACGCCCGACAAAATGCGGACCTGATCCGGTTCCTGCCGCTGGGTGGTGAACTTCGACTGCCCCGGCCGCCGCGCATCGAGGAACGGCTGGATATCGCCTTCGTTCAGCGCCAGACCCGGCGGGCACCCATCGACCACGGCGCCCAGCGCGGGCCCGTGGCTTTCGCCCCAGGTGGTGAAACGGAACAGGCGGCCAAAGGTGTTGACGGACATGCCCTGCGCTTTTGCCGAGAATGGCGCATTTGTCCACCGCCTGCGCTTTCGCTATGCTGCGGCCATGACCATGATCCTCTACGGCATTCCCAACTGCGACACCGTGAAGAAAGCCCGCGCCTGGCTGGACGGGCGCGGCATTGCCTATGTGTTCCATGACTACAAGAAGCAGGGCGCCGATCCGGCGCGGATTGCGGAATGGATCGGGCAGGCCGGGCTGGCGAAGATCGTCAACAAGGCCGGGACGACTTATCGCAAGCTGACCGACGAGCAGAAGGCAGCTCTGGAGGGCGAGGGCGCGCCCGCGGTGCTGGCGGCCAACAGTTCGGTGATCAAGCGGCCGGTGGTGGAATATCCCGGCGGCCTGCTGGTGGGCTTCAACGACACGGCGTGGACGGCGGCGCTGGGCTGAAACTGCCGAGCGCTGCGGCCGGCGCCCGGTCGGCTTCCCCCATTACTGGGCGGTTACCGTCACGATATAGTTGAGCGAGAGGTCTTCACCCAGATGCAGGCCCATCAACGGCGACCACGAGATGCCGCGCGGTTCGCCCATGGTCAGCCCGGCTGCGGTGAGCAGATCCTGCAGTTCATCGGGCGTGACGAAATCGGCCCAGTGGTGCGTGCCGCGCGGCACGGCGCCAAGCCGTTCGGCCGCCTCGATCAGCAGCAGGCGTGAACGCACGGTACGGTTGGGGGTGGAAAGGATCATCAGCCCGCCCGGCGCCAGGCTGGCGGCCAGCGCGGTGGCAAAGGTGGCCTTGTCGGCCACATGTTCGATCACTTCCATGCTGGTGACCAGATCGAACGTGCCAAGGCCAAGCGTGGCCAGATCGCCGCAGCGATAGTCGACCGCAAGGCCGCTGCCGGCGGCATGGGCCGTGGCAGCGGCGATGTTTTCCGGTGCGGCATCGACCCCGGTGACCGCGCCGCCGAGGCGCGCCAGCGGTTCGCACAAGAGGCCCGCGCCGCAGCCGACATCGAGCACGCGCCGCCCGGTGAGCGGCCGGATGTCGCGCGAATCGCCGTGCCAGTGCAGGTCGATCGCTTCGCGGATGAAGGCGAGGCGGACCGGGTTCAGCTTGTGCAGCATGGCCGAGGAACCTTGCGGGTTCCACCATTCGGCGGCCAGCTTGCCGAAGTGGGCGGCTTCTTCGGGCCTGATCGTGGTTGCTCGGTTGGTTGTTGCAATACGCATGGCCCCATCCTAAGGCGCCCCGTCCGCGCGGTCGAGAGGGCCGCATGGTGTTGTTGCGTCTTTGTTGGGGGAGTTCCAGTGGCGCGCATCGTGATGAAATTCGGCGGCACGTCGATGGCCGGGTCCGAACGCATTCGGCGGGTGGCGAACATCGTTCGTCGCCAGCAGGAAGCCGGGCACGAAGTGGCCGTGATCGTTTCCGCCATGTCGGGCGAAACCGATCGCCTGGTCGGCTTCTGCCGTGAAGCCCATGCCCTGTATGATCCGGCTGAATACGACGTGGTCGTGGCCAGCGGCGAACAGGTGACTTCGGGCCTTTTGGCGATGACCCTGCAGTCGCTGGGCTGCAAGGCGCGTTCGTGGCTGGGCTGGCAATTGCCGATCCGGACCGACGATGCCCACGCCAAGGCGCGGATCGAGCAGATCGATTCCGATGCCCTGATCGCTTCGATGCAGGCGGGCGAAATCGCCGTGATCCCCGGCTTCCAGGGCCTTTCGCCCGAAGGCCGCGTGACCACGCTGGGCCGTGGCGGCTCTGACACTTCGGCCGTGGCCGTGGCGGCGGCTGTGAAGGCCGATCGCTGCGACATCTATACCGACGTGGACGGGGTTTACACCACCGACCCGCGGATCGTGGCCAAGGCGCGCAAGCTCAAGAACGTCACCTACGAGGAAATGCTCGAGCTTGCCTCGGTCGGCTCCAAGGTGCTGCAGACCCGCTCGGTCTCTCTCGCCATGAAGGAAAAGGTGCGGGTGCAGGTGCTCTCGTCGTTTGTCGACGATGATTCGCCTTCGGCCGATACCCTGCCCGGCACGATGATTGTCTCTGACGAAGAACTCGAAGGACTGGATATGGAACGCCAGCAGATCACCGGCATTGCCGCCGACAAGAACGAGGCCAAGATCACCCTGACCCGCGTGGCCGACCGGCCGGGCGCGGTGGCCATGATCTTCGGGCCGCTGGCGGCCGCGAATATCAACGTGGACATGATCATCCAGAACGTGGCCAAGGACAAGGGCGAGACGGACGTGACCTTCACGGTTCCGGCCGCCGACCTGCTGCGGACCCAGGCCCTGCTGGAAGAACGCAAGGACGAGATCGGCTTCTACCGCCTGATCAGCGACGACAAGGTCAGCAAGATCAGCGTTGTGGGCGTGGGCATGCGCAGCCATGCCGGCGTTGCCGCCACCATGTTCAAGAGCCTGGCAGATCGCGGGATCAACATCCAGGCGATCTCCACCAGCGAGATCAAGGTTTCGGTGCTGATCGACGCCGACGAAACCGAACTGGCCGTGCGCGTGCTGCACACTGCCTACGGTCTCGACGCCGAATAAGCGTTTCCTCGCAAGAGGTGAAAAAGCCGCTCCTGCACTTCGGTGCGGGGGCGGTTTTTGCATTCCCGCCCGATGAGCGGGCGTTAACTGCACTTGGGCAACCAGTCTTAACCAGTCCTGGCATATCGGCGTTGACGCTAATCTTCGTCCCACCGGAAGAGTGCCCATGATGACCAATTACGTTCTGACCATGTTGGCAGGTTTTGCCGTTCTGCTGTTCTGGCCCGTCCCGCGTGACCGGGTGATCCGGGCGTCCTCGCGTTCGCTGGCGGCGGTGGTGTTCACCATCGGGCTGGTCGGTTTCGTTTCGAAGCTGCTGATCCCGGTTGCCTGAGCCGGGCGGCTATTTGCACCGGCGCCGTTTCAGCCACCACCAGAACCCGCCGCCGGCCACTGCGCAGAAACCCATGACCGCGCCGCCCACCGTGGCGGCGCTGAGCGCGATTCCTTCCAGCAGGAACAGGACAACGTCGAGTGTGGCTTTCATGCCAGCCGACGATGGAGCGGATTGGCGCGGATGGAAAGGCGGCGCGGCAGGCGCGGGCGATTTGTGCGCCCTTGCCAATTAAGCGGGCTGCGGCTCTTTCGCGCTTGGCCCGCAGCGACTATAGGCGCGCCTCGCAAGGGCAGGTGTGGATGGGAAATTACGTGTACGACAAGACGAAGGCGCTGATGGCGCGCGGTGCCGCTTTCCTGGGCAGCGAACATGCGATCCTGTGCGGGGCGATGAGCTGGGTTTCCGAGCGCAACCTGGTGGCCGCGATCAGCAACGCCGGCGGATTTGGCGTAATCGCCTGCGGCGCCATGACCCCCGACCTGCTGGACCGCGAAATCGCCGCGACCAAGGCGCTGACGCAAAAGCCGTTTGGCGTGAACCTGATCACGATGCACCCGCAGCTGTTCGACCTCATCGAGGTCTGTTCGCGGCATGGTGTAAGCCATGTCGTGCTGGCCGGCGGCATTCCGCCCAAGGGCAGCGTGGAAGCGATCAAGGCGTTTGGCGGCAAGGTGCTGGTGTTTGCACCCACGTTGGCGCTGGCGAAAAAGCTGCTGCGCTCGGGCGCCGATGCGCTGGTGATCGAGGGTTCGGAAGCCGGCGGCCACATCGGCCCGGTGGCGACCAGCGTGCTGGCGCAGGAATTCCTGCCCGCGCTGGCCGAGGATTTCATCGTGTTCGTGGCTGGCGGGATCGGCCGGGGCGACATGATGGCGGCCTATCTGGAAATGGGCGCGGCCGGTGTGCAGCTGGGCACCCGCTTTGCCTGCGCGACCGAATCGATTGCCCATCCCGATTTCAAGAAGGCGTTTTTCCGCGCCAATGCCCGCGATGCGGTGGCTTCGGTGCAGGTCGATCCGCGCCTGCCGGTGATCCCGGTGCGGGCGCTGAAGAACAAGGGCACCGAAGAATTCACCGCCAAGCAGCGCGAAGTGGCGCAGCTGCTGGATGACGGCAAGATCGAGATGGGCGAGGCCCAGCTGCAGATCGAGCATTACTGGGCGGGCGCCCTGCGCCGCGCAGTGATCGATGGCGATGTGGAAAATGGCTCGTTGATGGCCGGCCAGTCGGTTGGCATGGTGACTCAGGAAGAGCCGGTGGCCGACATCATTGCATCGCTGCTGGAGCAGAGCGAGGCGGCGCTCAACCGCCGCTGAAGGCCCGCGGAATGGCCGCCAGCAGCGCGGCGGCCAGTTCGTCCGGACAGCTGAAGAAGGGGCTGTGATCGGCCGCGAGGGTGACCACGCGCGCGCCGGGAGAAAGCGCCTGCTGGCGGCGCTGGTCGGCGATGGGCACGGCGCGGTCTTCGGTACATTCTATATACGTGCGCGGCAGCGCACCCCAGCGATCAGGCGTGGTGAACACCGGCGTGTCGCGGGGAGCGCCGGGTTCGGCCACCAGCCGCGCGGCGGCAGCGGCGGCCAGTTCGGGCGGGGAAAGCTGGGCGAACACGGCGCCAGCGCCGGCCGGATCGACCACGCTGCCGGCCCCATCGGCCACCGGGCTGACGATGGCCGCGAAGGCCGGGTTGCGCGGCGATTGCGCCGCGAATTCGGCGCGGGACAGGCCGGATGGCAGCATGTGCGCGCAGATATAGACCAGCCCGTCCATCGCTCGCGGATCGCGTTCTGCCGCCGCGGTGATCACAATGCCGCCCCGGCTGTGTCCGGCCAGCACCACGGGGCCGCATTCTTGCGCCTTCAAGGCGTGACAGCGCTCGACGGTGAAATCGGCCCAGGTATCGAGGGTGACGGCGGCCAGTTCTGCCGGCGTGCCGCCCATGCCGGGCAGATCGGGCGCATCCACCGTGTGTCCGGCCGCGCGCAGCCGCGCCGCCACGCCATCGAAGCACCAGCCGCCGTGCCATGACCCGTGAATGAGGACAAATCCCGCCATTTCCCGGTCCTAGCCAAGTAATCCGCCGCCCGCTAGCATGGCCGGCGGGAAGGTGCCTGGGAGACAGTGCATGTGTGATGAAAATACCCTCGCCGATATTGAACGCAGCGAAGCGAAGAGCGGGATGACCCGCCGCGATTTCGGCCTGATCGGCACTGCCGCCGCCTTGAGCGTTTATGGCGCCGAGGCGCTGGCCGCTGGACCCACGCTGAAGGAAGGCACGGTTGCCATTCCCACCGCAGATGGCACGGCCGATGCGTTTTTCGTTCATCCCGCCAAGGGCAGGCACCCGGCGGTGATCCTGTGGCCCGATATCGGCGGCCTGCGCGAAGCGAAGTATGCGATGGCCCGCCGCCTGGCCGCCGCCGGCTATGCGGTGCTGGCGGTCAACCAGTATTACCGTAGCGCCAAGGCGCCGGTCCTCTCCAGCTTTGCCGAATGGCGCACGCCTGCCGGGCAGGAAAAGCTGAAGCCGATGATCGCCCAGGTGACACCCGAAGCGGTGAGCCGCGATGCCGCCGCCTTCGTGGCCTGGCTGGATCGGCAGGCGGCGGTGGACACGAGGCGCGGCATCGGTTCGAACGGTTATTGCATGGGCGGGCCCTTCACGGTGCGCACTGCAGCAGCAGCCCCGATGCGGGTGAAGGCGGCGGCTTCGTTCCACGGTGGCGGCATGGTCAACGATCGTGAGGACAGCCCGCACAAGCTGCTGGCCAAGACGAACGCCAGCTACCTGATCGCCATCGCTCGCAACGACGATGCGCGTGCCCCGGCCGACAAGGATGCGCTGAAGGCCGCCGCTGCCGCCGCTGGCCGCCCGGCCGAAATCGAGGTTTACCAGGGCGACCACGGCTGGACCGTGCCCGACAGCCCGGTTTACAACCAGGCCGAGGCGGACCGGGCCTTTGCCCGGATGCTTGCCCTTTACGCGAAGTTGTAAGCTGGACCTTCGCGCCCCATATGCGGGCGCGAAGGAGTTTTGCCGATGACCGAGAAGCTGGTTCTTACCGAGGCCGAATGGCGCGAGCGCCTGACGCCGGAGCAGTATCACATACTGCGCGAGGCAGGGACCGAGCGGGCCTTTACCGGCAAATACGAACGCAACAAGGCGCCCGGCATCTATGCCTGTGCAGGATGCGGGGCGCCGCTGTTTGCTTCGGACACGAAATACGATTCCGGCTCCGGCTGGCCCAGCTATACCGCGCCGGTGGCCCCCGATGCGGTGGACGAGCATAGCGACGGTTCGCACGGCATGGTGCGCACCGAGGTGCGCTGCGCCACTTGCGAGGGGCATCTGGGCCATGTTTTTCCCGACGGGCCGGGGCCGGAAGGGCTGCGCTATTGCATCAACAGCGCCTCGCTTGCCTTTACCCCGAAGGAATAGAGCGGCAAACCGCCGGAACGGGTGCTGTTTTTTGTTAACCGCAGGTTCGGCATGCCCTATGCATGGCGGCTTGGCGTGGCCCGCCTTCGCGGCCACAAGGGGATGAAGTCTAGATAATGGCCCGTTCCGCCATCCGGCGCAGTTTGTCCGATACACCGCCACCGCAGCCACCGCGCGCGCCCAGGCAGGCCCCGCGCGGGCCGGGGGGCGGTTCGGGGGGCGGCGGTTTTCGCCGTTTCGTGCGCCGCGTGATCGCCTGGGGGCTGGCGCTGGGCGTGGCGGCCGTTCTGGCGCTGGGCGTGGCGGTGTTCGTGGCCGCGCAATCGTTGCCCGGCTACCAGGCGATGAAATCCAAGGCGCAGGGCCAGATGATCGTGGTGCGCGCGCGCGATGGGCGCGAACTGGTCTCGCTGGGCCCCAGCTATGGCAAGTGGATCCCGATCGACCAGATCCCCGCGGTGATGAAGGACGCGATGATCTCGGTCGAGGATCGGCGCTACCACGATCACTTTGGCGTGGACCCGGTGGGTATTGCCCGCTCGCTGTTCGTGCGCGTGGAAAGCGGCAAGTGGCGGCAGGGCGGATCGACCATCACCCAGCAGCTGGCCCGCAACGTTTTCCTGAACAACAATCGCACCTTTGCCCGCAAGGCGCGCGAGGCGGTGCTGGCGATTGCGCTGGAAACCCGCTTTTCCAAGGACGAGATCCTCGAACTCTATCTGAACAAGGTCTATTTCGGCGGCGGCGCCTATGGCATCGACGCGGCCAGCCGCAAGTTCTTTGGCCATCCCGGCACCGAGCTTGACCTGCCGGAAGCGGCGATCATCGCCGGGCTGGTGAAGGCGCCTTCGCGCTATTCGCCCACGGCCGATCAGGATGCTGCCGTCAGCCGCGCCAAGGTGGTGCTGGCGACAATGCAGGACGCCGGCGCAATCGACGCAGAAGCCGCCGCCGCAACCGATTTCGGCAAGGTGAAGTTTGCCGCCGAGACGGGGCAGAACTCGGTCCGCTATTTCACGGACTGGGCGCTGCCGCAGCTCGATATGCTGGTGCCCGAAAACAACGAGCCGATCGAGGTGTGGACCACGCTGGATATTTCCATGCAGGGCGCGGCCACCGCGGCGGTGGCCAAGAATGCCCCGGTCGGGGCGCAGGGTGCGCTGGTTTCGATGGACCGGGACGGCGCGATCCTGGCCAT
Organism: uncultured Novosphingobium sp.; assembly: GCA_964627175.1. Taxonomy (GTDB): domain Bacteria; phylum Pseudomonadota; class Alphaproteobacteria; order Sphingomonadales; family Sphingomonadaceae; genus Novosphingobium. Next base: position 10,570 of record CAZVHM010000047.1, on the reverse strand, counting down.
GGTGGGCGGCACCGATTACGTGACCAGCAACTACAACCGCGCGGTGAACGCAGTGCGCCAGCCGGGTTCGGCGTGGAAGCTGTTCGTCTACCTGGCGGCGCTGGAAGCCGGCTACAAGCCCGACGATGCGGTGGTGGACGAGCCGGTGACCATCCAGGGCTGGAGCCCGCACAACGATGGCCGCCGCTATGCCGGGCAGATTGATGTGCGCACGGCCTTTGCCTATTCCAAGAACACCGTGGCTGCGCAGCTGGGCAACGAAGTGGGCTTTGGCACGGTGGCCGGAATGGCGCGGCGGTTTGGCATTACCACCCCGATCAACACCAATCCTTCGATGGTGCTGGGCACTTCCGATGTGCGCCTGATCGACATGACGCGCGCCTTTGCCGCAGTTTCGGCCAAGGGCGCTTCGATCGAGCCTTATGGCATCATCAAGGTGACGACGACTGACGGGCGTGTGCTTTATGAGCACAAATCCGCCCTCGGCCAGCAGTTGGTGCCGGATTACGTGGCCGCCGGGATCACCGATCTGCTGCAAACCGCAGTGAACATCGGTACCGGACGCGCCGCCCAGATCGGCCGGCCGGTGGCGGGGAAGACAGGGACGACCAGTTCCAACAAGGATGGCTGGTTCGTGGGCTTTTCCAGTGGGATTACCACCGGCGTGTGGATGGGCCGCGACGATGCCAAGCCGGTGCCGGGCCTTGCCGGCGGCACGGCGCCGGCGCGGGCCTTTGCGCAATACATGCGCGCGGCCACGGCGCGCCGCCCGGTGGAGCAGTTCGATACCCAGCTCAAGCTGCCGGAATGGCAGCTGGAACCGGACGACGAGGCCAACTTCGGCCAGAACCCGGAAGACTATTACTATGTGGACGAGCAGGGCAACCTGATCGACCCGAACCGCCGCAACCAGGGCAACGCGGACATGCGGCCCGAAGAAGGCCGTGTCGAGCCGGTCGCGCCGGAGGAAGAGGTTCCGGCGGCGGCGAACGACGATTTCCTGAACCAGGCGGTGGGCCGGCAGGCTGGCGGCCGCCCCGCTACCCGCCCGGCGCCCTAGCAGCCGGTAACGCGCGATGCGAACCCGGCTGAGCGTGTGCGCGCGCAAGGTTCGCTATCGCACCGAGGCGGAGGCGGTTGCGGCGGCGCTTGCAGCCGAGATCGAGCTGCGCCCTTACAAGTGCGACCGTTGCTGGCGGTTTCACCTGACCAGCCGGACCAAGGGCAAGCGCGTTTTGCGAGTGGGGTGAGGGAAAAGATCGAAGGGGAGTAGTGCTGGCCCCGCGTGCAGCCTTTCCTTTTTCTGCCACGAAAAAGCCCGCCACCTTGAGGTGGCGGGCCTTTTGTTGCGCTTGGCCAGCGCGGGTTAGCGGATGCGGACCGGGAGGAAGGTGGCCGGCTGGCCGCGGCGCTGGACGCGCAGGAGGACGGCGGGGCGGTTTTGCGCCTTGGCCGCGCGGACGACGCCTTCCAGCTGGGCCACGGTGGTGACCGGCTGGTTATTGGCGGTCAGCACGATATCGCCGCGCTGGAGGCCCTTTTGCCCGGCATCGGACGAGCCATCGACTACGGTGATGACCACGCCCTGGGTGCCTTCGGAGGCGCCGAGCTGGCGCGCGATCTGCGGGGTGAGCGGGATAGCCGAGAAGCCGAGCGCCTGTTCGACGATTCCTTCGCCCTGCTTCTGCGGGCGCTGGTTGTAGGAATCGGCCTGATCGCCCTGCTGCTGCGGATCGAAGCTTTGCTGGGCCAGCTCTTCCTCGGTCGGCCGCTTGGCGACGACGGCCTGAACGGTGAGGCGCTGACCATTGCGGATCAGTTCGATCGGGATGCGCTTGCCCGGCGGGGTATTGGCGACGATGAACGACAGGGTCTGATCGGGGGTGACATCCTTGCCATCCACCTTCAGCACGACATCGCCTGCCTGGATGCCGGCCCGCGCGGCGGCGCCGCCCGGTTCGACCGCCTGAATGAATTCGCCGCGCCGCTTCGGGATGCCGAGGGAATCCGCCAGATCATCATTCATGCCTTGGATGCGCACGCCAAGGTAGCCGCGGTCGATGGATTGGCCCGCGCGCAGTTTTTCCACGATCGGGCCGGCGATCTCGGCCGGAATGGCAAAGCCGATGCCGACGCTGCCGCCGGTGGGCGAATAGATCGCGTTGTTGATGCCGATTACCTGGCCTTTCATGTCGAACATCGGGCCGCCGGAATTGCCGCGATTGATCGCCGCATCGGTTTGCAGATAGCGATCATAGGCCGAGCCGGTGCCGGTGGCGCGATAGACGGCCGAGATGATCCCGGCGGTGACCGTGCCGCCAAGGCCGAACGGGTTGCCGATGGCGATCACCCAATCGCCGACGCGGGCGTTGCGGCTATCGCCGAAGCGGACGAAGGGCAGGGGCTTGGGTGCCGAGATCTTGAGGACGGCGAGATCCGAAGCCGCATCGCGCCCGATCAGCTTGGCCGGATATTCGGTGCCGTCGGGGGTGGTGACGGTGATGGTTTCCACCTCGCCTTGGCCATCGGCGGTGATCACGTGATTGTTGGTGACCACATAGCCATCGGCCGAGATGATGAAGCCGGAGCCGAGCGACTGCGCCTCGCGCGTCTGGGCGCCACCATTCCGATCGCCGCCGCCAAACAGATCGGCAAACGGGGTGCCGGCAAACGGGTTGGCTTGCGTGGCAACGCGAATCTTCTGGCGGGTGGAGATATTCACCACCGCCGGCTGGAGTTGCTGGGTCAGCTCGGCAAAGCTGGCAGGCGCGCCGACGCGGGGCACGACCTGCTGGATCTGCTGGGCATCGTTCTGGGCAACCTGCGCCCCGGCGGGAAGACCGGTGGCCAGCGAGATCGCCGCGCCGCCGAGCAGCAGCGCCGAAGTTACACCATAAGCGTATCGCACGGGCTTCACGTCCTTTGTCATCCTTTGTTTCGGGCGCCTTGACGCCAGGAGAGCAGCGCGGAATTCACGATGTTAGGCCTGAACCCAGATTGAATGGCAAGGCTCTGTGCCAAGAGAGCCGTGCATCCTTTCTGCGCCGGGCCATTATTGTGCAGCCTTCCCCTTGAACTGGCGCAGGTAATCGCTGTCGGGCGAGAGCAGGATCGTGCTTTGCCCGTTGGTCTTGGGGTTGGAGAAGGTCGTGTCGTAGCTCTGCATGGCGCGGTAGAAATCGTAGAATGCCGGATCCTTGTTGAAGGCTTCGGCATAGATCTTTGCCGCGTTGGCCTCGGCCGTGGCGCGGATGATCTGGGCCGTCTTCTGGCCTTGCGCCGCGATGGTGGTGGCTTCCTGTTCGCGCGCGGCGGCCATGCGGGCAAAGGCGCTTTCCAGCGGGGTGCCGGTGGGCAGGTCGGCCCGCTTGATCCGCACGTCGATCACCTGGGCGCCATATTCGCGCGCCTGGCGATCAAGCCCGTCGCGGATATTCTTCATCGCCTGGCCGCGTTCGGCGGTGAGCAGCGATTGGAAGGTGCGCTTGCCCAGTTCCTGACGCAGGACCGAAGACAGGATCGGCTGGAGCTGTTCTTCCACCCGCCCCGTGGTGCCGGCGGAGCGGACCGTGCGCACCGGATCGATAATGCGGAAGCGGGCATAGGCATCGACCTCGATCCGCTGCTGGTCGGTGGAGAGCACCTGCTGGCGTTCCATGTCGACCGAGAGCACGCGCTTGTCGATTCGCACCAGCCGTTCGGCGAAGGGCACGCGCAGGATCAGGCCCGCGCCAGTGCTGCCGAAATCGGTGTTGGGGCGATAGCGGTTGATCACGCGCACGGGTTCGCCAAAGCGAACGACCACGGCCTGTTCGGTTTCGGGCACGATCGTGATGCTGGAGAGGAGCGCCGCGCCGATGACGGCGACGGCGGCGAGCGCGATCTTGTTGCCGCGAATCATGGCAGGGGTCATCACTGGTTCTCCCCTTCGGCCTTGCGGCGTTTCACTTCAGGCAGGGGCAGATAGGACGTGACCCCCGGAGCGGCCACGATCACCTTGTCGTTGTTGGACAAAACGCGTTCCATCGTTTCATAGTACATACGCCGCCGGGTGACTTCCGGAGCCAGCCGGTATTGTTCGAACACCTTGTCGAACGAGGCGGCATCGCCCTGCGCCCGCGCGGTTACCTGCTGGGCCCAGGCCTGGGCGTTGGAGCGTTCGCGCTGGGCATCCTGCTGCGCGGCGGTGACCTTCTGGAAGGCATCGATCACCTTCTGCGGCGGATCGGCCTTCTTGATTTCAACGCCCTGGATCAGCACGCCCGAACGATAGGCATCGAGCACCGCCTGCATGCGGGCGCGCACGTTCTGTTCGATCATGGCGCGGCCGGCGCCGCCCATCGCCTCGGTCAGCGGGACTTCGGCAATCGAGGCGCGCATCGCGGCTTCGGCCACTTCTTTCACCGTGTTTTCGGGATTGGCGAGCTGGAATGAATAGAGCTTCAGATCCTTGATGTTCCAGCGGACCAGATAGCTGATGTCGACCAGGTTCTGGTCGCTTGTCAGCATCAGTTTTTCGGCTTCGCCCTCGGGGATGTTGTCGCGCTTGATCGAAGTTACATCCTCGATCCGCACGTTTTCCAGCGGCCACGGAAGGGTGAGCGAGACGCCCGGTGTGATCGTGCGCGAATACTTGCCAAGCGTGGTGACGATGCCCTGTTCCTTGGGGCCGACCATGTGGGTGGTGCTGGCAAGCAGCCAGACCACGGCGATGCCGCCGGCGATCAGGGGCATCCAGCTGCGGCCATCGGGGCGCTGGGGCATGCGGGGGAAGGGGCCATTGCCGCCACCGCCACGGCCCCCGCCCCCGGGGCGATTGCGGAACAGGTTTTCAAAACCGGGCATGCCGCGCTGGCCTTCGGGTGCGGGACCACGGGGGGCGCCCTGATTGCCGCCAGCGCCGCCGCCGGGAAGCCACGGATTGCGCGGGCCGGGCGATGCCGGCGGGCCATCCGGGCGGCCATCATCGCCGCCGGGAGGATCGCCCCCGTTGTCGCCGCCGTCTCCACCGACAGGCTTGCCGCTTCCGCCCCAAGGGCTGCGGCCGCCGGTTCCGTTCTCCCCGCTCATGGCAAGAATGCCACGGGCAATTGCATTGCTGATACGCTTCATGCGAGTGGTTATAGGAACGAGGCGTTCACAAAAACAGTGCCCTTCGCATGGATTTTCCTCGCAACCATTCCTTGCTAGGGCCGCGCGACCTTTCCAGCCGGAGCGATCATGACCAGCCAAGCCCCCTCGGCCCTTAGCGAACTACTGCCTGACGAGGCGCGAAAGCGGCTTTCTAGCGGGCGAATTGCCGATGGCGTGGCCACTGTGGTGCTGGATGCATCGGGCCTTGATGCGGCCGGGCGCGAGGCGCTGGAAGCTGCGGTGCGCGGCGCGTTGCAGGGCAATGCCGGGATTACCGAGGTGCGCGTGGCGATGACCGCGGACCGCGCCGTAGCGCCCAAGCGCCGGCTGATCGCGGTGGGTTCGGGCAAGGGCGGCGTTGGCAAGTCCACGCTTTCGACCAATCTGGCGGTGGCGCTGGCGCGGCTGGGCCTGAAGGTGGGGCTGGTGGACGCGGATATCTATGGCCCGTCGCAGCCGCGCCTGCTGGCGACCGAGGGCACCAAGCCGGTGGCCCGTAACGAAAAGCTGGTGCCGGTGGCGAGCGCGTTTGGCGTGCCGGTGCTTTCGATGGGCCATCTGGTGGAGCCGGGCAAGGCGATTGCGTGGCGCGGGCCGATGGCCTCGGGCGCGCTGGGGCAGCTGGTGGATGCCGAATGGGGCGATGCCGAAATCCTGATCCTCGATCTGCCGCCGGGCACGGGCGATGTGCAGCTGACCATGGTGCAGAAGCACAAGCCGGTGGGCGCGGTGATCGTTTCCACGCCGCAGGATCTGGCGCTGATCGATGCCACGCGGGCGATGAACTTCTTTGGCCAGGCCCATGTGCCGGTGATCGGCATGGTGGAAAACATGTCGGGCTATGTCTGCCCGCATTGCGGGGAATCGAGCGATCCGTTCGGCCACGGCGGAGCCGAAGCGGTGGCCGCCGAACAGGGCGTGCCGTTCCTCGGCCATGTTCCGCTGGACCTGACGATCCGGCAGGATTCCGATGCCGGCAAGCCGCCGGCGGCGGGCGATACGCCGCAGGGCAAGGCGTTCATGGCCATTGCCCGCAGGGTGGCAGACTGGCTGGAGCAGACCGCCTGACCATGCCGGTGCGCCTGCCCCGGTTGACCCGCAGGGGCGTGCTTGTGGGGGGCGCGCTGGGTGGGGGGCTGCTTTTGGCCTGGGCGCTGACGCCGCGCCGCTTTGCCCCGCCGCTGGCGCCGGGCAAGGGCGAGACCGGGTTTGGCGCCTGGCTGAAGATCGGGCGCGACGGGATGGTTTCCGTGGCCGTGCCGCAGCTCGAAATGGGGCAGGGCATCACTACCCTGCTGCCGCAAGTGGTGGCGCAGGAACTGGGCGCGGACTGGCGGCAGGTGGCGGCAGAGCCGGCGCCGGTGAGCGGCGCTTATGCCAATGTGCCGCTGGCGGTGGAATGGGCGCCGCTGTGGATGCCCTTTGCCGCCGGGCTGGCCAGTGCACCCGATGCCGCGCTGGCCCGCCGCTTTGCCGAGAGCGAGGCGTTCATGGCCACGGCCGGTGGCACGTCGATGGCGGCATACGAACAGCAAGCGCGCGAGGCGGCCTGTGCGGCGCGTACCTTGCTGATGCAGGCCGCGGCTGACGAATGGGGCGTGGACTGGCGCGAATGCAAGGTGGCCAGCAGCCGCGTGAGCCACGGGCAGAACAGCGCCACCTTTGCCGTTCTGGCCGAACGGGCAGCCGATTTCGATCCGCCGGCAGACCTGCCGCTTGGCCCTGCGCCTAGTGAAGCGGCAGACGCGATTGCCTTTCCCCGGCTGGATGGCCCGGCCAAGGTGCGGGGCGGGATGAACTTTGCCGGCGATATCCGCCTGCCCGATATGGTGCATGCCGCGATCCGCCACGGGCTGATGGCCGCCGGCGTGGAACTGGCGCAGGTGGAGGAAGCCAAGGCCAACCGGCCCGGCGTGCGGCTGGTGCGGGGCGATGGCTGGCTGGCGGCGGTGGGCCCGACATGGTGGGAGGCCGAGCGGGCGCTGGCGGCCGTGGCCCCGACCTTCAAGGCCGAGCGCCCGGCGGATAGCGAGCGCATGGCGCTGGCGCTGGACAAGGCGGTACGCAAGGGCCGCACTCATCGCATCGCCACTGTGGGCGACCCGGACGAGGCGATGGCCGGCGCGCCTTCGCACGTGGCGCGATACGATATTGACCCGGCGCTACATGCCGCTCTGGAAACCGCCAGCGCGACGGCGCGGGTGCGCGATGGCCGGGTGGAAGTGTGGGTGGCCAGCCAATCGCCTGAAACTACCCGCCGCGCCGTGGCCAGCGCCCTGGGGGTGAGCGCGGGGCGGGTGATCCTTTATCCGGTGCCGGCCGGGGGCAGCTTCGATGCGCGGCTGGAAACGAGCCATGCGGTGCAGGCCGCACTGATCGCCCGCGAGGTGGAACGGCCGGTGCAACTGACCTGGTCGCGCTGGCAGGAGGCGCTGGCCAGCCTGCCCCGCGCGCCGGCGGCCGCGGTGCTGTGGGCGCGGACCAATCCCGATGGCGGGGCGGTGCTCTCGTGGAAAACGCGCATTGCAACGCCGGCCGCCGCGCGCGAATTCGGCCGCCGCCTGTTTGACGGGCAAGCGCCGCAGCAGGCCCGCCGCGCAAGCCTGGGCGAAGCCGATCCGATGGCGGTGGCAGGCGGGCTGCCGGCTTATCGCCTGCCTAACGCCAGCCTCGATCACGTGCCCATAGGCACAGGTATCCCGGCGGGGCGAATGCGGGGCAGTGCCCATGCGATGACCGCGTTCTTCACCGAAAGCTTTGTGGACGAGCTGGCCCGCAAGGCCGGGCGCGAGCCGCTGTCCTACCGGATGGAGATGCTGGGCGACGATGTGCGGCTGGCCGATTGCCTGCAGCGCTGCGCCGCGCTGGCGCAATGGGATGCCGGGGCCGATGCCAGCGGGCAGGGGCTGGCCTGCCACCGCATGGGCGAGAACGACGATGCCGCCGCCCGCATTGCGGTGATCGTCACTGCGCGGCGGACCGAAGCCGGCGTGAGCGTGGAGCGGATCACGGCAGTGGCCGATCTGGGCCGGATCGTGAACCGCGACATTGCCCGCCAGCAGATCGAAGGCGGCCTGATTTTCGGGTTGGGCCTGGCGCTGGGCTGCAACGTGACCTATTCGCAGGGCCTGCCGCTGACGGGCCGATTGGGCGATCTGGGCCTGCCCATGCTGGCCAATACGCCCGAGATCGTGGTGGAATTCATTTCCAGCACGCGCCCTGCGATCGATCCGGGCGAAATCGGCGTGGTGGCCATTGCCCCTGCTATCGCCAACGCGCTCCATTCCGCCACGGGCTTGCGTTTCCGCCGCCTGCCGCTTTTTGCCGAGGATTTGTGATGAAGCCTGCCAACCATCCTGTCGTGCCCGCAACCGGTGGCATCGGCGTTCTGCTGGTGAACCTGGGCACGCCCGATGCGCCCACCCCGGCGGCGGTGAAGCGCTATCTGGCCGAGTTCCTGTCGGACCGGCGGGTGGTGGAAATCCCGCCGCTGCTGTGGCAGCCGATCCTGCGCGGCATCATCCTGAACGTGCGGCCAAAGAAAAGCGCCCATGCCTATCAGCAGGTGTGGGGGCCGGATGGTTCGCCGCTGGCGGCAATCACCAAGGCGCAGGCCGAAGGCCTGCAGGCGCGGCTGGGCAGCGCGGCGCGGGTGCGCTGGGCCATGCGCTATGGCAATCCTTCGATCGGCGCGGAGATCGCGCAACTGAAAGCCGAAGGGTGCGACCGCATCCTGGTGGCGCCGCTGTACCCGCAATATTCCGGGGCGACGACGGCGACGGTGATCGACAAGCTGGGCGATGTGCTGAAGGCCATGCGCTGGCAGCCGGCGATCCGCACCCTGCCGCCTTATTACGATGATCCGCTGCACATTGCCGCGCTGGCGGCCGATGTTTCGCGCCAGCTGGCTGCGCTGCCGTTTCGCCCCGAAGTGCTGCTGCTGTCGTTCCACGGCATGCCCGAACGCACCTTGCACCTGGGCGATCCCTATCACTGTCAGTGCCGCAAGACCGCGCGCCTGCTGGCCGAGGCGCTGAAGGCGCAATGGGGCGATGTGCGCGTGGAAACCAGCTTTCAATCGCGCTTTGGCCGGGCCAAGTGGCTGGAGCCGGCGACCGACGACGTGCTGGCCGCCGAGGGGGCCAAGGGCACCAAGCGGCTGGCGATTGCGGCACCCGGCTTTTCCGCCGATTGCCTGGAAACGCGCGAGGAGCTGGCGATCCGCGGCGCGGAACAGTTTGCCGAAGCCGGCGGGACCGACTTCGCCGCGCTCGATTGCCTGAACGCGGGCGAAGCCGGCATGGCCATGCTCGAAGCGCTGGTGCGCCGCGAGCTGGCCGGGTGGCTGTGACGACCCGCTAGGCGCGGGTCGTGCGGGCCATATCGAGCGCGATGTCGACGATCATGTCTTCCTGACCGCCGACCATCTTGCGCCGCCCCACCTCGACGAGGATCGAGCGGGTATCCACGCCATAATCGGCGCTGGCCTTTTCCGCGTGGCGCAGGAAGCTGGAATAGACCCCGGCATAGCCGAGGGTGAGCGTTTCGCGGTCTACCCGCACCGGGCGATCCTGCAGCGGGCGAACCAGATCTTCGGCCGCATCCATCAGGGCATAGAGATCGCAGCCGTGATTCCAGCCCATCCGATCGGCCGCGGCGATGAACACTTCGAGCGGGGCGTTGCCGGCGCCTGCGCCCATGCCGGCCAGGCTGGCATCGACCCGCACCGCGCCGTTCTGCACCGCGACGATGGAGTTGGCCACGCCCAGCGAAAGGTTGTGGTGGGCGTGAACGCCGCGCTGGGTTTCGGGCTTCAGCACCCGATCATAGGCCTGCACGCGGGCGGCATAATCGTCCATGCTCATGGCGCCGCCGCTGTCGGTAACGTAGACGCAGTGGGCGCCATAGCTTTCCATCAGCAGGGCCTGCTGGGCCAGCGCCTCGGGGCTGGTCATGTGGCTCATCATCAGGAAGCCGGACACATCCATGCCCAGGTTGCGGGCGGCTTCGATGTGCTGCTTCGACACATCGGCCTCGGTGCAGTGCGTGGCGATGCGGACCGAGCGGACGCCCATTTCATAGGCATGCTTGAGATCGTGCACGGTGCCGATGCCGGGCAGCAGCAGCGTGGTCAGCACCGAATGTTCCAGCACTTCGGCCACCGCGCCGATCCAGTCCCAATCGGTGTGCGATCCGAAGCCATAGTTGAACGACGAGCCGGACAGCCCATCGCCGTGCGCCACCTCGATCGCGTCCACCCGCGCGGCATCCAGCGCGCGGGCAATCGCCTGCACGTGCGAGAGGCCATACTGGTGGCGGATCGCGTGCATCCCGTCGCGCAGGGTGACGTCCTGGATGTAGAGCTTGGTCGTGGCCGGATCGAACGTCATGCCGGGGTTCCTTCGTGCAGGCGGGTGGCGATCTTCTCGGCGGTCCT
>CAZVHM010000046.1:0-19697 GCA_964627175.1 uncultured Novosphingobium sp. | reverse complement strand
CGGACCTTGAAGTGGAAACCCGCGAGGTCAAGGGCGGCTTCTGGCACTTCCGCTATCCGCTGGCTGATGGCGTGAAGCGCGACGATGGGCTGGACTATATCGAGGTGGCCACGACCCGCCCCGAAACCATGCTTGCCGACATGGCCGTGGCCGTCCACCCGGAAGACGAACGCTACAAGAGCGTGATCGGCAAGGAGATCCTTCAGCCGCTGACCGGCCGCCGGTTCAAGGTGGTGGCCGACGAGCACGCCGACCCGGAACTGGGCAGCGGCGCGGTGAAGATCACGCCGGGGCATGATTTCAACGACTTCGAAGTGGGCAAGCGCGCCGGGATCAAGCCGGCCGACATGCTCAACATGTTCGATGCCGAAGCACGCGTGGTGCAGACCGCCGATGGCCTGATCCCGGAAAAGTATCTGGCCAAGGATCGCTTCGAGGTGCGCGACATGATCGCGGCCGACATGAAGGCGGCCGGGATGCTGATCCCGCACGTAACGAAGGACAAGGAAGGCAACGAAACCGAACACGATGCCGAACCGCGCACGATCCAGACCCCCTATGGCGATCGCGGCGGCGTAGTGATCGAGCCCTGGCTTACCGATCAGTGGTATGTCGATGCCGAAAAGCTGGCCAAGGCCCCGCTGGAGGCGGTTCGTTCCGGCGCGATCGAAATCGTGCCGAAGTCCTGGGAAAAGACTTTCTTCAACTGGATGGAGAATATCCAGCCGTGGTGCGTTTCGCGCCAGCTGTGGTGGGGCCACCGGATTCCGGCGTGGTACGGGCCGGACAGGTCCATTACTGACCATGGTGCAGTTATTCGGCAACATGGTGACGATAAAACAGTCACCTATCCGAACCCCCAGTCATTCGTGGCAGAAACGGAAGAGGAAGCACTTAAACTTGCAAGGACCTACTATGGTCCGGGCAAACAAGTGCGCGTGTCTGACACCACCAAGATGGCTACGGATCAAACCGTCTTCATTACCCGCGATTCCGACGTGCTCGACACCTGGTTCTCCAGCGCCTTGTGGCCGTTCGCCACGCTGGGCTGGCCGGACGAGAACGCATCGCTGGTCAAGCGGCACTATCCCAACGACCTGCTGGTTTCCGGCTTCGACATCCTGTTCTTCTGGGATGCGCGCATGGCCATGCAGGGCATTCACTTCATGAAGGAAGTGCCGTGGAAGCGGCTTTACCTGCATGGGCTGGTGCGCGCGGCCGATGGGCAGAAGATGTCCAAGTCCAAGGGCAACGTGGTCGATCCTCTGGGCCTGATCGACAAATACGGCGCCGATGCCCTGCGCTTCTTCATGGCGGCAATGGAAAGCCAGGGCCGCGATGTGAAGATGGATGAAAAGCGGGTCGAAGGTTATCGCAACTTCGCCACCAAGCTATGGAACGCCGCGCGTTTCTGCCAATCCAACGGCATAACCGGCAGCACCACGCTGGCCGCCCCTGTGGCCACCAGCGCGGTCAACCGCTGGATCGTGGGCGAAGTGGTGGAAACGGTGGCGGCGCTGGATCAGGCGATGGCCGACCTGCGCTTCGACGCCGCCGCCAACACGATCTACCACTTCGTGTGGGACACGTTCTGCGACTGGTATATCGAACTGATCAAGGGCAGCTTCGATGACGAGACGAAGGCCGTGGCCGGCTGGGTGCTGGACCAGATCCTCGTCATGCTGCACCCGTTCATGCCGTTTGTGACCGAGGAACTCTGGAACGCGCTGGGTGAACGCCCGCACGAGCTGATCGTGGCGCAGTGGCCGCAGCCCGGCGCCGCGGTGGATGCCGAAGCCAAGGCCGAAGTGGAATTCCTGATCGGCCTGGTCGGCGCGCTGCGCACGGCCAAGAACGAGCTGGGCATTGCACCAGGCGCGCGGCTCGATGCCTATCTGCCCGAACCTTCGGCCCAGACCCGCGGGATCATCGACCGCAACCCGGCGGCGATCGACCGGCTGGCCCGGCTCAACGGCATCCGCTTCGATGCCGCGCCTGCGGGGGCGGCAATGCAGATTGGCGCGGGCGATGCCAACATCATCATCCCGCTGGAAGGGGTGATCGACATCGCCGCCGAAAAGGCCCGGCTGGAAAAGGCACTGGCCGTTTCGGAAAAGGAGGCAAAGTCGCTCGAAGGGCGGCTGGGCAATCCCTCGTTCGTGGAAAAGGCCAAGCCCGAAGCGGTGGAAAAGGCCCGAGCCGACCATGCGATGCACGCCGCCGAAGCCGAACGGCTGCGCGCGGCGCTGGCCCGGCTGGGGTGACGCTCACCCTCGCCACCACGACCCCGGGCGAACCGGAGATCTTCGCCTCGCTCCAGGGCGAAGGCCCTTCTGCCGGCAAGCCCACCGCTTTCGTGCGGCTGTCGCGCTGCAACCTGGCCTGCCAGTGGTGCGACACGGCCTATACTTGGCGCTTTGCCGGCGATAACCGCCCGCACCGCGCCAATCTGGCGTTTGACCGGGCCGAAAACCAATTGGTGCTGGACGCGGCCGATGTGGCGGCGCGGATTGCCGCGCTGGGCCAGCAGCGGCTGATAATCACCGGCGGCGAACCGCTGCTGCAAGGGGCGGCGCTGGCCCGGATGGTGGCGCTGCTGCCGCGGGGAACAGCCGTGGAAATCGAAACCAACGGCACGGTCGCGCCGCATCCCGCGCTCGATCCGCTGGTGGCGCAATACAACGTCAGCCCGAAACTGGCCCATAGCGGCAACCCGGCCGAGCTTGCGCTCATTCCCGAACGGCTGGCGCACTGGACGGCAGACCCGCGCGCCTTCTTCAAGTTCGTGATCGCTGAACCGGAAGATCTTGCCGAAGTGCTGGCCCTGCAGGAAACCTATGCCCTCCCCGCAGAGCGGATCTTCCTGATGGCCGAAGGCACAGACAGCACCGCGATCACCACCCGGATGCGCTGGCTTGCCCCGCTGGCGCTGGAACACGGGCTGCGGTTGACCGACCGCCTGCACATTCATCTTTACGGCGACACCCGGGGCACATGACCGAGACGAATCCGGCCGAACTGTACCCTGTGCCCGATGACGATGAGGGGGCGCCCCCGCGGCACCTGAAGGGCAACCTGACGGAAGGGCCGATCTTCAAGACCCTGCTGCTGTTTTCGATCCCCACGCTGATCGCCAACTTCCTGCAAACACTGAACGGATCGATCAACGCGGTGTGGGTCGGCCGCCTGCTGGGCGAAAGTGCGCTGGCTGCGACGGCCAATGCCAACGTGGTCATGTTCCTGATGTTTGCCGCCGTTTACGGTTTCGGCATGGCCACCACAGTGCGGATCGGCCACCATTTCGGCGCGCGAGATCTGCCCGCTGCGCGGCGCACCTTTGGCGCCGGGCTGGGGTTTTGCGCGCTGATCTCGCTGTTCACCGGGCTGTGCGGCTGGTTCCTTTCGCCGCAATTGCTGGCTGTGCTCGCCACCCCGCAGGCCAGCATCGCCGAAGCCGATGCCTATTTGCGGGTGATCTTCATCACCACCCCGTTTGCCGCAATTTCGATGATGCTCTCGCTCGGCCTGCGCGGCGCCGGGGATTCGCGCACGCCGCTGCGGGCCATGATCCTGACGGTGGTGCTGGATATCCTGTTCAACCCGGTGCTGATCCTGGGGCTGGGACCGATCCCGGCGCTGGGGATCGCCGGTTCGGCGCTATCGACCGCCGCCGCCAACATCGCCGGCGTGCTGATGATGGTCTATCGGCTTTACCAGGCAGACCTGCCCCTGCGCCTGCGTGGGGCGGAACTGGGCTATCTTGCTCCGAACATGGCGGAACTTCGCTACATCGTGGGCAAGGGCCTGCCGATGGGCGCGCAGATGCTGCTGATTTCCACCGCCTCGATGGTGTTGATCGGCCTTGTCAACCGCGAGGGCCTGGATACCACTGCAGCCTATGGCGCCTCGTTGCAGCTGTGGAACTATCTGCAGATGCCAGCCTTCGCCATCTCGTCTGCGGTTAGCGCGATGGTGGCCCAGGCCATCGGCGCGGGCAAGCACGAGCGAGTGGAACAGACCAACCGCGCCGGGATTGCCTGCAACCTGGCCATCACTCTTACACTCGCGGCGCTGATCGTGCTGTTCGACCGCCCCTTGCTGGCGTTGTTCCTCGGCTCTGACAGCGCCGCCATGCCCATTGCGATGCACATCCAGCTGATCTGCACCTGGTCGTTCGCCCTATCGGGGGTGATGATGATCTTCGGCAGCACGATGCGCGCTTATGGCGCGGTCATCCTGCCGCTGATCATCATGGGCATCTCGTTCTATCCGGTGCGCCTCGGCTTCTACTTCATCGCCTATCGCTTCATCGGATCGGAAGCGCTGTGGTGGACGTATCCGTTCAGTTCAGCCGTGGCGATGACCCTGATGTGGCTGGGTTACTCGCGCGGCAGCTGGCGCAAACGGATCGGTACCGACTGAGGCTAAAGCCTAGCGCCCCTGCGCGCGCCAGCGCATGACGGTGCGCTGCACCATCTCCTCCTCGCCGCCGGACTGACGCCACAGTTCGCTGATCGAAGGATCGGCCGAGGCGGGGCGCTTGGCTTCTTCAAGATCGTCGAACGCCACGCGAATCGGCACGGCAACGCCTTCGCCGCAGATGATACATTCGCGGTTGCGCAGGGCGGGAATGGAATCGAGAAAGCCGCGCGCGCCTTCGGGCATCGCCGCCTTAACGAAGGCCTGGTCGCGGTCGTTGTTGAGGCGCATCGAAATGATCGTGCCGCACTGTGACAGCACACCTTCGGCCAGATCGGACGGGCGCTGGGTAATCAGGCCCAGCGAAACGCCGTATTTGCGGCCTTCCTTGGCAATACGGCTGAGGATGCGGCCGACCGAGGAGCCATCGGCGTTCCGTTCGTTCGGAACATAGCGGTGCGCTTCCTCGCAAACCAGCAGCACGGGGCGGGTTTCCTCTTCGCGCGCCCAGATGGCGAAATCGAAGATCAGCCGGCCCAGCACGGCCACCACGGTCGAGGTCACTTCGGAGGGAACGCCCGAAACGTCGACGATCGAGATCGGCTTGCCCTGCGCCGGCAGGCGGAACAGGCGGGCGATGAATTCGGCCATCGTATCGCCCACCAGCATGCCGGAAAACATGAACTGGTAGCGCGGATCGCCCTTCAACTCGTCCAGCTTGGTCTTGATCCGCATGTAGGGGATCGAATTGGTGCCCTTGTCGAGCTTGCCCATTTCATTCTGGAGGATGTTGGACAGATCGGACAGCAGATAGGGAATCGGGCTATCGACCGTGATCTTGCCCATGCCTTCCGCCATGCGGTTCTTCATCCGCGCGGCCAGTAGGCACTTGGCCAGAATATCGGCATCCACCTGCCGGGCTTCCCCCCGCGAGGTTAGCAGCACTTCGCAGTGTTCCTCGAAGTTCATCAGCCAGTAGGGCAGCTGCAGGTTCGAGGTGTCGAAGATCACGCCGGTGTTGCGGAACGCGGCGGAATATTCGCCGTGCGGGTCGATCATCACGATATGGCCCTGGGGGGCGCTTTCGCAGATCTTGTGCAGAATGAGGGCCGCGCTGGTCGACTTGCCGGTACCGGTGGAACCGAGCAGCGCGAAGTGCTTGCCCAGCAGCGAATCGATATACATCCCGGCGCGGATGTCGCGGGTGGGAAACACTGTGCCCACCTGGATCGCCGAGCGTCCGTCGCTGGCATAGATCTGGCGCAAGTCGTTGCTGGTGGCCGGATAGACCAGAGCGCCAGGGATCGGATAGCGGGTCACACCGCGGCGGAAGCCGTGAATGCGCCCGGTCAGCTTTTCCTCGTCGCCCTCGCCCAGGAAGTCGATGTTGGCGAGGATGCCGGAAGACTTGCCATCCTGGCGCTGGGTGCGCACGCTGGCGAGCAGCCAGCCCCGCCCCACGCGGATCTTGATCTGGCTGCCAACCTGCCCGGCGAGCGCCACGGAAGGATCGCTATCCTCCGCACATTCCTGCAACCGTTCCAGATCCAGGGCGATGGCAGAGGACGAACCGGCGATATCGAGGATTACCCCGATCGGTTCGCTGGCATTGGCCGCAGAGGAAAGAGGCCGGGCACCGCCAAGATCATCGGGAAGATCCTGCAGATTGGCAGGATTGGCCTGGTCAAAACCCCTAATGCTCATGTCCGACATAGCTCACCAGCCTTATTACACCTGGTGACAAAGCTAGGGTTGCGAAGTTAATTTCTACCTAAACCAAAACGGCTTACAGTTCATCGTCGGGCGAACAGCCGGCCGGCCAGCCAGCCCATCCCCACCGAGACAGCCACCACCAGTAGGCCATAGACCAGCCCGCGCTGCTCCGCGAAATCGGCGATGCCCTTCTCGAACCCGGCCTTGTTCACTTCGACGCGCGAAATGGCCGACGCCACCACCCGCCCGCGCGTGATGGCGAAAGTTTCAGCGGTATAGGTTCCAGTCTGCACATTGGATGGCAAGCGGATCCGCGCCTGATAGAGCACCTGTTCGTTCACCCCCACCCCGCCGGGGTCTTCCTGATAAAGCGCATCATCGGCCATCAGCGAAACCAGTCCGGCGGCAAAGCGCACCTGCTCTTCCGGGTCAATCGAACCGATCGGGGAAAGCTGGAGGAAGGGCAGCCCCAGTTCATAGATCGCCGCAGTGCGCGGATCGACGATCTTTTCGATCGGGCGGGACGAGGCGACAGCGTAGAACGCGGGAGCCGAACGAAATTCCGCGCTGGCCGCGTTGACCCAGATCCCCGCGTGCTTCTGCTTTTCGCGCAGGGTGATCGAACGGGTTGGCCCCTTTAGCACCACGACGATATCGTAATCCCGCCCGGCACGGGTTCCGGCCGGATCGAGGATCGCGCCGAACAACAACAGTTCGGTTCCGGTGAAGCCCTGCCGCACTTCGACTTCGTGCTGCGAGATTTCCGGCACAAGGATCGGATCGCGCGCACCGCCCAGCAAGACCAGGCACAGCAGGGCGAACAAGCGCTTCACAGCGGCGTCACCGTGTAGATCGCATCCGGCCGGTAAGTCAGCCCCAGCGCCATGCGGAAGGCCACGATCAGCACGATTGCCGCCAGCACCAGGCGCAAGCGTTCGGGCCGCACCTGCAAGGCCACGTTCGCGCCCACTTGCGCCCCTGTGACCGAACCGAGCAGCAGCAGAACGGCCAGCACCAGATCGACCGCGCGAGTGGTGAGCGCGTGCATCATGGTCGTGGCGATGGTTACGAACGTTATCTGGAACAGCGAAGTGCCGACCACCACGTTCGCGCTCATCCCCAAGATATAGAGCATCGCCGGCACCAGCATGAACCCGCCGCCAATGCCCATCAGCATGGTCAGCACGCCGGTTGCCATGCCCAGCAACAGCGGGGCGAGCGGCGAGATATAAAGCCCGGAGCGATAGAACCGCCAGCGCAGCGGCAGGCTGGCCACCAGCGGGTGATGGCGCCGCTTGCGTGCCGGCAATGGAATGCCGCTTTTCCGGGCGCGAATTTCGCGCGCCGAATCCCGCGCCATGAAACCGCCGATCCCGCCCAGCAGCAGGACATAAAGCACGTTGATGACCGTATCGATCTGCCCCAGCGCAGTGAGAAAACGAAACAACAGCGCGCCAAGCCCGGTGCCGATCACCCCGCCTAGCACCAGCATACCGCCCATCTGGTAATCCACCCCGCCCCGCCGCGTATGAGCCAGAACGCCCGAAACGCTGGCGCCGGTGACCTGGCTGGCGGCCGAAGCGGCGGCCACGGTGGGCGGAATGCCATAGAAAATCAGCAGCGGCGTGGTCAGGAAGCCGCCGCCCACGCCGAACATGCCAGACAGCAGCCCGGTTACCCCGCCAAGCGCGACGATGATCAGGCCGTTGACCGCAAGGTTGGCGATAGGGAGATAGACGTCCATCGTTCGCCACGCAGCCTAGCCGCCCGCGCCTTCACATTGAAGCGGATTTGCCCTGAAAGCAGGGAAGAATCAGAAGCCGGCCGAAACGGTCAGCACAGGGCCGGACTTGGGCCGCGAACGCCCGCCCACACGGAAGCGCCAATCCGCCTCGATCCGCGCGGTTGCACCAGTATCGCCCAGCCGTACGGCAAGGCTTGCCACCGGCCCCAGATCGAACCGCGAAGCGCCGCGCTGCTTCGCACCCCAAGCGCCAGCACCAGCCTTCAGCGTCAGGTCTGGCCCCACAACAGCCACCGGCCGTTCGGCCCGCGCCAAACCATCGATGAACCCGGTTGGCTTGCGCCCGCCAATCCAGCCGCCCTGCACATAAAGCTCGCCAGTAAAGCCTAGCGGCAGCGGCTGCGGGGCAAGCTCGGTGACCACGGCCACGGCCGGGCGCAGCTGCGTTCTGGCGCCGCGCCCTTCGTTCACGCGCGCTTCGGCCATCGCCACCAGCGGCAGCGCGGCAAGCGGGCGGGCGGAAAGGCCCAGCGCCGCCTCATGCTCGCGCTGCTGGCCGATTGCGGCCGCGCCGCGCGCATAGAGCGAGGGCTTGTGCCCGCTCAGCCGGTCCAACCGGTAGCGGACCACCGCCCCGGCCTGGCTGGCGCCATAAGTGCCGCGCAAGGGGCCAGGGGTGATCGGCTCTTCCGGATTGGGCCGCAGCAACAGCCAGCCATCGGCCGACCAACGGCGTGCCGGCACCACAGTTCGTTGCGGTGCCTGTCTGATGCCGAGCGGCGGCAGCGGCATCAGCGCGGTAGCGGCAAGCCACATCGCATGATGGCCAGCCGCCCCGGCGATCCGCCCGGTGGCTGATGAACCTGCCGGGGCTGGGGCGGGATCGCGCGCCGGCAACACCGGCATGAGCGGCGCCGGCAGCAATTCGGCCTGCGGGACAGGTGGCAGCGGCATCGCGACCGGCGCGAGGGGCTGCGGCAGGGCCTGCGCTGCATAATCCAGCCGTCCGGTGGCGGTTACCGGCAGCCCGGGACCGGCAGCAGTTCGCTGTGCCGGCTTCTGGCCGGCCTGGGCAAGGTTGGCCGCCCCCGGCGCGAAGGCTGCCGCCTGCTGCTGCGCGCCGTCCTGAGCATCAAGCGCCTGCTCCCAGTAAAACGCCCGCATGCCGATCCAGCCGCCCACCAGCAGGACAAGGGCCAGCAGGGGCTGCCCGCGCGAACGGCTCTCGATGATCATGCGCGGGCCTGCGCAAGCAGTGCATCACGCGCCAGAGCCGGGTGTTCACGATGCTCGGTCTTGTCCCAGCGTACAGCCGCGCCGTTGAGGCTGCGGACATAGGCGAACAAGGCGCGCCGCCCGGCGATGATCGCGATCAGGTTCGACACCGGGATGCGCAGGATCGCCCGCAGCCCTTCGACCGCGCCATATTCGCGGGCGGTAAATACAAAGCGGAACACCAGCCGCCAGAGCAATCCGGCCAGACAAACCGCCATCAGCAGGCGCACGCCCGCCGGGGTTGGCGTCGGCGCGATCAGCCCCGCCGCCTCGGCCGCGCCCAGCCCGGCGCTGATCACCACCAGCACATAGGCCACGAACAGCACCAGCGCGACCAGCGGGCCACGCCGATCACGCAGCGCCATCCAAAGATCGGTGCCGCGCCCCCACCAGCCCAGCCGGTCCCAGCCCTGAAAGGCGATGCCATGCACCCAGCGGGTTTTCTGACGCACGGCCTCGCTGATCGTGGCGGGGAAATAGCTGCGCGTGGCGATCAGTTGTCCTTGCTGGTCGCGCAGCCGCAGGAACCGGCCGCGCCGCCCGCTGCGAGCGATCCGCCAGCCCAGCTCATAATCCTCGGTCAGGCACTCGGCCGCAAACGGCCCTGCCCGCCGGCCGGTCATCGGCCCCTCGTCGCGCTCCAGCTCTGCTTTCCGGGCATCGGCCAGCTCGGACAGGATATCCCGCGCGATCGCGCAACCCACGCCAGCCGCCGGCAGCGCCGCGCCCAGCGCATCGCGCACGACCATCGCCTTGGCATGCGCTTCGGTGAATTCGTCGGCGTAGTGCCCGGAAACCCAGCGCGATGCGGGCATCAGCTCCGGCCTTACCGGCAGTTGCACGAAGCCGGCACCATCCAGCGCCGAATCCATCACCACCAGCGCGGCAGGATGGACCATGTCCTCGGCATCGTGCAGCACCACGCAGCGGGCCCGCCGGCCCGAGCGCAGTTCATCTTCCGACAGCGCGCCATACAAGCGGTTGAGGCAATCGGCCTTGGTGGTCGGCCCTTCACGGTCGTGTACCACCAGCCGCACGCGGGGATCACCGGCAGCGGCCTGCATGGCTGCGGCGATAGTGGCCGGATCGTTGCGATAACAACCCACGTAGAGCCGCAATTCGCGATGAGGCCATACCTTCAGCGCGTGGCTGATCGTGGCGCCGATAACGTTCGCCTCGCGCCAGGCCGGGATGAACACCGCAGCCACGCCGGCAAGCTCACGGCCGGAGACATCCTCCTTCAGCCACGCCGAGCGCACCCGCCCCCGCACCAGCAGCCACAACCACGTGACATCGAGTACCATTTCGTCGATCATGCCAACGACGAACCAGAACCCGGCGAACAACATCAATTCGTACTGCGCCATCTGCAGCCACTGCAGAGGCACCTCCACGAACGATGACGAAGCCAAGGCATGCGCCCAATAGGCCATGCAATCGAATCCCCCGTACAACCCCTGGGGTTAGTACGTAAAGAAACTACACCGGACTGCAAAGAGCCCGGTTACGATGGAACTGCCCCGAATGCCGCGTACAAGCCCTGTTTTCAGCCGGATTTCACGTGCGATGCTGCGCCTTCTTCATGGCGATGCAGGCGCGGGACTACTGCTAATTCTGTCCGCAGCGGCAGCCATGGCCTGTGCCAACTCGACACTAAGTTCCAACTACCATTCAATTTTTCATGACCCGCTGGGATGGACGCCGATTGCCTATCTTTCCACCGCGCACTTGTGGATCAACGATGCGTTGATGGCCGTATTCTTTTTTGTGGTGGGCCTCGAAATAAAGCGCGAAATTCTTGATGGACAGCTGGCCAATCCGGCCCAGCGCCGGCTTCCGGTGCTTGCAGCCCTCGCCGGAATGGCTCTTCCGGCGGCGGTTTACCTGTTCGTCGCCCGCGGCACGCCGGGCATCGGCGCCGGCTGGGCGATTCCCGCCGCCACCGATATCGCCTTTGCGGTTGGTGTGCTGGCGCTGGTTGGCAAGGGCCTTCCACCTTCGCTGCGGCTGTTCCTGCTAACCGTGGCTATCGTGGACGACCTGGGCGCGGTCGCGATCATCGCGCTCGCCTATACCCCTTCGATCAAGGCCGGCTGGCTGGCGCTGGCAGCAGCGGCGCTGGTGATCATGGCGCTGCTGGGCTGGCGCCGCGAAGGGCGGGTGCTGCCCTATGCCGTGCTGGGCACGCTGGCGTGGTATGCGGTGCTCCATTCCGGAGTTCACGCCACCGTGGCCGGCGTGCTGGCGGCGTTCACCATTCCCCTCCAGCCGGACCATCGCAGTGGCGATAGCCTGCTCCTGCGGCTGGAACATGGGCTGGCGCCGTGGAGCGCCTACCTGATCGTACCGCTGTTCGGCTTTGCCAACGCCGGGGTTCACCTGGCCGGGGGCGGCATGGCGGCGGCGATGGCCCCGCTGCCGCTGGCGGTTGGCGCTGGGCTGGTGGTGGGCAAGCAGGTCGGGATATTCGGCGCCATCCTGCTGGCCGATCGCACCCGCTTTGCCCCGCGGCCGGCAGGGGCCAACTGGATGCAACTGTGGGGCCTTTCGGCGCTGTGCGGGATCGGCTTCACCATGAGCCTGTTCATTACCGGCCTGGCCTTTCCCACCGCACCGCTGCTGGTGGAAGAAGCCAAGCTGGGCATTCTTGGCGGCTCGGCAATTTCAGCCGTGCTGGGATTCGTGCTGCTGCGCCTTGCCCGCAAGGGCTAGCGCGCCCTCACCACTCGCCGATGTTGGGCATCGAGGCCCACGGTTCGGCAGGTTCGAGGAAGCCATCCTGCAACAGTTCGACCGAGATGCCATCGGGCGTGCGAACGAAGGCCATGTGGCCATCGCGGGGGGGGCGATTGATCATGACACCGGCATCCATCAGGCGCTGGCACGTCTCATAGATGTTATCGACCTGGTAGGCGAGGTGGCCGAAGTTGCGACCGCCGCTGTAAATCTCGCTCACAGAGCCGTCGGCCGCCGGCCAGTTGAAGGTCAGTTCCACCTCGGCCACGCCTTCCTGGCCCGGCGCGGCGAGGAAAATCAGGGTGAAACGTCCCTTCTCGCTTTCCATCCGCCGAACTTCCTCCAACCCGATCAGGTTGAAGAAGCGGATCGTGGCTTCCGGGTCGGTCACCCGGATCATGGTGTGCAGATACTTGGTCACGCGGGTGCCCCTTTCAGGAATATCCGTTTCGCCACAAGAGATAGCACCGCACCGGAAAAGCGGAAGGCCCGCCCTGCACGAAGCGGGACGGGCCTTCCTGGATTTCAGCCTTGAACGGGGCGTTCGATCAGAACGCGACCGACAGGGTGCCGACAACCTGGTCGTCGGTCAGGCGGCTGACCACCGGACCTTCAACGCCGACATACTTCACGCCAACGGTGACCTTGCCGAGCACGGTGGCCGAAACGCCAGCCGAGTAATCCCAGCCGTGGTTCTTCTGCGGGCCGGCATAGACCGGAGCGGCAAGGTTGCCATCGCGGTAACCGGCGTGAGCCGACAGGGTCAGCGGGGTGTTCGGCACGGCAACATCGACGTTCGAGTAGGCATAGATGTTGTCGTCGTTGCCCAGGGCGTCCTGGTTCCAGGCATAGTTCAAGCCAACCTTGACCTTGGCCGGGCCGTAGGTGGTGCTGAGCGAGGCGTAGGGCTCGAAGAAGTCAGCCTTGCCAACGTGGCCGCCCGGGAAGGCGTAGTAGTTCAGGCCGAGATCAGCGGTCAGGCCGGGGATCACTTCGCGGCTGTAGCCGGCGTAAAGGTTCACTTCCTGGCTGCCGTGAA
Organism: uncultured Novosphingobium sp.; assembly: GCA_964627175.1. Classification (GTDB taxonomy): domain Bacteria; phylum Pseudomonadota; class Alphaproteobacteria; order Sphingomonadales; family Sphingomonadaceae; genus Novosphingobium. Next base: position 6,771 of record CAZVHM010000046.1, on the reverse strand, counting down.
CATCGCCGCCCGAGATCGACGACGAGAAGACACCAGCATAGAGACCGCTGGAGTGGCCCACTTCGATCGTGCCCTGCACGGCCGGGTCACCGTTCGTCTGCGACACGCCGCGGAAGCGGTAGTCGGTCACGAGCGCAACGCTGCCGGTCACGGTCAGATCGCCAGCCGGAGCTTCCTGAGCGAAAGCCGGAGCAGCGGCAAAAGCGCCAACCAGAGCGGTAGCGGCCAGCAGGCCGCGAACAGTGGTGATCATGGTATTTCCCTCAATCAAGATGTGGTCCTCGCCCACTCGTGTCATTATCGCAACACCTCGTTATTCGGGCGCAGTCGACCAAACACGCAGGCCTATTTGGAAATTCAGCCCCTTTTCACAAGGGGCATAACCCACACAGCACACATTGCGCCGCCAAGTGTGGATTTTGAGCAACAGTGACGTGGCCGGCAGGCGCGGATTGGTTGTGCGGAAGCGCCGGGCCTCCTATACCGCACCGCAACGAACCACCGCCCGATGCTGAACGCCATCCGCAACCTCTTTCGCGCCCCCCAGCCGCAACGCGCCCCTGCCGCCGTGCCGGCTGGCGAGCGCATTTACGCAGTGGGCGACATCCACGGCCGGCTGGACCTGTTCGCCGCGCTGATCGAGGCCATCGACGCCGACGACGCGGCGCGCGGGCCGGCGCGCACAACGGTGATCCTGCTGGGCGACCTGATCGACCGCGGACCGGACAGCGCGGGCGTTCTGGCCGCCACGCGGGAATGGCAGACCCGCCGCACCGTTCGGGTGATTGCCGGCAACCACGAAGAGATGCTGCTCCTGTCGCTGGAACGCGAGGATGTGCTGCGCCCATTCCTGAAGTACGGCGGGCGCGAAACACTGCTCAGCTACCCGATCGATCCAGCGGTCTATGCTGCAGCAGATCTGGGCGAAGTGCAGGCGCTGATGCACGCGGCGATCCCGCCGGCCGATATTGCCTTTGTCCGCAGCTTCGAAAACGCCATCCGCATTGGCGACTACCTGTTCGTTCACGCCGGAATCGCGCCCGATGTTCCGATCGAAGTCCAGCGCGAAGCCGACCTGCGCTGGATCCGAGAGCCGTTCCTGTCCTATGCCGGGGATCATGGCTGCGTGGTCGTTCACGGCCATACCATCACCGATGAAGCCCAGGTGCGGCCCAATCGCATCGGGCTTGATACCGGCGCTTTCGCTTCCGGACGGTTGACCGCGCTCGGCCTTGAAGGCACGGACCGCTGGCTGATCGAGGCGCGCGAGGACAGCGCCGCCGTCCAGACGAATACCAGGAGTGTTGCATGAAGATCGCAATGGTTGGTTCGGGCTATGTCGGCCTGGTCTCGGGCGCGTGCCTTGCCGATTTCGGGCACGAAGTGGTCTGCATCGACAAGGATCCGGGCAAGATCGAGCGGCTGAATGCCGGAATCATGCCGATCTACGAACCCGGCCTTGCCGAACTCGTGGCCGGCAACGTGAAGGCCGGCCGGCTTTCCTTCACCACTTCGCTGGCCGAAGGGATCGAGGGCGCCAAGGCGATCTTCATCGCCGTGGGCACTCCGTCGCGCCGGGGCGATGGCCACGCCGACCTGTCGTTCGTCTATGCCGTGGCCGAGGAAATAGGCCAGAGCCTGAAAAATTCCGCAGTGATCGTCACCAAGTCCACCGTGCCGGTGGGCACGGGCGATGCGGTGGAGCGGATCATTGGCGAAGCAAAGCTGCCGTTCCCGGTTTCGGTCGTCTCCAACCCCGAATTCCTGCGCGAAGGCGCGGCCATTGGCGATTTCAAGCGGCCCGACCGGATCGTGGTGGGTGCCGAGGACGATTTCGGCCGCGAAGTGATGCAGGAAGTCTATCGCCCGCTGTTCCTGAACCAGGCGCCGCTGATCTTCACCAGCCGCCGGTCCTCGGAACTGATCAAGTATGCGGCCAACGCCTTCCTGGCCACCAAGATCACCTTCATCAACGAAATCGCCGATCTGTGCGAGAAGGTGGGCGGCAATGTGCAGGATGTGGCGCGCGGCATCGGGCTGGACAACCGGATCGGGTCGAAGTTCCTTCACGCCGGGCCGGGCTATGGCGGATCGTGCTTCCCCAAGGATACGCTGGCCCTGCTCAAGACCGCGGAAGATTACGACAGCCCGCTGCGGATCGTGGAAGCGGTGGCCAAGGTCAACGAAAGCCGCAAGCGTGCGATGGGCCGCAAGGTGATCGACGCGCTGGGCGGACAGGAAGCAGCGCGCGGCAAGAAGGTTGCCCTTCTGGGCCTGACCTTCAAGCCCAACACGGACGACATGCGCGATGCCCCGGCCATCGCCATCGCCCAGACCTTGCAGGATGCCGGCGTGCTGGTTTCGGCCTATGATCCGGAAGGCATGGAAATGGCCGCGCCGCTGATGCCGGGCGTGGAGATGGTTTCCGGCCCCTATGCCGCGATCGAGGGCGCAGACGCGATCGCCCTGGTGACCGAGTGGGACGCCTTCCGCGCCCTGGACCTTGACCGGGTGCGCGAGATCGCCCGTTCGCCGGTGCTGGTCGATCTGCGCAACGTCTATCGCCCGGAAGACGTGCGCGCCAAGGGCTTTGAATATAGCAGCATCGGCCGGCCCTGAAGCGCAGGCATGCGAGCGGCGTTAATCGTGCCGACAGGAAGCGCGGGCCAGAGCTGGCGGCGATGAAATCCGCCACCCGCCTGCTCGCACTTGCCGCCCTCGCCCTGCCCGCCTTCCTTGCCCCGGCCAACGCCAAGAGTCCCGAAGAGTTGCGGCAGGACAAGCTGGAGATTCAGCGCCTCAACCGTGAGGCTGCGGCCCGCTTTGCCGTCCGCGATGCACGCTATCGCCAGGAAGCCGAACAATCGCAGGCGCGGATTGCCGACCACGCCCGCGCCCAGGCCCAATACGAGCGCGACATGGCGCAGTGGCGCCGCCGCGTGGCAGCCTGCAACGCGGGCGACTGGTCGGCCTGCGACAATCGCTGAGCCTGCCCGCGCAAGGGCGGGACGATGCTGCAATGAAAACGCCAGAGGGCCTGTAAGCCGGGTTCTGTCTCACGGACGGTATCCCTAAAGAGAGACCGTATCCGCAAGGGCAGCCATTCCTCTCGGCGCCGTGTTGCCACGGCGCTCTAGCGACCAACCCGGGCGGTCGGCGCGAAACACGCCTGTCCCCGAAGGAACGCGCCGCCCCTATTCGGTCTTGCTCCGGGTGGGGTTTGCCATGCCGTCGCCGTTACCGGAAACGCGGTGCGCTCTTACCGCACCCTTTCACCCTTACCTGCCGATGGCAGGCGGTCTGCTCTCTGTGGCACTTTCCCTTGGCCTGAGACCGAAATCCCCTGCCCGGCGGGCGTTACCCGCCACCCTTGTTTCGTGGAGCCCGGACTTTCCTCGGCGCTATTGCTAGCGACGCGGCTGCCCGGCCCCCTGGCGCTTCATTGCCCTAGCAGGGTTTAGCGCGCACGTCCAAGGTCGCGTTCAAGCAGCAGTTCGAACAGGAGCGCGCCGCATTCGCCATCGGGAACACCATCAAGGCAGCGGGGCCGGAAGCGGCGCTGAAAAGCACGCACGGCAGCCTGCTGATCGGTGATGTCATAGCCGAACCGTTCCAGCGCCAGATAGAAAGCGCCGGGATTATCGAACACCAGCCGCATTTTCAGGCGGGGCACCGGAAGGGCCAGGTGGTGGCGCGCCAGTTCTTCCCACGGAAACAGCTCGCCCGGATCGTCCTTGCGCGCCGGCGCCACATCGGAATGGCCCACCACATTGGCCCGCGGGATATCGTGGCGCTTCACGATATCGGCCAGCAGCGGCAGCAGCGCGCCGATCTGGGCATCGGGAAAGGGGCGATAGCCAAACTCGTGGCCGGGATTGACCAGTTCGATCCCGATCGAGGCCGAATTCACATCCGTTTCGCCGCGCCAGCTGGAGCGGCCGGCGTGCCAGGCGCGCTTCGCCTCATCGACCAGTTGGGTAACGGTCCCATCCTCGTCGATCATGTAATGGGCCGACACCTCGGCTGCGGGATCGCACATCCGCTCGAGCGCGGCAGCCGCGCTTTCCATGCCGGTGTAGTGCAGCACCACCATGGAAATCGGCAGCTTGCGCTCGTTCCAGTTGGGCGAAGGCGCCTCGCGGTGGACCAGCCACTGCCGCATCGATCCCATCGCCGTGCCGTGCCCCTTCGCTCAACGCACCGGAAGCACCGCCCCCATGACGAGCGCTTCCTCGGTGAGAATGGACTGCACCTCGCCGCCCAGACTTCCCACCAGCTGGCGGATCATCGCGGCCGGCGCGGTGCGGCTGGAAAGGTCTGCTTCGGCAAGCGTTCCGTCAAGCGCCTTGCCCACCAGCGGATCGAAGGCGATGCGCGGGCCGGCAGCCCGAATCACGATCTCGCTTTCGCCCTGCCCGTCGTTGCCGCGCAATTCCGCGCCGATATCCAGCGTGCCGCCGCGCACCAGCGCGTCGATGCCGATCAGCGCGAGGTTGAGCAGGGTCTTGATCGCGGGCTTGGGCAAGACATCGCCTGTCAGTGCCCAGCGCGCCTCGATCCGCCCGTTGTTGCCCACCAGCGCATCAACCAGCGCGCGGGCTTCCTCCACCGGAACCATTTCGCCAAAGCCGCCAGCCGCACCAAAGGCCAGGCGGAAGAACTTCAGCTTGTCGGCGCTGGTCTTGGCGCTTTGCTCCAGCAGTTCGACGATCCGGGCGCGCATTTCGCTGTCCCGTTCGTCGGCCAGCAGCTCCAATCCGTTGGTCAGCGCGCCCACGGGGCTCAACATGTCGTGGCACAGGCGCGAACAGAGCAGGCTGGCAAGATCGAGAGAGGAAGTGCTGGTCATGAGGCCCCGTTACAGGAAGGTGTTGCCCGCTGCCTTACCGCTCATCAACCGCATAGCCAAGCCGGGTGAACCCCGCAGGCGTGTCGGACCAGACAGTAATGCTTCCACTTGCAACGATTGCCCAGATGCGCCCGTCGCCAGCCGCCAGGGCAGCATCGGTTGGCGAAGGGGCAGCAAGACCATTGGGATGCGAATGCCAATAGCCGATCACCGCAGGCCCGCCGGCACGCGCGGCCTTGTGGGCGGCGATCAGGGCTGCCGGGTCGATCTCGAAATGATGCAGCGGATCGGGATGGACATTGGCCGCAAGGGTGGCCTGTTCGATCCGACTTCCCTCACCAAGCAGTAGCCCGCAGGCCTCGGCCGGATGAGCTGTCCCGGCGGCAGTCAGCATGGCCCGCTGGGCGGCAAGGGAAAACACGAAGCGCACCGTCGCGCCATACCAGAGCGGCCGGAACAGCCAAACCCCGCAACCGGCAGTGCAAAGCCCCTTGCCCCCGAAAAAAGGCTTCCCATATCGCGTGGCATGGGGGGAGAAGGCAGTATTCTTGCAGGCGTAATCGCCGCCGGCGGCCAACGGCTCGACCGGGCGCTGGCCGATGCCTCGGGCCTCAGCCGCGAGCGGATCAAGGCCTTGCTGGCCGAAGGGCGCATTGCGCTGGGCGGAAAGCCCGTTTCCCAGGCATCGCTCAAGCCCGCCGAAGGAACCGCGTTCACCATCGCCGTGCCCGATGCCATTCCCGCCGAAGCTGCCCCGCAGGACATTCCGCTCGTCATCGTTCACGAGGATGAACACCTCGTGGTGGTGGACAAGCCCGCAGGCCTCGTCGTTCACCCGGCGGCGGGCAACCTCGATGGCACGCTGGTCAACGCGCTGCTGCACCACTGCGCAGGCCAGCTTTCCGGCATTGGCGGCGTGGCCCGCCCCGGCATCGTCCACCGGATCGACAAGGACACTTCCGGCCTGCTGGTCGTGGCCAAGACCGATGCCGCCCATGAAGGTCTTGCCCGCCAGTTTGCCGACCATTCGATCGAACGCGCCTATTTCGCGCTCACCGGCGGCGTGCCGATGCCGCTTGCCGGCACGGTGCGGGGTGCGATCGCCCGCTCCACCACCAATCGCAAGAAGATGGCATTGGTGGAGGATTCGCGCGGCAAGCATGCGGTGACCCATTACAAGGTGGTCGAACCGCTCGGCGGCGCGGCACTGGTGGAATGCCGGCTGGAAACCGGGCGAACCCACCAGGTGCGCGTTCACCTTGCGTCAATTGGCCATGCGCTATTGGGAGATCCTGTATATGGACGCTCTCCCGCGCGGATCAAACCGCTGCTCAACCGGCTCGATTTCCAGCGCCAGGCACTTCATGCTGCGGTGCTGGGCTTTATTCACCCTGTATCCGGCGCGGCGTTGCGATTCGCCAGCGAGATGCCGCCGGACATGGGGGAACTTCTTGCCGAATTGCGCCGTTTCCGATCAGACTGAACAGATTTTCTTTGAATCCCCGCTGTGGTCGGGACCGTCGATGCCTGCTAGGGTCGACAAGTCCGGCCGACAACGAAAGGACGGGTGAATACAGTGGCACAAAAACGCAATCTTCCGGTGGTCCCGGCCTTGGGCGGCGAGGCAAGCCTCAACCGCTACCTGTCGGAAATCCGCAAGTTCCCGGTTCTCACCGCCGAGCAGGAATACATGCTGGCCAAGCGGTTCTCCGAACATGGGGATACCGATGCCGCTGCGCAACTGGTCACCAGCCACCTGCGCCTCGTCGCCAAGATCGCGATGGGCTATCGCGGCTATGGCCTGCCGGTCAGCGAACTGATTTCCGAAGGCAACATCGGCCTGATGCAGGGCGTCAAGAAGTTCGAGCCCGATCGCGGCTTCCGCCTCGCCACTTATGCGATGTGGTGGATCAAGGCCTCGA
>CAZVHM010000045.1:17322-19853 GCA_964627175.1 uncultured Novosphingobium sp. | reverse complement strand
CGCGAACTCCAGAACCGCCGGGTGGAAATCACCTACGGTCCGGGTTCGGGCAACTGATCCAGCGAGCCATCTGGCAAGCAATAAGGAAGGGGCCGGAGAAATCCGGCCCCTTTTTTGTGTGTCAGCAATGTGCTGGCGTCTTGATGGGCAAACGAAAACGGGCGCAGAAGCCAATCGCCCCCACGCCCGTAACTATGCTTTCCCGGCGGTGCCGGCCGGGCGGTTTTCTCCGCCCGGATGTGATCAGTCGAACAGCGAGCTGACCGAGCTTTCATCGGCAATGCGGCGAATAGCCTCGCCAATCAGCGGTGCGATGGTGAGAATACGGACCCGGTCCGATTCCTGGGTAGCCTCGGTAGGCAGGATGGAATCGGTGATGACCAGTTCCTTCAGCGCCGAGCTGTTGACCCGGGCCACAGCCGCGCCCGACAGGACGCCGTGCGTGATGTAGGCGGTAACGCTGGCGGCGCCAGCATCCATCAACGCCTGTGCAGCGTTGCACAGAGTGCCGCCCGAATCGATGATATCGTCGATCAGGATGCAGGCACGGCCCTTCACATCGCCGATGATGTTCATCACCTCGGACTGGCCGGGCTTGTCGCGCCGCTTGTCGACAATAGCGAGCGGCGCATTGTCGAGCCGCTTCGCCAGGGCGCGGGCGCGCACCACGCCGCCCACGTCGGGTGAGACCACCATCAACGGCTGCCCGCCGTAACGCGTCTGGATATCCGCGGCCATCACCGGCGCGGCAAACAGGTTATCGGTCGGGATATCGAAGAAGCCCTGGATCTGCCCGGCGTGGAGATCGACAGCAAGCACGCGGTCCGCCCCGGCAGTGGTGATCAGGTTCGCCACCAGCTTGGCCGAAATCGGCGTGCGCGGGCCAGGCTTGCGATCTTGCCGGGCATAACCGAAGTAGGGAACCACCGCCGTGATCCGCTTGGCCGATGCGCGGCGCAGTGCATCGATGCAGATCAGCAGTTCCATCAGGTTGTCGTTGCACGGGAAACTGGTGGACTGGACGATGAACACATCTTCGCCGCGCACGTTCTCGTGAATCTCGACGAAAACTTCCTCGTCGGCAAAACGGCGCACGCTGGCATCGGTCAGCGGCGTTTCAAGGTAGCCTGCGATCGCGCGCGCGAGCGGCAGATTGCTGTTGCCGGCCATCAGCTTCATCGGGTTTCCCTTCCGTCCAAGGATCACAGGGCCTCTAGCCAAGAGTCCCGCAATTGCAACATTGTCCGGCGATGCTCACGCCGGAACACGGATTACAGAGGTTTACAGCAGCGCTGGCCGGGCGCCGCCCACCAATATCACCGCGCGCGGCGGTGTTCGCCCTTGACCCAGCGCACCGTGCCCGACGAAGCGCGCATCACAACGCTTTCGGTGGTCAGCAGGCCGCTCTTGTGGTGCTTTACGCCCTTGAGCAGCGAACCATCGGTCACGCCGGTGGCGGCAAAGATGCAATCACCCTTGGCCAGCTCGTCACGGGTGTAGATCTTGTTCAGATCCTCGATCCCCCACTTGTGGGCGCGGGCCTTCTCGTCGTCGTTGCGGAACACCAGGCGACCATTGAACTGCCCGCCAACGCAGCGCAGGGCCGCCGCAGCCAGAACGCCTTCCGGCGCGCCGCCCTGCCCCATGTAGAGGTCGATGTTGGTTTCCTCGTTGGTGACCGCAATCACCCCGGCAACGTCACCGTCGCCGATCAGGGCCACGCCGCAGCCCAGTCCGCGCAGTTCGGCAATGAGTTCGGCATGGCGCGGACGATCGAGCACACAGACGACGATGTCCGACGGTTCGACGCCCTTGGCCGCAGCCACGGCGCGCACGTTATCACTCGGGCTTTTCGCCAGATCGATGATCCCTTCCGGATAGCCGGGGCCGACGGCGAGCTTGTCCATGTAGACGTCGGGCGCGTTGAGCAGGCCGCCTTCTTCCGCAACGGCAAGAACGGCCAGCGCGTTGGGGCCGGCCTTGGCGCAAATGGTGGTGCCTTCGAGCGGATCGAGCGCGATGTCGATGCGCGGGCCAGTGCCGATCGCATTGCCGACCTTCTCACCGATATATAGCATCGGGGCTTCGTCGCGCTCACCCTCGCCGATCACGACGGTGCCATCCATATAGAGCTCGTTGAAGGCTTGGCGCATGGCTTCAACGGCGGCGGCATCGGCGGCTTTTTCGTCGCCCCGGCCAATCAGCTTGGCCGCGCCGATCGCGGCAGCTTCGGTGACGCGCACCATTTCGAGAACGAGGACGCGATCGAGAACCTTGCTGGCAGGGGTCGAGCTCATGGGCTTCCTTGATAGCTTGCTTGTGCGCGGGATCGCTTAGACAGGGCGGCGGTTCGTGTCGAGTACCCGCTGCCCAGCCCAGGCGTGGGGTCAATTGCCGAGGATGTGCATGACCAGCGGCGGGCTGACCAGGCTGGAAGATCCGTCGAGCAGCCGAAGAGCCTCGCACACGGCGCTTTCCGGCCCCTCGTGCGTGACCATCGCCACCAGCACTTCGCCTTCTGCTTCGGCCCG
>CAZVHM010000045.1:0-17222 GCA_964627175.1 uncultured Novosphingobium sp. | reverse complement strand
CCCTGGAACAGCAGCCGGCCGGAAAAATTGCCTTCGGCCACCACGGCGTTGGTTGCGCCATCGACATGGGCCAGCGGGTGATCAAACGGCACGAGGTGCGGCTGGACGCGCTGGAACAGCCGGGGGGCGCCAGCCGAACTGTCCGGCTCTGCCATGCCGATCAGGCGAATCACATAGCCTAGCGAATCGGCCTGCTCGATATCGGCCGCACGCAGGCGCGAGATGCCGGCCGTGTCGACCGAAGCGAAATCGATCTTGGCGCCGAAGGCGATGGCCGCGAGGATGGACAACTTGTGGGCTGCGTCCGTCCCTTCGATGTCGAACGTCGGGTCGGCCTCCGCATAACCGCGCGCCTGCGCCTCGGCGAGCACGTCGGCGAAATCGCGGCCGGTATCTTCCATCGTCGAAAGGATGAAATTGCAGGTGCCGTTGAGGATCCCGTAGACGCGCTCGATCGCATTGGCGGCAGCGCCCTCACGCAGCCCCTTGATCACCGGGATACCGCCGGCCACCGCCGCCTCGAACTTCAGCGCCACCCGCGCCGCTTCCGCCTTGGCCGCAAGTTCGAGGCCGTGGTGAGCGATCATCGCCTTGTTGGCGGTGACCAGCGCCTTGCCGGCCTCGATGGTGCTGCGGGCAAGTGCCAGGGCCGGGCCATCAGCCCCGCCGACCAGCTCAACGACCACGTCGACATCGCCCCGCTCGCCCATGACGACCATGTCGTCTTCCCAAGCGTAGTTCGAAAGGTCCACGCCCCGCTTCTTGGAGCGATCACGGGCGCTGACGGCAGTAATCTGGATCGGCCGGCCAGCCCGCCGGGCAATAAGGTCCGCGTTGGTTTCGATCAGGCGGATCACGCCTGCCCCCACGGTTCCCAGTCCTGCAAGCGCGATACGAAGCGGTTCGGCCATGTTCATCCCTTTCGCGCCGCGCCCTAGGCCAGTGCGACTGGAAAGGCCAGAGGAGGCTTGCGCCCGGTAACCCGCAATTGATGATCAGCCGCGAGTTCGCACGCAGGAGCCAAGCTGCGCCAGCACCCAGCCATAATCGGCCACCGCTTGCGCCCGGTCGGTTTCGGTTGCCGAAACATTGGCGGCAGGCTCCAGCATCCGCGGCAGGAAACAGGCCAGGCGATACCAGGGCAGCGTGCCCGGCAAAGGCGGGGCAGCCGACGAATCGACCACTTCGGAAAACGACACACTCCACCGTGAAGGCTGGCCCGGCGCATGCAGCACGGTGATAGAGGCCGGCTCGCCGTCCTCGGTGGCCAGGAACATCTGCGTCTCGCCCTCGCCCGCCAGGTTACCGGGCACGTGAATCGCTTCCTGAACCTTGCGAATCCTTCCCGGAGCGCCAGCAGCCAGCAACTCGCCCAGCACTCCTCGCAAGCGCGCCTCGCCCTCGGCGCTCCACAGCACCTGCGCATCGGGCGCCACAAGCTGGAGTTCACCCGGACGCCCCGCCACGGTCCGCGCAAACAGGAGAACATCCTTCTTCGCCAGCTTCGGCACCTTGCCGTTCACGGTCAACGGAACATCGGCCAGGTAGCGCAGCGAATCACCCGTCAGCGGCGCCCCCGCCAGAAGGGCGATAGTGCGCGCCTCGACATAGAGACGCGCCCAGCCCGGCCGCAGCCCGGTCGCGCGGGCAGGTTCGACCACCGCCACCTTGCGCACCTGAGCACGCAGCACAGCGGGCGCGCGATCCGCCAGATCGGCAAAATCGGCATAGCTCAGCAGCGGGATGGATTCGGGCGGAGCCTTTGCGTGGATGGGCGCGGCAAAAAGGCCGGCGCCCAGCAGCGCAGCGCCAAACGCGGCCGCGTAACCGCCCTTCAGCGCCTTTCGCCCTTGGTTCGCCAGCTTGTTTTCACCACGATGCATTATCCGGCCTCCGATTAGACATATGCAGCCTGCCTTCTTTGCACATAAATGCTGGCATGCTCCCTGATTTTGATCTTAACCCTTGTGAATTCCCGGTTAACCCGTCGCAAGGTCGGATTCAGGCGTTGCGCGGGCCGGGAAGCGACGCTAAAGCTCGCCAAAAAACAGGTTCGCTCAGTCAAGGGCGGTCAAAATTTGCGCTCATCAGGCCTCGTGCCTGCCTGGTGTCCCGGACCAACCGGCAGGGTGGAAGATTAATTTTTGCCTGGTTCCGCAGCTTTGCTGCGGTGCTGGGTTGCCCCGGATTTTCCGGGCGCTGAAATGGAGTGATGCGTCTGAATGGCTTACGCTGACCAACAGATGAGCGGTAACAAGATTACCGCACTGATCATCGTTGCCCTGATTCACGTCGCGGTCGGGTATGCCCTCGTTACGGGTCTTGCCTACACAGCCGCGAAAGAGATCATCAAGAAGGTGACAACGGTGGACATCAAGGAGCCGGAAAAGCCGGAGGAACCGCCGCCGCCGCCTCCCAAGCAGGAAGCTGCGCCGCCGCCTCCGCCTGTGGCCCCCCCGGTCAAGATCGACGTGGCCATCGCGCCCCCGGCGATCGAAACCGTGCAGGTCGCCCCTCCGCCGGCCCCCGTGGTTCCGGTCATTGCGCCCCCGGCGCCGGCAATTGCGCCGCCGCCGCCGCGCATTCCGCCCAAGCAGGCAGCCCCTCGCGGCCGCCCGCAAGAATGGGTGACCACCAACGACTATCCTTCGCGCGCCCTGCGCGAGGAACGCGAAGGTACCACCGGTTTCCGCCTGACCATCGGGCCGGATGGGAAGGTGACCAACTGCGAAGTCACCAGCTCGAGCGGTAGCCCCGATCTCGACGAAGCGACTTGCAAAAACCTGCAGCGCCGCGCCCGCTTCACGCCGGCGACCGACGGCGAGGGCCAGCCGACCACGGGTTCGTACTCGAGCCGTACGCGCTGGGTCATCCCCAAGGACTGACGTTCACTAGGGCCGCCGGATCAACACCGGGGCACCCCTGGCCGGGATGACCGGCTTCTTGCTTCTACCTTTCTTGAGAGGACTATCGCATGCTTTTTGAAATTCTCGCGGCCGGCGCCGCTCCGCAGAACAAGTTCGGCTTTGCCGAAGCTCTGGAACAGGGCGGTTTCATCGCCTACGCCACCGTGGTCATCCTCGGCGTGATGTCGTTCGGTTCGTTCTACATCCTGTTCACCAAGTGGTTCGAACAGTCGAAGATTCTGAAGCAGGGCCAGGAAATCCGCACCAACTTCTGGCGCGCCGCCACCCTCAAGGAAGGTGCTGCGAAGCTGGAAAAGAACAGCGCATGGCGCCAGCTGGTCGATGATGGCCTGGCTGCTGAAGAACAGCACGGCAAGATGACCGACTCCCTGGAAGCCCATGACTGGCTCCACGGCTCGCTGGCTCGTTCGGAACAGTCGATCAACGCTCGTCTCGCTTCGGGCCTGCCGTTCCTCGCCACCGTCGGCGCTACCTCGCCGTTCATCGGTCTGTTCGGTACCGTGGTCGGCATCTACCGCGCTCTGATCGCCATCGGCCTTGCTGGTTCGGCCTCGATCGACAAGGTCGCCGGTCCGGTCGGTGAAGCTCTGATCATGACCGCGCTCGGTCTGCTCGTCGCCGTTCCGGCCGTGCTTGCCTACAACTACCTGCAGGCTCGCAACAAGCGCATCGCCGAACTGCTCCAGGGCTTCTCGACCGACGTGCTGGCCAACATCACCTCGAAGGGCGCCGTGAAGCCCGCACTGGCTGCTGCTCCGGCTGCTGCCAAGGCTGCCCCGGCCAAGCCGGCGGCTGCTCCGGCCAAGCCGTAAGAGCCTGGTGGTCCCTGGTGGGAACCCACCGGGTTTCCACCGCCGGATGGGGCTGGATCGCGGCATGCCGATCCGCCCCACCCCGGTCCCCAAGACAGGATAGGATGTAACCATGGCAATTTCGATGGGCGCCGGCGGGGAAGAAGCCCCGATGTCGGACATCAACACGACCCCTCTGGTGGACGTGATGCTGGTGCTGCTGATCATCTTCCTTATCGCGGTTCCGGTCGCGATCCAGACGATCGAAAAGTTGCACTTGCCGATCATGGTATCGCAGGAATCGAAGGACAAGGTCGAGAACCTGCTGCTCACCGTGAGCACCACCGACGAAGCCGGCCGCAGCGCCGGTGAACCGGGCTACAACGGTGCATCGCGCAACGGTGAATGCCGTATCTACTTCAATAACATCACCCCGGTGGATTCGAGCGAACTGCGTGACATGGCGTTCAAGCGCCTGGACATGATCGTGAAGCGTGAAGGCGGTCCGGAAGCCCTGCGCGACAACCCGGACAAGATCCCGCAGGTACACATCCGCGGTGACATCAACGCCCCGTGGCGTTGCGTTGCCGGTGCGATCTATAACGTGCAGATCTCCGGTTATCCGACGGTCGGCTTCATCTCGAACCCGGTGGACCCAGCGGGCTGAGGCCTTAGCGCTTCGACCCCAGGTCAATTCAGGAGTAACTTCCCATGGCAATGTCAGGCGGCAAGGATGATGGCTCGCCGATGATGGAAATGAACACGACGCCGTTGATCGACGTCATGCTCGTGCTCCTCATCATGTTCATCATCACCATTCCGGTCGCCACCCACGCGGTCAACATCGACCTTCCTTCGCCGAATCCTCCGCCGTCGGACATCAAGGTCGAGCCGATCAAGAACAAGGTGGTGCTGTCGAACTCCGACCAGATCCTGTGGAACGGTCAGGCCGTGAACAGCGGCCAGCTGGTTGCGCTGCTGCAGCAGACCCTGCAGATCAAGCCCGAGCCGGAACTGCAGTTCCAGCCCGAAGCTGGCGCCAGCTACCAGCTCTCGGCAAACGTCCTGAACATCATCAAGGGTTCGGGCGTGACCAAGTTCGGGTTCGTCGGCAATGAAATGTACTCCGAATTCGGCAAGTCTGCGACCGCACCCGCGGCGCAGTGATCCGATCCGGACCAACACGATCAGGGGGCGGAGCAATCCGCCCCCTTTTTCGTTTCAAGGCGCCTCTCAGCCGAATTATTCCCCGTCGTCGCGCTCAACATCAGGCGGGCTATCGGCACGCATGGCCTGAGCGGCGAGCGCCTCGGCCTCCACGAGCAGTTCATCTTCTGCCTCGCCCGCCGGTACGCTTTCCCGGCCGATCATTACCAACACCGGCACCGCCAGGGGGCTAACCCGATCAAGCGCCACGTAGACGAGTTGCCCTGCCGCGCGCTCAAGCAACCCCGCGAGCCGCCCCACATCGGTGAGACGCGTCCGCGCATCGGCCCAAGCTGCTTCAATCAGCAGGTGCCCCGGTTCGTATTTCTGCAGGACATCGTAGATCAGGTCGGTCGAGAAGGTCACCTGGCGGCCAGACTTGCGCTTGCCGGGATGCTGTCGTTCGACCAGCCCGCCGATCACCGCAACCTCGCGAAAGGCCCGCCGCAAGAGATGCGAGTTCTGAACCCATTCGACGAACTCATCCGCAAGCACTTCCGGTGAAAGTAGTGCGGCTGGCTGCGTGATCGGATTCAGGCCCCACACCGCTAGGGCATAATCGTTGGCGATGAAACCCAGCGGCGAAAGCCCCTCGTCGGCCATGCGGCGGGTTAGCAACATGCCGAGCGACTGGTTGGCGTTCCATCCCTCGAAGGTGTAGAATACGATGTAGTGGCGTGAGCGGTAGGGGAAGGTTTCCGCCAACAGCTCGCCAGGCCCCGGAATGCGCGAGCGCCAGTCCTGCATTTCCAGCCATTCGCGCACATCGTCGGGAAACCGCGACCAGCCGGCACGATCGGCCAACAAGCCGCGCACACGATCCGCAAGATGGGCCGATATCGGCAGCCGCGCGCCCATGTAGCTCGGAATCGCGCCCGTCCGCTTTGCCGCGCGCACGACGATCTCGAGGTCGCGCAGCGATTCGACCTCCAGATCCATGCCGGCAAACCGAAAGGTGTCTCCCGGCGAGAGTGCGGCGCCGAACGCCTCTTCCACCTTGCCCAGCGAGCGCCCGTTGCGAAAACGCACATGGAGCATTTCCCCATCGACAATAATGCCGGCATTCAGCCGGTGACGATGCGCCTGTTCCGGATGGGCCAGCCGCCACGTGCCATCAGGCTGGCGAACGATGCGGCGGAACCGATCATAGGCTCGCAGGGCAAATCCACCGGTGGCCACGAATTCGAGCACCCGTTGCCAGCCGTCATCATCCACCCAGGCATAGGGCGTGGCCGAACGGATCTCGGCATGGAGAAGCGTTTCGGACAACGGCCCGGCACACGCGCACGCCATGACATGCTGGGCAAGGACATCGAGACTGCCGGGGCGGAACTCCTCTCCATCGCGGCGCCCTTCGGCAATAGCCTCCCGCGCGGCAATCGCCTCAAGGTATTCAAACCGGTTTCCCGGCACGATCAGCGCCTTGCTGGGCTGTTCCAGCCGGTGATTGGCGCGCCCGATCCGTTGCAGCAAACGCGAGGAACCCTTTGGCGCGCCCATCTGCACCACCAGATCGATATCGCCCCAGTCCACCCCCAGATCGAGGCTGGCCGTGCAGACCAGCGCCCGCAGTTCGCCCCGCGCCATCGCCCCTTCCACCTTCTGCCGCGCCTCGCGCGAGAGCGAGCCATGGTGGATGCCGATAGGCAGGTTTTCCTCGTTCACACCCCACAGCAGCTGGAAGATGTATTCGGCAAGAAAGCGCGTGTTGGTGAAGACCAGCGTGGTGCGGTGGGCGCGGATCTGTTCCATCAGCTGCGGCACGGCCCAGGCAGCGGCATGCCCGCCCCACGGGATCGTTTCCGTCACCGGAAGGAGAATCGCTATCTCCGGCGGTGCCCCTGCTTCGCCGACGATGTGGGTGACCGCGTCGATGTCTCCCCACGGAGCCAGCCAGCCGCGAAACTGATCGACATCGGCCACCGTGGCGGAAAGCGCGACCCGCTGCAGTGACGGCGCGAAGGCCTGCAAGCGGGCGAGCGCAAGGGCCAGCAGATCGCCGCGCTTGCCGGTGGCGAACGCATGAACCTCATCTATCACCACGCGCCGCAGGGTGGAAAACAGCTGGGCGCTTTCCGGATAGCTGAGCAGAAGCGAGAGCGATTCGGGCGTGGTCAGCAGCACATGCGGCGGGCGGGCCCGCTGGCGCGCCTTGCGATCCGATGGCGTATCGCCGCTGCGGGTTTCGACCCGGATCGGCAGCCCCATCTCTTCAATCGGAACCAACAGATTGCGCTGCACATCGTGCGCCAACGCTTTGAGCGGCGAGACATAGAGCGTGTGCAGCCCTTCGGCGGGAAGCGCGCCAGCAAGAACGGATGGCGTAAAATCGGCCAGAGTGGGCAGGAAGCCGGCCAGCGTCTTGCCGGCGCCCGTATCGGCCGCCAGCAGCGCATGGCGACCAGACCGCGCCGCAGCCAGCATCTGGGCCTGATGACGGCGAATTCGCCAGCCACGCGCTGCGAACCATGCAGCGATTTCCGGCGGCGGGGCGGCAATGTCCATGCCGGCGATATTGGCACGGCCAACCGCACACGCAACGGGGGCCGGGCCACCAGCGGAAAGGCGCTTGAGGGTACGGTCGATAGCCGGGCTTTCGCTTGCCCCGTCTGCGTGCCCCTGTCACAACCCGGCCGGACAAGCGGAAACGAGCGTTGAACGGCGACAATATTCTTCAAATCACCCAGCAGGATCTGCTCGATCTGGCGCTCGCTCTGGGACTGGGTCTGCTGGTTGGCGTTCAACGCGGCTGGGTGCAGCGCAACGATATGGCCGGAACCCGCTTTGCCGGGGTGCGGACATTCGGCCTGTTCAGCCTTTGTGGCGGGATCGCCGGCGTGGTTGGCGAGGTTCTGGCGGCGGTGCTTCTTGCCGGCGCGGGGGCGCTGATCGTGGCAGGTTACTGGCGCACCAGCCGCGGACAGACCAAGGCGATGAGCGGGACTGCCAGCGTGGTGGCGCTGTTGACGCTGGCGTGCGGGTATATGGCCGGAAGCGGCGCGCGCGTGGCGGCGGCAGCAGCGGCTGGAAGCATCGTGCTGCTGCTGGCAATGCGCGGCCCCCTGCACCGCCTGATCCGCAGCCTGAGCGAACGCGAAGTCATGGCCATCGGGCGCTTTGCCCTGATCGCGCTGGTCATCCTGCCGCTGCTGCCCAACGACCCCACCGGCCCCTACGATGCGTGGCAGCCGCAGTCGCTTTGGCTGGTGGTCGTGATGGTTTCGGGCTTTTCGTTCACCGGCTACTTGGCATCAAAGTGGCTTGGCCCGCAGCGCGGCACACTGGCAACGGCGGCCACCGCCTCGCTGGTATCCTCCACCGCAGTAACCGCCGCCATGGCCGCGCGCCACCGCGCCGGCGACGGGGAAGCCAGCCTGCTGAACGCTGCAATCGCGCTCGCCTCGGCGGTGATGTATCTGCGGGTGATGGCGCTGGCTGCGGTCCTCGCCCCGTTCGCCCTGCCCACACTGGCCACCGGCGCCGTGCCCGGCATGATCGTCAGCCTTGTCGGCGCCGCCATGCTCCACCGGCGACGCGGCGAACAGCCCAGCGCCATTCCACGGGAAATGGCTGTCAAAAACCCGTTCGATATTGGCCCGGCGCTGCTGATGCTGGGGCTGGTCATGCTGCTGACCACCGTGGCCCACTGGGTGCTGGAAGGGTTTGGCGATCGCGGGCTGGCCGTGGTTCTCGCGATCACCGGGGTGGTCGATGTGGATTCAGCCATCATCACCATGGGCAGCCTGCCGCAAGGCACGCTGGCCGCGCGCACGGCGGGGCTGGTGCTCTTGCCGCCGATCCTGCTCAACACCGTGTTCAAGGCCGGGGTGGCCGTGGCCGTCGGTGGCAAGCGGGGCTGGCCGGGCGCGGCAGTCTTGCTGGCGAGTGCAGTGGCCGCGCTGCTGCCACTCGCGCTCTAACCAACCCTCGCGCTTATTCGCCCCGTTCGCGCGCCACTTCGCGCCAGCCGATGTCACGGCGACAAAACAGATCCGGCGCAGTGATCGCATCAACCGCAGCATAGGCACGGGCCTGCGCCTCGCTGACCGAAGCCCCGCGCGCGGTCACGTTGAGCACCCGCCCGCCGTTGGCCGAAAGCGTTCCATCAAGGCCAAGCGCGGTGCCGGCGTGAAACACTTTGGCACCGCCCTCCTCGGCTGCCGAAATGCCATCGATCCGCCCGCCGCGCTTCGGCTCGCCCGGATAGCCTTCGCCGGCCATAACCACGGTCAGCGCCACATCTGAACTGAACCGCGGCGGCTGAATCGCGGACAAGCGGTTTTCGGCACAGGCCAGCAGTAGCTCGCCCAGGTCCGATTCCAGCCGCATCAGCATGACCTGGCATTCCGGATCGCCAAAGCGGCAGTTGTATTCGATCAGCTGCGGCCCCTTCGCCGTTAGCATCAAGCCCAGGAACAGCACGCCGGAATAAGGCATGCCCTCGTCGGCCAGGGTCTTGACCGTGGGGGCGATGATCCGGGTCAGCGCCTCTGCTTCCAGTTCGGGGGTAAGCACGCGGGCCGGGCTATAGGCGCCCATGCCGCCGGTGTTCGGCCCCATGTCGCCCTCGCCCACGCGCTTGTGATCCTGCGCCGAGGCGAAGGGGAGGATGGTGGAGCCATCGGTGAGGGCAAAGAAGCTGGCCTCTTCGCCTTCGAGGAATTCCTCGACCACGGCTTCCGCGCCTGCGGCGCCGAATCGGCCGGCGAAGATCTCGCTGATCGCTTCCTCGGCGGTTTCGATATCCATCGCCACGGTCACGCCCTTGCCGGCGGCAAGACCGTCCGCCTTGATCACCACGGGCGCACCGAACCGGCGCACGGCGGCCAACCCTTCTTCCTCGGTGGTCACGCGCTCATAACCCCCGGTGGGAATGCCGGCCCGGGCGCACAAATCCTTGGTGAAGCCCTTGGAGCCCTCGAGCTGAGCGGCAGCCTTCGATGGGCCGAACACCGGAACGCCCGCGGCGCGCAGGGTATCGGCCAGACCATCCACCAGCGGCGCTTCAGGGCCGACGACGACCAGCCCGATCTGCTTGTCCTCGCAAAAGGCCACGGTAGCGGCGTGATCGGTCACGTCGAGCGCCACGATCCGGGCATGATCGGCAATTCCGGGGTTGCCCGGCGCGGCATAGAGCGTACCGCCCTGTGCCAGCAAAGCCGATTGCGCCAGCTTCCATGCCAGCGCATGTTCGCGCCCGCCCGAGCCTAACAGCAGGATGTTCATGACCGCTTCTTCGCCCTTCGATGATCCCGACAGTGCCGGGCTGGTAGCGAAAGACACCCCCGGCGACAACGCCGCGCCGCTTTCGATCACCGAGATTTCAGCCCAGCTGAAGCGCACGGTGGAAGATCGGTTCGGCTTCGTGCGGGTGCGCGGCGAACTTTCCGGGGTAAAACGGGCCGCTTCAGGGCACCTTTACCTGTGCCTCAAAGACGAAGGCGCCCGGCTGGATGGCGTGATGTGGCGCGGCAATGCCCAGCGGCTCGGCTTCATGGCCGAGGACGGGGTGGAAGTGGTCGCCACCGGCAAGCTGACCACTTATCCCGGCCGCTCCAATTACCAGATCGTGATCGACCGGATGGAGATCGCCGGCGAAGGTGCCCTGCTGGCCCTGCTGGCCAAGACCAAAGCGCGGCTGGAAGCCGAAGGGCTGTTCGATCCACGCCGCAAACGGGCCTTGCCGTTCCTGCCACGGGTGATCGGCGTGGTCACTTCACCCACTGGTGCGGTGATCCGCGATATCCTGCACCGGCTGGCAGACCGGTTCCCCAGCCACGTGGTAGTCTGGCCGGTGCTGGTGCAGGGCCAGGGCGCCGCTGCACAGGTGGCCGCAGCCGTGCGCGGCTTTTCCGCGCTGCCCGCCGATGGCCCGGTGCCCCGGCCCGACCTGGTGATCGTGGCGCGTGGCGGCGGCTCGATCGAGGATCTCTGGGCGTTCAACGAAGAACCGGTCGTGCGGGCCATTGCCGAATGCACGATCCCGGTGATCAGCGCGGTTGGCCACGAAACGGATACCACGCTGGCGGATTTCGCCGCCGACCGGCGCGCGCCCACCCCCACCGCCGCGGCCGAAATGGCCGTTCCGGTGCGCGAGGATCTGGCCGCCCAGATCGCGGAACTGGCCTATCGCAAGCGCCGCTGCGCGCTGCGGCCGGTGCAACTGGGGCGCGAGCGGCTGGAGGCACGGGCCCAGCGCCTGCCCCGCCCCGAAGCGCTGGTCGAAGCCCGCGCCCAGCGGCTGGATGAACTGGCCGAACGGCTGCGCCGCGGGCTGGCCGACCGGATCGTGATCGCCCGCGAAGGGCTGAGCCGCACCACCGGGCGGCTTTCCGCGCCGCTGCTGGGCGCGCAGCTGCGCCATGCCGGCCAGCGCCTCGCCGCCATACGGCTGCGTGCCGATGATCTGGCTCGGCGGGTGGGCCATGCCCGCCAGCAACTCGATTCGCTTGATCGGCTGCGACTCCAGCTCGATCCGCGCGCGCCGCTCAAGCGCGGCTATGCACTGGTAACGGGGCCCGATGGCCATGTGGTTTCCGGCAAGGCCGCCGCGCAGGCTCTGGCGGCAATGACGCTGGAATTCCACGATGGCGCGCTGGAGGTGAGTCCGCTCGGCGCCCGCCCGCCGCGCCCCACCGCAAAGTCACCGCCACGGCCTGCCGCGGGTGAACAAGGCGATTTGTTCTGATGCGCGCGCGCTGCTAGACTGGAACCATGCTGATGAAGAACGCGTCCGATCGCCCCGCCACCCTGCATTATGAACACAACGGCTTTCGTGTGCTGGCCCATGGCAGCCATGTCGTCTGTTCGGTCAGCGGAAGCGCCATTGCGCTTGAGGAACTGCGCTACTGGTCGGTCACCCGGCAAGAGGCCTATGCGACGCCAGAGCTGGCAACCAAGCGGCTGATGGGCGAAGGCTGATCCATTGCGGGCCGATCGCCGCACGGTGTTGGGGCTGATCGGGGGCGGCCTGGGTGCGCTGGTCGGGCCGGGCGAGGCAACTGCGGTCGAAACGCAGGCCATCCAATTGGGGCAAAGCCGGCTGACACAAGGCGGCTGGGCCATGGGCCGAACCGCACCGGGCCTCGCGCTCGATCTCGACGGGAAGCCCGTGACGCTCGACGATGCCGGCGCCTTCCTCATCGGGTTCGATCGCGATGCCTCCGCTCGCGCGGTGCTTACGGCCCGGCTGGCAGGCCAGATCGCCAGTACACTCGACCTCATTATCGCCCCGCGCGACTGGCAGATCGAGCAGGTGGATGCACCGCTGCGCCCACCGGCCGTGCCCAGCGCCGAATTCCAGCGCATTCGCGCCGCCGAGGTCGCCCGGATGATCGCCGCCCGCGCCAGAATCACCGGCGCGCAAGGTTGGCGGCAGGCGATGATCCGGCCAGCTCCGGGACGGATTTCCGGCCGTTTCGGGGCACAACGCATCTATCGCGGTGAGCCGGGCTCATATCATTCAGGGCTGGACCTTGCCGCGCGCAGCGGCACTCCGATCCTCTGCCCTGCCGATGGGGTAGTGATCCTCGCCGCCGAAGCGCCGTTCACGCTGGAAGGCAAGCTGCTGATGGTGGATCACGGTATGGGACTGACCAGCGCCTTCCTGCACTGTTCCGCCCATCGCGTGACCGAAGGCGAGACCGTCCGCCAAGGGCAGGTCATTGCCGAAGTCGGCATGACTGGGCGCGCCACCGGCCCCCATCTCCATTGGGGCCTACGCTGGAAAGAAGCCCGGCTCGATCCGCTGCTGTTCCTGCCCGATGGCCGCGCATAGGGCCTAAAGCCCTGTCATAAAAAAGAAATGCTCCGAAATGTGACACGCCCTGCGGTGTGCGCCAACGCCTTGTTAACCACTCGCCCTTATGCCCCAAGCTGCGGATGGAGCCTTGCCTGCGAGAAAAGGTTACCGTCCGCAGGGAGTTGCGCCCTGCTGGCCCGCGGTTAGATGTCCCATACCGGGACAAAATCGCAGGCTGCGGCAACTCCGGGTCGCAAATCATGCCGGCTCTGCCGGCAGCGGCGGGGGAAAAGGCCTAAGGCCGCCCAACGTCGCAAACGGGGGTTCGGACGTGACGACAGGAGTCAAAAGCATTCTCCGGCTGGGTGCCGCGCCACTGGCGCTGGGCATGGCCTGCCACGGCGGCATCGCGCAAGCGCAGGAGGCAGGCGCGCCGAGCGCTGCGGCAGAAAGCCCGGCCAGGGAAATCGTGGTCACCGGCACCCGCATCCGCCTGCCCAATCTTACCAGCCTCGAGCCAACCGTTTCCATCAGCCGCGACCAGATCGCGGCCCGCGGCCTGACCAACGTTGCCGATGCGCTGAACGAAAGCCCCGGCGTGCGCGGCTCCACCACCCCGGCCGGCCTGCAGCCGGTGTTCGGGCAAGGCATGAACTTCGCCAACCTCTATGGCCTTGGCGTCAATCGCACACTGGTGCTGGTCAACGGCAAGCGGCAGGTTTCCTCGCTGGTGCCATCGCTCAACGGCACGCCCGGCACGCCAGTCGATCTCAACACGATCCCCACCATCCTGATCGACCGGGTAGACCGGGTCTCGATCGGCGGCGCGCCGGTCTATGGCACCGATGCCATCGCCGGTACGATCAACCTGATCCTCAAGCGCCGGATGCAGGGGCTGGATCTTTCCGCCACCAGCGGGATCACCGCCGAAGGCGACAACTTCCGCATCAACCTTTCGGCCCTGGGCGGCACCGACTTTGCCGGCGGACGCGGCAATGTCACGGCCGCGATCAGCTACGACAAGTCGAACGGGGTGCTCTATAATGATCGCTGGTTCTACCGGGCCAACGTGATCAACGTCGCCAATCCTTCGACCGCCCAGGCAGCCGCATTGGGGCCAATCGGGCGCACGCTGGCGACAGACGGGCGGCTCAATCCGGGCATCGGCTACAACGACAGCACGACCGACGGTTTCCCCGGAACCATCCTGGTTGCCAACGTGACCCGGCCGGCGATTTCCACCAACGGCGTGCTGGCCAGTGGCAGCGGCGCCTATTCCTGGCAGTTCGACAGCGCGAGCAATCTGGTTGCCTACAACCGGGGCACGCTGTTTGCCGCCCCGCTGACCGGGCCGGGAGCGAACCCGGCGGCGACCCGCGCATCGGGCGGCGATGGCTTCCGGCTGAACGACTACAACCAGATTGCATCGACAGTACAACGCCTCAACACCGCACTTTTCGCCACTTACGACCTGTCTGACCGGGCCAGGCTCTATTTCGATGGCAGCTGGTCGCGCACCACGGGCGATCAGCTGGTCACCCAGCCCACCTTCAACTCGGTGGCGACCAGGGGCCGCTCGACCCCGCTGACCTTCTCGGTCACCAATCCCTTCCTGAGCGATCAGGCCCGCCAGCAGCTGGCAACGCTGGGCTATACCAGCACCTTTGCGATCAGCCGGGTCAACACTGACCTGACCGATCCTTCGGGGCGGACGGAAAGCAATGTCTATCGCGGCGTGCTGGGGCTGGAAGGCAGCTTTGCGCTGGGCGGCAGGACCTTCAACTACGAAGCCTATGCCAACTATGGCCGCAGCGATGTGGCGGATTTCTATCAGGATCTGGATCACCAGAAGTTCCTGAACGCGATCAACGTGACCAAGGTTGGCGACACCATCGTCTGCGTGGCGGCCGATCCGGCGTGCCAGCCGCTGAACCTGTTCGGTTCGGGCGCGGCTTCGCCGGCGGCTCTGGCTTATGTCCGACGCGACACGGTTTCCCGTTCACGGCTGGAACAGTTCGTGGCCAACGCCAACCTTGGCGGTTCGCCGTTCGACCTGAATGGCAACCCCGTCTCGTTCAACATCGGCTTCGAACACCACCGCGAATATGGCCGCTTCGTGCCTGATGCCTTCATTCAGCAGGGTCTTGGCCGGCTGGCCCCGGTTGCGCCGGTTTCGGGCAAGTTCCACCTGACCGAGGAATTCGCCGAAGTCCTGGTGCCGCTGGTCACGCCCGATAACGGCTGGGCCATCTCCAAGCTGACCGCGTTTGGCCGTGTGCGCCATGTGGACAGCTCGTTTGCCAACGGCGGCTTCACCGCATGGAGCGTGGGCGGTGCCTTTGCTCCGATCAAGGACATCGAACTGCGCGGCAACATCACCCGTTCGTTCCGCGCGCCTTCGATCACCGAGCTTTATTCGCCGCGCACCGTGGGGCAAGTTACTGTGCCGGACCTGTGTTCAACCGCCAATATCGGCGGCGGCGCGGCCCCGGCGATGCGCGCAGCCAATTGCGCCGCCTTCCTGCTGAAATATCCCACTGCCACCCCGCTCAGCGCGGCAACGGTGGCGGTGCCGGCCTATTTTGGGGGCAACCCCAACCTGCAGAACGAAAAGGCCGACAGCTTCACCTGGGGTGTGATCCTGCGGCCCAGCTTCGTGCCGGGACTGACCGTTGCGGTCGATTACGTGAACATCAAGGTGAAGAACCCGATCACCGCGTTGACCGTGGGTTCGGCCACCACCAACGGCATTGCCCAGGCCTGCTTTGACAATCCCGAGTTCAATGCGGCCGATCCGGCCAACGGCAACGCCTTCTGTTCGCTGATCCAGCGCGATGCCAATGGGCAAGTGGTGGCCAACCCCACCAGCCCCGGTGTGACCAGCGGCTACGTCAACGGCAAGCGCATCACCATGGATGCGGTGCAGGCCACGGTCGATTATTCGACCACGCTGGATGGAATCGGCCTTTCCGGCGCGCTGGCGCTGGGGGCGGACATGTTCTTCCTGCGCAACCGCCTGAACGATGTGACCGGGATTGCCCCGGTGCAGTCCGAAGGCGTGGTGGGCGATCCCAAGTTCCAGGGACAGTTCCGCGTGAGCTATGCTGCCCCGGCCTGGGGCCTGTCCACCAACGTCAACGTGACCGGCGCGCAGGCGCTGGCCTATACCCAGCGTGGCGGCAGCCCCAGCGATGTGCGCGAATTCGATCACTTTGATCCCTACGCCACGGTCGATACGGCGCTGTGGCTCAACGCGGCAGCGAACTTCCGCCTGACCTTCTCGGTCACCAACCTGTTCAACCGAATCGGGCAAAGCTATTTCGGCTACTATGTGCCGGGCGCCAACAGCACGCCGGGTTCGATCAACGATCCGCTGGGCCGGCGCTTCGCCATTTCCGCCCGCAAGCGTTACTGATCCGGGCAGCACTCGCAGCAAAAGAGGCCGGCCTTCCCCACGGAAAGCCGGCCTTCTTTTTTGACGGTGCGACGGCTGATCGCGATGCTGGGCAAACCAAAAGGCGCGCCGGTTACCCGACGCGCCTTTTACGATTCGTTCAAGCCGAGGGCTTCAGGCGGCGACAGCGGCCTTCTTGGCCAGCTCGCGCTTCACCTTGAGAGCGCGGGGGCTAAGCTTGGCGTCAACCGTCTTGAGCAGCCAGTTATCCAGCCCGCCATTGTGCTCAACCGAGCGCAGGCCGTGAGTCGAGACGCGGAACTTGAAGCTGCGGTCCAGCGATTCCGAGAGCAGCGTGACGTTCTGCAGGTTGGGCAGGAACACGCGCTTGGTCTTGTTGTTGGCGTGGCTGACGTTGTGGCCGACTTGGCGACCCTTGCCGGTCAGTTCGCAAATACGGGACATGGCTAACTCGCTTGTGAATCTGGTGTCCGTTTCCGGAGGAAGCGCGCCCATACCGATTCCCCCCCCCAAGGTCAAGTTGTCCGCAGGTTTTTCGCGCGCCCGGCGCTCGCAATCGCATAGGCCAAGCGCCGGCAAGCTTGCCGCGCCGGAGCATTGACACTAGCCAAACGGGGTATGTCCCGCTGGCCCCTGCCCGAACCGATGCGCCTGGCGCTGGCCGAAGCCGATGCCGGCGCGGCGCAAGGCGAAGTTCCGATCGGGGCGGTGATCGTCAAGGACGGCGCCGTGATCGCCGCCGCCCATAACCAGCCCCGCGCCACCACCGATCCCACCGCCCATGCCGAAATGCTGGCGATTCGCGCCGCCGCGCAGGCATTGGGGCAGGAACGGCTGGAAGGCTGCGAACTGTGGGTCACACTGGAGCCTTGCGCGATGTGTGCCGGGGCCATCGCCCATGCCCGCATCGCCCGCGTCTATTATGCCGCGCCCGATCCCAAGGGCGGCGCGGTGGAGCATGGCGCGCGCGTATTTGAACAGCCCCAGTGCCTGCACCGGCCGGAAGTCTATTCCGGCATGGGCGAAGCGGAAGCGGCCGAGCGGCTGCGCGATTTTTTTCGCCAGCGGCGCTAGAGCCCGCGCCAGATTTTCAGCCGCTGCGAATCAGGCGGGCCAAAGGCCCCGCGTCGGCAGGGCACGGG
>CAZVHM010000044.1:10833-20030 GCA_964627175.1 uncultured Novosphingobium sp. | reverse complement strand
TGGCGCTACACGAGTTGTGCACCAACGCGATCAAGTATGGCAGCCTGTCGGCCGAACGGGGCAATGTCGAAATCGGCTGGACCGTTCCTGCCCCCGGCAGTCCGGACTGCATCGGACTGGCTTGGCGCGAACGCGGTGGACCACCGGTTTCGCCGCCCACCCATCGTGGGCTGGGTTCCCGGCTGTTGAGCGCCAATGGCGGGCTGGTGAGCGTGGAACTGGATTGGCAGTCCGATGGGCTGGTCTGCCGGATGGCCGCGCTGGACGCTTTACACAAGCCGGTGCCGGCGAGGTCCTGATATCCTCGCCATAGCGGGCCGGGCCGACGCTGTTGCGAAAAACGCCGCAGTTGCGCCAGCCCGGACTGCGATCAGATATGCAGCGCCCTCCCGTAGGCCGCCAGCGTTGCCTCGTGCATCATTTCCGACAGGGTCGGGTGCGGGAATACGGTGTTCATCAGCTCGGTCTCGGTGGTTTCGAGCGTCTTGCCGACGACATAGCCCTGGATCAGTTCGGTGACTTCAGCGCCGATCATGTGCGCGCCAAGCAGTTCACCGGTCTTCGCATCGAACACGGTCTTGATGAAGCCTTCCGCTTCGCCCAGCGCGATCGCCTTGCCGTTGCCGATGAACGGGAACGTGCCGGCCTTGACCGTGTAGCCGGCCTCCTTGGCCTTCGCCTCGGTCAGGCCAACGCTGGCGATCTGCGGGTGGCAGTAAGTGCAGCCCGGGATGTTGCTGCGATCGAGCGGGTGCGGATGGACATCCTTGTTGCCCAGTTCCTTGGCAATCGCCTCGGCCGCGGTCACGCCTTCGTGGCTTGCCTTGTGGGCCAGCCACGGCCCCGGCGTGACATCGCCGATCGCCCAGACGCCCGCCACGCCCGTGCGGCCATAGCCATCGGTCTGGATGATGCCGCGTTCGGTCTTCACGCCAAGGCCTTCAAGGCCGATGTTCTCGGTGTTGGGCACGATGCCGATGGCCACGATCACATGGCTGAAATCGCTTTCGACGACCTTGCCGTCCTTGCCCTTGAGCTTGGCCTTCACGCCATTGGCGCCCACGGTCAGCCCTTCGACGCCGGCGCCGGTCATGATGTTCATGCCCTGCTTCTTGAGCGCCTTTTCAAGGAACGCCGAAACATCGGCGTCTTCGACGGGCACGATCCGGTCCATCATTTCGACGACCGTAACTTCCGAGCCCATATCGTTGTAGAAGCTGGCGAATTCGATGCCGATCGCGCCCGATCCGATTACGAGCAGCTTGCTGGGCATTTCCTTCGGGGTCATCGCGTGGCGATAGGTCCACACGCGGTTGCCATCGGCCGGGGCAAACGGCAGGTCGCGCGCCCGCGCGCCAGTGGCGACGATGATGTGCTTGGCGCTGATCGTTTCGGTGCCCTTGTCGCCCTTCACTTCCAGCTTGCCGGCGCCCTTGATGGTGCCAACGCCCATGTGGACGGTGATCTTGTTCTTCTTCATCAGGTGCGTGACGCCCTGATTCAGCTGCTTCGCCACCCCGCGCGAACGGGCCACCACGGCATTGAGATCGGCAGTGATCTTTTCCGCGGCCAGGCCATAGTCCTTGGCGTGGTTCATATAGTGGAAAATCTCGGCCGAGCGGAGCAGTGCCTTGGTGGGGATGCAGCCCCAGTTGAGGCAGATGCCGCCGAGGTTCTCGCGTTCCACGATCGCGGTCTTCAGGCCAAGCTGCGCGCAGCGGATCGCGGCGACATAGCCGCCGGGGCCCGAACCGAGAACGATCACATCATAGCTGTCAGCCATCTCACATTACTCCTGTCCGACAGGACGGGGCGTGCCGTCCTCGTCCACCGCGACGAAAGTGAAAGTCGCTTCCGTCACCTTGTTTGCCGTGTCCTGGTGGCGGTTGCGCCGCCAGGCTTCGATCGAAATTACCATCGAGGTCCGGCCGATCCTGAGCAGATGCCCATAGACCGACACCTCGTCACCCACACTGACCGGGGAATGGAACTGCATCCCGTCCATCGCCACGGTCACGGCCCTGCCGCGGGAACGGCGCGCAGCGATCAGCCCCGCGCCGTTGTCCATCAGGCTCATCAGCCAGCCGCCGAAGATATCCCCGTAAGCATTCGCGTCGGCCGGCATCGCGGTAACGCGGATCACCGGTTCGCCCGGCGGATGCTCAAGGATGGCTTCGGCCACAGTCAGGATCAGGCGATCAGGGCCAGCGGGTTTTCAAGCAGTTCGCGGAAGGTGGCCATGAGCCGTGCCCCATCGGCGCCGTCGATGGCGCGGTGATCGAAGCTGCCGGTCACGGTCATCACGTCGGCCACGCCCAGCGTGCCATCGCCCATCACCCAAGGGCGCTTTTCGCCCGCGCCAACCGCCAGGATCATGCCCTGCGGCGGATTGATCACGGCCGAGAATTGCTTGATCCCCATCATGCCCATGTTGGAGATGCTGGCGGTGCCGCCCTGGTATTCGCCGGGCTGCAGCTTGCCTTCCTTTGCGCGAGCGCCCAGATCCTTCATCGCCTTGGCGATGGAGGAAAGGCTGCGGCCGTTGGCATCCTGTACGATCGGGGTGATCAGGCCGTTGGGAATGCTGACCGCGACCGAGATATCGGCGCGTTCATACTTGATCAGCTCATCGCCGGCGAAGGTCACGTTGCAGGCCGGCACCAGAACGAGCGCCTTGCCCAGCGCCTTCACCAGCATGTCGTTAACCGAAACCTTGGTGCCTTCGGCCGCCAGCGCGGCATTGATTTCGGCGCGCAGCGCCAGCAGGCGATCCAGCTGCACATCGACAGAGAGATAGATGTGCGGTGCTTCAAGCTTGGACTGCGTGAGGCGGCGAGCGATGGTCTTGCGCATGCCCGACAGCTTTTCGATCGTGTGCGGGATACGATCATCGAGCAGCGAGGCGGTGCTGGCGGCAGCTGACGGAGCCGGAGCGGAGGCCGCCGGGGCTGCTGCTGCGGCGACAGCCGGAGCCGCGGCGCTGCCGGACAGGCCTTCGACATCGGCGCGGACGATCCGGCCACGCGGGCCGGATCCGGTTACGGTGGACAGGTCGATCCCGCGCTCGGCGGCGATGCGGCGCGCCAGGGGACTGGCCAGAACGCGGCTGCCCGAAGCGGCCTTCGGAGCGGCCGGGGCGGCGATGGTGGCGGCGGGAGCGGCGGCCGGGGTAGCCGCAGCCGGTGCGGGTGCGGCTGCCGGACCGGCCTTGGGCGCCGGCGCTGCATCGGCACTTTCGCCTTCCACTGCCAGTGTGGCGATAACCGTGCCGACCTTCACGCCTTCGCTGCCTTCGGGCACGAGGATGGCGGAGATCGTTCCCTCGTCAACCGCCTCGAATTCCATCGTGGCCTTGTCGGTCTCGATTTCCGCAAGGATATCGCCGGCGGAAACGGTGTCTCCGGCCTTGACCAGCCATTTTGCTAGTGTTCCCTCTTCCATCGTGGGAGAAAGGGCGGGCATCTTGATTTCGATAGGCATGGGCGGTTGCGCTCCATCAGGTCCAACGCTTGTCTGGAGAGAGGTCTTGGGCAAGACGTTGGCCGGGTCAAGCGAAATGCATTAAAAGTGCAACGAATGGTTACAAGTTGGCGAGGATTGGGTGGATGAGAACCTATCTGGTTATTGTGGACGAGACCGAGGAGGTTCGGACCGCTCTGCGCTTCGCTTCGCGGCGCGCGGCGAAGACCGGTGGGGAGCTGCAATTGCTCGCACTGGTGCCGCGCCAGTCGTTCGTGGCGTTTGGCGGCGTTCAGGCCACCATCGAGGAGGAAGCGCGCGCCCGCGCCGAGGTGCTGGTCACCTCGCTGGCCGGCGACGTCTTTTCGGAAAGCGGCAAGATGCCCGCCATCGCCGTTCGACAGGGTGACGGCATCAAGGTTGTGACCGAATATCTGGCCGAGCGGAGCGATGTAGCCGCCTTGGTGCTGGGCGCAGCGGCAACCGACAGCCCAGGGCCGCTAGTGAGCTGGTTTTCCGGGGCGGGCATCGGCACCCTGCCCTGCCCGCTCTACATCGTTCCCGCCTCACTGGATGAAGCGCGGATCGACGACCTTAGCTGACCGTGGGGTTAGCGCCGTTTGCCCTGATGGCGAATATTGCCCGGGCGGCCGCGCTTGCCGGCCATGTGTTTGCCCTTCTTTTTCAGGTCCAGCGGCCTTCCGCGTGGTTCGATCGTGCCTCCAGGGCCATCCACCGGCTCGAATTTGAGCGCGCCGGTCAGCGGATTGGCTTCGGCCAGGCGCAGATCGAGCATCTGGCCGATGGCAAAGCGGGTGCCGCTTTCCTCCCCTTCCAGAACCTGCGCGCGCTCGTCATACGAGAAACGTTCCCAGCCCAGAGTGGAAACGGGCACCAGCCCTTCGCCACCAAGGCCAAGGATCGTGGCGAACAGGCCGAATTTCTGCACGCCCGTGATGCGGGTCGAAAAGACCTCACCTACCCGGCTTGCCAGCCATGCGGCCACATAGCGGTCGATCGTCTCGCGTTCGGCCTCCATTGCCCGGCGCTCGGCCGCGCTGATCGCCTCGCTGATCCGGGTGAGGTCGGCGCGGTCCCGGTCCGAAAGCCCCGAAACCGCGGGTAGCTTGCCCTTGGGGGTGGGCTGCTCAAGCGTGAAGGCATCGACCAGCGCGCGATGCACCAGAAGGTCGGAATAGCGGCGGATCGGTGAAGTGAAATGGGCGTAGGAGCCCAGCGCCAGGCCGAAATGCCCGGCGTTGCGCGGGCCATAGTAAGCCTGGGTCTGGCTGCGGAGGACCGCTTCCATCACCAGCACCTTCTCGGCCTCATCGGTCACGTCCTTGAGCATGCGGTTGAACAGGCTGGGGGTGATGACCTGCCCCAGCGCCAGCTTGCGATCGAAGGTGGAGAGATAATCCTTCAGCGCCACCAGCTTTTCGCGGTTCGGCGGCTCGTGAATACGGTAGACCACTGGCGCAACCTTGCTTTCCAGCGCCTTGGCGGCCGCCACGTTCGCGGCGATCATGAAATCTTCCACCACCCGGTGCGCATCCAGCCGTTCCCGCACGGCCACTTCGGTGATCTTGCCCTGTTCATCAAGCTTCACGCGCCGTTCCGGAATTTCCAGCTCCAGCGGGTCGCGGGCATGACGCGCTTTTTCCAGCAAGCGCCAGGCAGCCCACAGGCTGGCAAGGTGCGGCTCGGCCTCGTTCGCGTCGATCCGGCGCTGCGCCTCTTCGTAGGCGATCACTTCGGCAATCCGCACCAGTGCGCGGGTGAAGTGGAATTCGGTGACGCGGCCATGCGCGTCGATAGTCAGGTGGCAGGCCATCGCCGCCCGATCCTCGCCCGAGCGGAGCGAGCAGACATCGGCCGAGAGCACCTCGGGCAGCATCGGCACCACGCGATCGGGGAAATAGACCGAATTGCCCCGCTTGCGGGCCTCGCGGTCGAGCACGCCGCCGGGGCGGACGTAAAAGCTGACATCGGCAATGGCGACGATGGCGCGAAAGCCCCCCGCCCCATCCGGTTCGGCCCAGATCGCATCGTCATGGTCGCGGGCGTCAGACGGGTCGATGGCGATGATCGGCAGATGCCGCAGGTCTTCGCGGTGATCGGGTGAAAGCGGCAATTGCGCCGCCAGTTCGCCTTCCGCCTGCACTTCGGCGGAAAAGACATGCGGGATGCCATGTTTGTGGATGGCGATCAGGCTGAAGGCGCGCGGGGCCAGCGGATCGCCCAGCACCGCGGTCACCTTCACGCCCGATCGGGGCGAGCGCCCGGCCGGTTCGGCCAGCACCAGGTTGCCCGGTTCCGCGCCGCCCAGATCCGCGATGGGCACCGAATTGCGCACCCGCTTGTCCACGGGGGCCAGCCAGCCTTTGCCGCTGCCATCAAGCTCGACCACGCCCAGCACTTGCTCGTCGTGTCCGGCCAGCTTCTTCATCGGGTGGGCGCGCCAGCCCTGCCCGGCTTCTTCGGTGCGGCATAGCACCCTGTCACCCGGCTTCAGGGCGCCCTGCTGCCGCGCGCCCTTGCCGCGTGGCTCCACGATGCGCAGGCGCGGCGGTGGGCTGGCATCGTCGGGTTGCCAGGTGTCGGGGATGGCAAATGCCTCACCGTCTTCGATCTCCACCACTCGCAGCACCGTGACACGCGGCACGCCGCCCATGCGGTGAAAGGCGCTGCGGTTGCCATCGATCAGGCCTTCATCGGCCATATCCCGCAACAGCGCCTTGAGCTGGATCTTTTCCTGCCCTTTGAGGCCGAAGGCCCGCGCGATCTCGCGCTTGCCGGCTGGTTCGTCGGAGCTGGCGATGAAATCCAGCACTTGCTGGCGCGAAGGAAGGCCGTGAACGGGTTTGGGCTTGCGGTTCATTCTGCTGCCTTGGCGGGAAACGGTTCTGCTGGCAACGTGCCTACGTTCGAATTGAGGAGAGTGTTCCTGATGCGCCGCATCCTTGCCCCCCTGCTTTTGGCCTCAGCTGCCGTTGCAATGCCGGTGCAGGCGGCCGGATTGAAACCGAACCGCGCCGATACCTTTGCTGGCGCGATCATGGGCAATCCGCGAACCGCCGCTGCGATCAAGCGCCGCTGCGATGCCTATCTTGGCGAAATTGCCCGCCGGCAGAAAGCGCTGGAGCAGGAACGCGGCGCGGCAACCGTGGCCGGCACCTTGCAGCAGTATGACGATATAAACATGCTGATCATGGCGGCAGCGGGCGAATTCACGCTTTATCGCCAGGTCATGGCCGATGCGGCCCGGCGCGACGCTGGAAGTGCATGCGAGGTAAGGATTTCCGCGGCCAACACCGCGCTCAACCTGTCGGTCAGGGTCTACGAACGGCTGAAAGCCATAGACGCGCGCGCGACCGATGCGCCAACCCGGCTCTACCTTTCGCGCAGCCTTGGCGGGTTTGAGCGTGCCGGCGTGGCACTGCCGTCCGATCAGCGGCTGGCAGCGCAGAACTTGCAGGACCAGATTGCCAAGGCAGGCGCCGCGTTTGACCGCGAAATCGCCAACGGACGCAAGATCGTGAGCGCCGATCCGGCCGAGCTGGATGGCCTTCCGGCCGATTTCATTGCCGCGCACCAGCCGGGGCCGGACGGAAAGGTGAAAATCTCGACCGATTACCCCGACCTGTTCCCGGTGTTGGCATATGCCAAAAGCGAGGATCTCCGCCGCCGCCTTTACGAAGCGAACCTGACGCGGGCATTTCCGGCCAACGATGCCAATCTCCGCGAAATACTGGATTTGCGCCAGCAGTTCGCTACCCTTCTTGGCCGCAAGGACCATGCGACCCTGACGCTGGAAGACAAGATGCTGGACAGCCCGGCGCGGGTGGAAATGCTGCTGGGCGAGATGGCGACAGCGGCGCGGCCGGCGGCGGCGCGCGATTACGCTCGCAAGCTGGCGCTTCACCGCGAACGCCATCCCGATGCCGGCAGCTTCAACCCGTGGGACAATGCCTTTCTGGCCCAGCAGGTGCAGAAGCGGGACTTCGCTTATGACCGGCAGGAAGCGCGCCAGTATTTCGCCTATGATCAGGTCCGCGACGGCATCCTGCGCCTGACTGGCGACCTGTTTGGCGTGACGATCCGCCCATGGAAAACCGGCACCTGGCATCCGGCCGTGGAAGCCTATGAAATGGTGGAGGCAGGCGCCAACGGCAAGCCCGAGGTGATTGGCCGGTTTTATTTCGACAGCCACCCTCGCCCCGGAAAATACAACCATGCCAACATGATCGGCCTGCGCCAGGGTGTTGCCGGGCGAACCGTTCCGGTGGGCGCTCTGGTGATGAACTTTCCGGCTGGCAGCCATGTCACGGGGCTGATGGAGCATGGCGATGTGCAGACCTTCCTGCACGAATTCGGCCATATGCTGCACCACATCTTCGGTGGCCGGAAGCCGCAGTGGGCCGGGCTTTCCGGGGTGGCGACGGAATGGGATTTCGTCGAAGCGCCCAGCCAGATGCTGGAAGAGTGGTTATACGATTACGACACGCTGGCCCGCTTTGCCGTGAACGCGAAGGGGGAAACAATCCCTCGCCCGCTGGTCGAGAAAATGAACGCGGCGCGCTATTTCGATCTCGGCATGAGCGACATGCGGCAACTGGCGCTGGCCAATATTTCCCTGCGCCTGCACCAGGCGCCTGCGCCTGCCGATCTGGGCGCACGCACGCGGCAACTGGATGCGGAATACAACCCGCTGCCATTGCCGGCCTTTGCCCAACAGCAGGCCAGCTTTGGCCACCTCAATGGCTATTCGGCGGTCTATTATACCTATCGCTGGTCCAAGGTCATCGCCAACGACATGTTCACCCGCTTCCAGCAAACGGGCCTGCGCGATCGGGCAGCCGCGCGGGATTATCGCGAGAAGGTGCTGGAACCGGGCGGCAGCAAGCCGGCCGCGGAACTGGTAGCCGATTTCCTCGGACGACCGATCTCGCTCGACGCTTACAAGGCGGAAATGGCCAAGGATCGTTAGGCCGGATCGTCGCCCCGCCTTAGTAGGCGCGGGCGACGTAGATCGTTTCCACCGCCGGCTGGCCGGTGAAGGGGCAAGTGCCGGTCGGCTTGGGCGCGTTCATCGGCGTGTTGCGGATGGTAAGCTTGAGCGCCTTGAGCTTGGCCACCACATCTTCCAGCGCCGCGCCGGTCGGGCGCGACCAGCCCAGTTCCACCCACCCCGGATAGCGCTTGCTGTCGGCAAAGAACTCGCCAAGCTCTTCCAGCGTGGAAACGCCGCGTTCAATCTGGGCATCGCGCTTGGCTGTGGCCTCGGCATGAAGGTTGCGCTGGATAGATTCCAGCTCGGCAGAGGCGGCGGCAAGGAACTCGTCCTTGCTCTGGCCGACGAAGTTGACCTTGCCATCCTCGCGCCAGAGCCGATCGCGGCGCAGCACGGAAACTTGGCCGCCGGCAGCATCGCGCCCACCGATTTCCAGGATCAGCGGCACGCCTTTCTTGACCCATGCCCAACGCTTCTGGGTGGCCTTGCCGGGCCGCTTGTCGAGCAGCACGCGGGTCCGTTCGCCCAGTGCGCTCTGCTTGGACAGCGCTGCGCGCAGTTCTTCACAATAGGCCAGCAGCGCATCGTCGCCATCGTCTTCGCGCAGCATGGGCAGGATGACGATCTGGTGCGGGGCAATGGCCGGGGGCACGCGCAAGCCATCATCATCGCCATGGGTCATGATCACGCCGCCGATCAGGCGGGTGGAAACGCCCCACGAGGT
>CAZVHM010000044.1:0-10733 GCA_964627175.1 uncultured Novosphingobium sp. | reverse complement strand
TCGGTCATCGCATCGTCGCGGTCGGCATGGGCGGTATGCCCTTCCTGCCAAAGGAATTCGCTGGTGCGCAGGAACATGCGGGTGCGCATTTCCCAGCGCACCACGTTGGCCCACTGGTTGGTAAGCAGCGGCAGATCGCGCCACGACTGCACCCAGCGCGCCATTGCCGCACCGATCACCGTTTCCGAAGTGGGACGAACAACCAGCGGTTCTTCCAGCTTGGCTTCGGGATCGGGAACAAGGCCGCCCTTCCCGTCTGCCACCAGCCGGTGATGGGTGACGACCGCCATTTCCTTGGCGAAGCCTTCAACGTGTTCGGCTTCCTTGGCGAAATAGGACAGCGGGATGAATAGCGGAAAATAGCAGTTTTGGACGCCGGCATCCTTGATCTGCGCATCCATCACCTGCTGGATACGTTCCCAGATGCCATAGCCCCACGGTTTGATCACCATACAGCCGCGCACGCCGGATTCTTCCGCCATATCGGCTTCGGCGATGACTTCCTGATACCATGCCGCGAAATCGCTTTCGCGGGTGGTGGAAAGGGCGTGCTTGATCTTGACCGGCTGATTCATGAACGCGCTGTTAGCGGCTCATGCGCGCAGGTTCAAATCCCTTACTTGCCTAGTTGATCGAGCTTCTTCTGCATCTCGGCCATCTGGGCCTTGAGCGTGGCGAGATCGTCCTTCGGTTTTTCCTTGGGAGCGGCATCCGCGGCAGAGGCTTCAGCGCCGGGCATGAAGGCGGCTGCTGCAGCCTTGAACATTTCCATGTTGCGCTGGGCGATCGCGGCAAGCGGGTTGTTGCCGATGCTTTCCTCGAACGCCTGGCGCAGCTTGAGCTGGTTGTCGCGGAAGTGTTCCATCGAGGCTTCGAGGTAATGCGGCAGCAGCGATTGCATCGAATTGCCATACATGGCGATCAATTG
Organism: uncultured Novosphingobium sp.; assembly: GCA_964627175.1. Lineage (GTDB taxonomy): Bacteria > Pseudomonadota > Alphaproteobacteria > Sphingomonadales > Sphingomonadaceae > Novosphingobium. Next base: position 9,805 of record CAZVHM010000044.1, on the reverse strand, counting down.
ACGCAAGAAATTGACCGGGAGGATCTGCTCACCGCCGCTGGCTTCTTCTTCCATGATGATCTGGGTGAGAATTTGGTGCGTGATATCGGCACCGGATTTGGCATCGACGACTTTGAAGTCAGTGCCTTCACGGGTCATCTTGGCGAGATGATCAAGCGTTATGTAGCTGGAGGACTGCGTGTTGTAGAGGCGGCGATTCGCGTACTTCTTGATAACAACAATATCGCTGTCTTCGCTCGATTTTCCGGCCATGACGACTCTATCCCCCCTGACGTCTGATTCGGCATGCCTGATCGTAATGCCCAAGGTGTGCATTGCAACAACACCGTGCTGCGCAGCAAAAAGCTGCCGGGCCGCCAATAGTCAGCGAATGAACCGCCGGCCGAGCAAGGTGAGCAATTCATATTGCGAAAGGCCGCTTTTGGCCGCGGCCTCGGGCAGATCGTAATCGGCGGCCACCCAATCCCCTTCCCGCAATTCCGGCGCCGAGGTCAGATCGATCACGCTCATGTCCATCGACACGCGGCCCAGCACTGGCAAGGGCCGACCGTCAGCGCGAAACACGCCCTTGCCCGACCAACAGCGCAAATAGCCATCGGCATAACCCATGGCGATGACGCCAACGCGCATCGGCCCGGTTGCGGTGAAGGTGGCATTGTATCCCACGCTGTCGCCGGCGGTGATTTGCCGCACTTGCAGCAACGCGGCTTCCGGGCGGACAACCTGGCGGATGTGCGGTGCCAGCGCCGGGCATGGAATCCCGCCATAAAGCGCCAGCCCCGGCCGGGTCACGGTGCCGTGATATGCCGTGCCCAGCATGATGCCTGCACTGTTCGCCAGGCTGGCCCGGCGGTGCGGCACGAGTGCGCGCGCCTGTTCCCAACGCTGACGCTGGAACTCGTTGAGCGGGCTGTCTTCTTCGGCCGAGGCGAGGTGCGACAGCAGGACATCGACTTCGAGCGCCTGCACACACGCGGCGCTCAGCGCATCCAGCGGCAGGCCGAGCCGGTTGATCCCCGTATCCACCATGAGGTCACACGGCCCGCCGCCATTCGCCAGCCAGCGTTCCACCTGGGGAATGGAATTGAGCACAGGGCGCACCCCGTTGGCGCGCGCCCATTGCGCATCTTCCGGGGTAAGCGGCCCGTGCAGCACGGACAGTTCGCCGGGGGCGAGCAGATCACATACTTCGGCAGCTTCCTGCCAGTGCGCGACATAGAAGGTGCGGCAACCTGCCTGACGCAGCACGGATGCCGCGCGCCTTGCGCCAATGCCATAGCCATCGGCCTTGATCGCAGCGCCTGCCACCGCCGCGCCGGACAGCCGGTCGAGCGCACGCCAGTTGGAGGCCAGTGCCTCGGCATCAAGTGCGAGCCGATGCGGCGCAGGCGGTGGTGGTTCAGTTTGCATCGTCAGAAAAATCGCGCGGCGGGCCACCCGCTAGACCCCAGGCCGAAACCGCGAATGCCACGGCGACCACTGCCCAAGTGTACCACAACCCACTGTACGGGTTGCCGGTGCGGGCAATGATATAGGCTGAGATCAGCGGCAGGAAGCCGCCGAAATAGCCGGTGCCGATGTGATAAGGGATGGACATTGATGAATAGCGGATGCGCGCCGGGAACATCTCTGTCAACAGCGCGGCGACCGGGCCGAAGGTCGCGCCAGAAAGGGCCATGAGCACCAGCAGGGCGCCCATGATGGCCAGGGCCTGACCTAGAGATGGCGTGACGCGGGTAAGATCGTATCCGGCATCGCCCAGCCACTGCTGGAGCAGCTTCATGCGCGCTGGCTTGTCGGCAAAGGGATAGGTCTCCACCGCAGCCGCCGCATCGCCGATGGACAAGCCAAGCCCCGGTGCCTCGGCCCGGGAATAGCTGATCCCCAAGGCGGTGAGATCGCCCAGCAGCTTGCCGCACTCGGTCTTCTGATCCTCGTCGAACGGGTTGAAATGACAACCCGGCCCGGAAACGACTACTGGCGCGCGGGCGGCGGCGGCGGCCAGTTGCGGGTTGGCGACTGCGCCGATGGCCCAGAAAGCCGGGAACACTGCCAGCAGCACTAGCAGATAACCGATCACGATCGGTTTCTTGCGGCCGACCCGGTCTGACAGAGCGCCGAACAACACGAAGAAGGCCATGCCCGCCAGCGCGGCGATGCCGACGATCACTTCCGCATGGGTTTCGGCCATTCGCATCGGTCCCTTGAGGAACGAGAGGGCCGAGAACATGGCGGTATACCAGATCACCGTGAGACCGGCGGCGATGCCGAACAGGGCAATGAAAATCCGCCGCTTGTTGCCGGGGTAGGTAAAGCTTTCCGTGAAGGGATTGCCGGCAATTTCCCCTTCTTTCTGCATGGCGAGGAATACAGGGCTTTCCGACAGCTTGAGGCGCATCCACAGCGAAATGGCAAGCAGGGCCAGGCTGAGCAGGAAGGGCACTCGCCAGCCCCAGTCGGCCCAGACATCCGCCGGCATCAACGCCTTGCAGCCGAGCACCACAACCAGGCTGAGCACGAACCCGCCCACCACGCTGGCCTGGATATAGCTGGTGAAATAGCCGCGGCGTTTGGGTGTGGCATGCTCGGCGACGTAAATCGCGGCGCCGCCATATTCCCCGCCGAGCGCCAGACCCTGCAGGATGCGGAGCAACAGAACGATGACGGGAGCCGCCATCCCGATGGTTTCGGCCGAAGGGATCAGCCCCACGCCAGCCGTGGCAGCGCCCATCAGCACCACGGTGACGAGGAAGGTATACTTGCGGCCGAGCCTGTCACCCAGAAAGCCAAACAGGATCGCGCCGAGCGGCCGGAAGCCAAACCCTACCGCGAACCCGGCCCAGACCAGCAAGGTCTGCAGCGTTTCGTTGCCGGATGGGAAGAAGGTCTTGCCGATGATGGCGGCCAGTGTTCCGTAGATGAAGAAGTCGTACCATTCGAACACGGTGCCAGCCGAAGACGCTGCGATCACCAGGCGCATTTCGGATGCACTAGGTTCGCGTACGATAATGGGTGCTGTATCTGCCGCTGTGGCCATGAATGATCCCTTCCCCCCGGATTGTCCGGCCATGCTCTAGCGGCCGTTTCAGCCAGTGGGAAGCGCATCCAGCGCGGCTTTCCATGCCAGCAGGATTGCGCCGTGGCGGGCGGGATAGGCAGCGGCGGGCACGATTGCGGAAAGGCCGGGCCATTCCGGAAGCGCGGCTTCGCCGCGCAGCCACGCCGCCAGATTGTCGGCCGAGACGGCGATTTCCGCAAGGGTCAGGCCCGGGGCGGCTGCGGCGAACAGTGCCGCGCTGGCCTGGCCAATGGCACACGCCTGAGCGCGAAGGCCCAGCGCGGTGATGGCGCCGGCTACGTCGGTTTCAAGCGAGAGCGACAGTGTGCTGCCGCAACTAGCCGAGCGCGCCCGCCCATGGTGCGGCATGGCATCGGCATAAGGCCAGGCCGCAAGGCTGGTGGCGAGTGCGAGAACCTCGGGGGAATAGAGCTTTGCGGCGGAAGCCACGGGCTAGTCCTTCGCCCTTCTTTCCGAAAGACGCTTGGCTTCTGCGTCGGCGGCTGCCTCGCGGCGATCGCCGATCATTGTCACCAGCGCGTCGCTGCTGGCATTGACGAACGGATAGGTGCGCGACTGGGTGATCCAGTCAGGCCGGCCGTTGATCCCCCACACGGTGTCGTATCCCAGCACCAGGATGGAAAACCCGAGGACTGCCATCAGCATGCCCTTCACCGCTCCGAAGCCAAAGCCGATGACCCGGTCCACCGGACCCAGAAACGAGGCGCGGCTGGCCGATCCGAGTTGCCGAGCCAGCAGCTTGACCACCATGTACGGAACCAGAAGCAGAAGGCAGAAGGCAAGCACTGATGCTGCGCCGGCATGCGTGCCAACATAGGAGCCGAGCATGGCCGTTACCGGGGTGTGGGCGTAATGGATGGCAAAGAGCGAGATCGCCCACGCGCCAAGAGCCAGCACCTCCTGCACGAAACCACGCACAAAGCCGGTGACCGCCCCGAGGGAGACCAATACGAGGACGCCAATATCAAAACCCGTCATTGCGCGCGACCCTAGGTGTCGCCAACGATACGGTCAACGAGCCGGTTGAGCATGGCGATATCCAACTGTCGCATTCCGGGAACTTCCGGTCCGCTTTCCGGCGGGGCATAGGCAGAGGCAAACCCGAGCTTGGCCGCTTCGCGCAGGCGGATCGGGCCGTGGGCCACAGGGCGCACTTCGCCGGCGAGAGACACTTCCCCGAACCAGGTCGATGCCTTGGGTAGTGGCCGGTCAGCCAGCGCTGAAACTAACGCTGCCGCGACCGCCAGATCGGCTGCGGGATCGGCCAGGCGATAGCCGCCGGAAACGTTGAGATAGACTTCGGCGGATGAGAAGTTAAGCCCGCAGCGGGCCTCAAGAACAGCCAGCAGCATCGCCAGGCGACCCGAATCCCAGCCAACCACTGCCCGGCGCGGGGTGGCTCCGCTTTGCAGGCGCACGATCAGCGCCTGGATTTCCACCAGCACCGGCCGCGTGCCTTCCATCGCCGGAAACACCGCCGAACCCGGCACCGGTTCATCCCGCCCGGAAAGAAACAGCATCGACGGGTTTGACACTTCCTCCAGCCCCTGCCCGGCCATGGCGAATACGCCGATTTCATCGACCGGGCCGAACCGGTTCTTGAGGCTGCGCAAGATACGATACTGGTGGCTGCGTTCACCCTCGAATGCCATGACCACATCGACCATGTGTTCCAGCACACGCGGACCGGCGATGTTGCCATCTTTTGTCACATGGCCCACCAGCACCAGCGCGGTGCCGTTTTCCTTGGCGAAACGGATCAGTTCGAACGCGCAACCTCGTACCTGGCTGACCGTGCCTGGCGCGCCTTCAATCTGGTCGGAATGCATGGTCTGGATCGAATCGATTACCAGCAGCGCGGGAGGCTCCATCGTGCCCAGCGTGGTCAGGATATCGCGCACCGATGTGGCCGAGGCCAACCGAATGGGGGCGCCGGCAAGACCGAGCCGATCGGCCCTGAGGCGCACTTGCCCGGCCGCCTCCTCGCCGCTGATGTAGACCACGGCGCCACCGCCTTGCGCGATGCGGGCCGACGCCTGCAGCAGCAGGGTGGATTTGCCGATCCCCGGATCGCCGCCCATCAGGATGGCCGAGCCCGGCACCAGTCCGCCGCCAAGCGCCCGATCGAATTCCGCCAGCCCGGTCGATCGGCGCAGAGGCATTTCGCCGGGTGCGTCAAGATCTTCGAACAGGATCGGGCGCCCGCCCGATGACAGGTCGTGCCTTGCGGAAAACACTGTCTGCGGTGCGTCTTCCGTCAGGGTATTCCATTCGCCGCAATCGGCGCATTGCCCCTGCCAGCGCGAGGCAAGCGAGCCGCAGGCGGAACAGACATATCGACGTTTGGGCTTGGCCATTGCCGCGATCTAATCGGAACGGAATAGGAACGCAATTGCCTTGCCGCGATTTTCCGTCCACACAGCCTTCATGCGGCAGAAAGAACTGCGGATCGCGCTCGTCTGTTACGGCGGCATCAGCCTTGCGGTCTATATGCACGGGGTGACGAAAGAGCTGTGGAAGCTCTGCTGTTCCAGTCGTGCGTTTCATGCGGACAAGGAGCCATCGCCAGCGGATTGCGAGGGCGTCTATTACCGCCTGCTCGAATATCTCGAACAACATCACGGCCTTCGCCTTCGGGTGCTGGCCGACGTTGTGGCAGGCGCCAGCGCCGGCGGCATCAATGGCGTGTTTCTCGCGCAGGCGATTCATTCCGGCCAGTCTCTCGAACCGCTCACCAAACTGTGGTTGGAACGGGCAGATGTCGATGTGCTGCTCGATCCTTCGGCCCGGCCGTGGTCACGCATCGCCAAGTTCTGGGCCGCACCACTGGTGTGGTACGTGCTGACGCGGCCCGGCAACGTGGTGTCACAAAGCGTGGCACCTGAAACCCGCGCCGAAGTGCGGACCAAGCTTTCCCGCCTCATCCGTTCACGCTGGTTCGAACCGCCATTCGGCGGCACGGGCTTTTCTCGTCTGATCGCCGATGCGCTGGATGCGATGGCGCAAACCGAAGCTACCGCGCCGCTGCTGCCGCCTGGCCATCCGATCGATCTGTTCGTGACCGCGACCGATTTCAAGGGCCGGATCGAAAGCCTGCGGCTGCATTCGCCGCAACTGGTGGAAGAGAGCGAGCACCGCCTGTCCATCGGCTTTCGTGGCCATGCGCCGCACACGGCGGGAGTGAATTTGGCCGATCCGCTGGAACTGGTTTTCGCCGCTCGCGCCACCGCAAGTTTTCCCGGCGCATTCCCCGCCCTGCAACTCTCGGAAATAGATCAGTTGGCCGCCGAGCGGGGGCGAAACTGGCTGGGGCGGGCGGCGTTTGTCCGCCGGATCATGCCAGAGCATGCCCACCGAGGTGAAGCCGAAGGCGTGGCGCTGATCGACGGTTCGGTTCTGGTCAACGCCCCCTTTGCCGATGCCATAGGCGTGCTGCGCGACCGCCCGGCCCAGCGCGAAATCGACCGCCGGTTCGTTTACATCGATCCCAAGCCGGACCGGGTTGGAGGGCAGAAACGCGACGACCCTCGCCCGCCGGGCTGGTTTTCGGTCATCTTCGGATCGTTGTCATCTATCCCGCGCGAACAGCCGATCCGCGACAACCTGGATGTTCTGGCCCGCGAATCCCGCGAAATGGCGCGGCTGCGCTCTATCGTCGCGGCGCTGGCCCCCGACGTGGAACAGGCGATAGAGCAGAAGCTTGGCCGCACCCTGTTTCTGAACCGGCCAACGCCGCGCCGGCTGGCAGCGTGGCGCGACAGAGCCCACCAGATCGTGCGCAAGCAATCGGGAATCGCATGGCGCGGCTATGAAGAGGTCAAGTTTGCCTGCCTGATCGAAGGACTGGCCGGCATGGCCATTCAGGCCGCGCCGGGCATATCGGCCGCTTCACAGGAATCATTGAGCGCGCTGCTGGCACATCACGTGCGGGCCGAAGGTGGCGACGATGGCCTGATCGCGTTCTTCAGGGCGCATGATCTGCCGTTCCGTATCCGCCGCCTGCGCCTGCTGGCGCGCGGGTTGACGCAGGACTGGGCCAATGACCCGATGGTTAGCGAGGAGGCCCGCTATGCCGCCCGCGAGGCTGTCTATCGCGCGTTGGGCTTATATTTCGAGCATGAACCGATGCACGGTCTGGGCGAGGATTTCCCCCTTGTTGCCGCGCGCGCGTTCGAGGATCCGCAGGCCATGCTGGATCATATTGCCCAACGCCGGCAATTGCCGGCCACGGATATGGTGGCCGACGCCATCCTTGCCGGCGCCCTGGCGGAAATGCCGCAGCCTCTGCGGCGCAAGGTGCTGCTCACCTATCTCGGCTTTCCCTGGTATGATGCCGTAACGCTGCCGCTGCTGCGCGGCGAGGGCCTGACCGAGTTCGACCCAGTGAAGGTTGATCGCATTTCGCCGGATGATTGCACCTCGATCCGCAGTGGCGGTACTCGCGCTACCTTGCGCGGCGTGGAATTTTACAACTTCGGCGCGTTCTTCAGTAAGGCCTATCGTGAGAACGATTACTTATGGGGGCGCCTGCACGGGGCAGAGCGAATGATCGACCTTGTCGTATCGAGCCTGCCGCCCGGTAATCTGGTCGATCCGCGGCAGGTCCAATTGTTCAAGCGGGAAGCATTTCTCGCCATTCTCTCGGAAGAGGAAGAACGGTTGCAGACCGATCCTGGTTTGATTCCGGGGCTACGGGAGGAAATCGTGCGGGCAATGGGGTAAACCGCCCGCACTACGCAAGGACGGGGCGGCACGTTGCTGCGCCGCCCCGCTCATTAGTCGGTCAGCCCTTCCCAGGCGTTCTTGATACGGTCGAAGAAGCCGCGCGACTGCGGGCATTCCTCGCCGGTTTCGGTGGCCTGCAATTCGCGCAGGATTTCCTTCTGGCGGGCGGTCAGCCGGGTTGGCGTTTCCACCATTATTTCGATCACCAGATCGCCCTTGCCGCGCCCTTGCAGCACCGGCATGCCCGCGCCGCGCTGGCGCAATTGCTTACCCGACTGGATCCCGGCGGGAATGGTGATCGAGTGCCGAGCGCCATCCAGCCCCGGAATCTCGATCTCCCCGCCAAGCGCCGCCGTGGTGAAGCTGATCGGCACCTGCGTAAGCAGGGTGGTGCCGTCGCGTTCGAACATAGCATGCCGACTAACGTGGACGAAGATATAGAGATCGCCCGGCGGGGAACCGAACGGCCCCGCCTCGCCCTTGCCGGACAGGCGGATACGGGTTCCGGTATCGACGCCCGGCGGAATGTTGACTTCCAGTTTCTGCGATTGATCCACCCGGCCTTCGCCGCGGCACGAGCGGCACGGGTTTTCGATCACCTCGCCCCGACCGTGGCAGGTCGGGCAGGTACGCTCCACCATGAAGAAGCCCTGCTGGGCGCGAACCTTGCCATGACCGCCGCACATTCCGCAGCGCCGCGTACCGGTGCCGGGCTGCGCGCCCGAACCGTCGCACGGCTCACAAGGGCGCGAAACTTCGATCTCGATCTCGGCAGCCTTGCCGTGGAAAGCCTCTTCAAGCGAGATTTCCATATCATAGCGCAAGTCGGCTCCGCGCCGGGCCTGCGCCCGCCCGCCGCCGCCAAAGGCATTGCCGAAGATCGTCTCGAAGATGTCCCCGATATCGGAGAAGCCTTCGCCGCCGCCGTGCCCTCCGCCGCCCGGTCCGCCCTGGCGGAAAGCGGCATGACCATACTGGTCATAGGCCGCCCGCTTTTGCGGATCCTTCAGGCAGTCATAGGCTTCGTTGATAGCCTTGAAGCGGCTTTCCGATTCTTCACATCCGGGATTCTTGTCCGGATGATAGCGCATCGCCAACCTGCGGTAGGCGCTCTTCAGCGTGGCATCATCTGCCCCACGCTCCACTTCGAGCAGTTCGTAAAAATCAATTTCGGCTGACATTGCCTGTTTCCCAAAGTGCACCGCCGCCCACGATCGTTCGCGGGCGGCGGTTCAGGTTCATTGCGATATCAACCCTTGTTTTCATCGACTTCCGAGAACTCGGCGTCGACCACATCGTCATCGCCCTTCGGTGCATCGGCGCCCGGCGAAGCCTGAGCGGCCTGCTCCTTCTCGTAGATCGCCTGCCCCATCTTCATGGCCTTTTCGGTCAGGGCCTGAGTCTTCGCGGTCATCGCTTCGGCATCGCCGCTTTCGATCGCCGCCTTGGCTTCAGCGATGGCAGTTTCGATCTCGGCCTTCAGCGCAGGATCAACCTTGTCGCCGTTTTCTTCCAGCTGGCGTTCGGTGGCGTGGACCAGGCTGTCGGCGTTGTTGCGCGCTTCGGCCGTTTCACGACGCTTCTTGTCCTCTTCAGCGAACTTCTCGGCATCCTTGACCATCTGGTCGATGTCGGAGTCGGACAAGCCGCCCGATGCCTGGATGCGGATCTGTTGCTCCTTGCCGGTGCCCTTGTCCTTGGCCGAGACGTTGACGATCCCGTTGGCGTCGATGTCGAAAGTCACCTCGATCTGCGGGACGCCGCGCCGCGCCGGCGGAAGGCCGACAAGGTCGAACTGGCCGAGCAGCTTGTTATCCTGCGCCATCTCGCGCTCGCCCTGGAAGACCCGGATCGTCACCGCCTGCTGGTTGTCCTCGGCGGTCGAATAGATCTGGCTCTTCTTGGTGGGGATCGTGGTGTTGCGGTCGATCATCTTGGTCATGATGCCGCCCAGCGTTTCGATACCCAGCGAAAGCGGGGTCACGTCGAGCAACAGCACGT
>CAZVHM010000043.1:0-20106 GCA_964627175.1 uncultured Novosphingobium sp. | reverse complement strand
GATCGGCGGCGGCTCGAACGCGATCGGCCTGTTCCATCCGTTCCTCGATGATCCCTCGGTCCGGATGCTCGGCGTGGAAGCTGCCGGCCACGGGCTGGACAAGGAACACGCCGCCTCGCTGGCCGGCGGACGCCCCGGCATCCTGCACGGGAACAAGACCTATCTGTTGCAGGACGAGGACGGCCAGATCATCGAAGGCCACTCGATCTCGGCCGGTCTCGATTATCCCGGCATCGGGCCGGAACACGCCTGGCTCAAGGATATCGGACGGGTGGAATATACCTCGGTGACCGATACCGAGGCGCTCGACGGGTTCCAGCTGCTCTGCCGGACCGAGGGCATCATCCCCGCGCTCGAACCGAGCCACGCCATTGCCGCGGTCAAGAAGGTAGCGCCCACCATGCCGAAGGATGCGATCATCGTCGCCAACCTCTGCGGCCGGGGCGACAAGGACATCTTCTCCGTCGCCGCCCACCTGGGGGTCGAACTATGAGCCGCCTCGCCAACGCTTTCGCCAAGGGCCGCCCGGCCCTCGTCTGCTTCATGACCGGCGGCGATCCCACCCCCGAAGCCACCCCCGCGATCCTTGATGCGCTGGTCGAAGGCGGGGCCGATGTGATCGAACTGGGCATGCCGTTCACCGATCCGATGGCCGATGGCCCGGCAATCCAGCTGGCCAACCTGCGTGCGCTCGGCGCCGGCACCAAGACCGCCGACATCTTCCGCATCGCCGCCGATTTCCGGGCGCGCCATCCGGAAGTGCCGCTGGTGCTGATGGGCTATGCCAACCCGATGATCACCCGCGGCGCGGAATGGTTCGCCGACCAATGCGCCAAGGCCGGCGTGGATGGCGTGATCTGCGTCGACATTCCCCCCGAAGAAGATCAGGAACTGGGGCCGCAGCTGCGCGCCGCCGGCATCGCGCCGATCCGTCTCGCCACGCCGACGACTGACGATGCACGCCTTCCCGCCGTTCTCGATGGCTCGGCCGGCTTTCTCTACTACGTCTCGGTTGCCGGCATCACCGGCAAGCAGCAGGCCGCGATTGATTCGATCGAACAGGCGATGGACCGGATCAAGGCCGCCACCGCTCTGCCCGTCGCCGTCGGCTTCGGCGTCCGCACGCCCGAACAGGCCGGCGCCATCGCCCGCGTCGCCGATGGCGTCGTCGTCGGCTCGGCCCTGATCGATCTGGTGGCCGAACACGGCGCCGCTGCGGCTGGCCCCGTGCGCGAGCTCACTTCCGCCCTCTCCCGCGCTATCCGCGAATCCCGTAAGGCCACCGCATGAGCTGGATCACCCGCGTTCGCACGTCGCTTTCCAATCTCAAGAAGCGCGACACGCCCGACAACCTGTGGGTCAAGTGCCCTTCGTGCAGCGAAATGCTGTTCACGAAGGAGTACGAAGACAACCTCTTCGTCTGCCCGCGCTGCAACCACCACGGCCGCATGAAAACGGATGCCCGTTTCGCCATGCTGCTGGACGATGGCTTCAAGGTTCTGCCCACCCCCAAGGTGAAGGAAGATCCGCTCAAGTTCCGCGATTCCCGCAAGTATCCCGATCGCCTCAAGTCGGCCCGCGCCGCCAATCCGCACCCTGATGCGCTGACCAACGCCAAGGGCGCGATTCAGGGCCACAAGGTCGTGCTCGGCGTGCAGGATTTCGCGTTCCTGGGCGGATCGATGGGCATGGCGGTGGGCGCAGCCTTCGTGGCCGGCGCCGAAGCCGCGATCAAGGACAAGGTGCCTTATGTGATCTGCACCGCCGCCGGCGGCGCGCGGATGCAGGAAGGCATCCTCAGCCTGATGCAGATGCCCAAGGCCACCGTGGCGATCCGCCGGCTCAACCGGGCCGGCCTGCCCTATATCGTGGTGCTGACCGATCCCACCACCGGCGGAGTCACCGCCAGCTATGCCATGCTGGGCGATATCCATATTGCCGAACCGGGCTGCCTGATCGGCTTTGCCGGCCAGCGCGTGATCCAGGACACGATCCGCGAAAAGCTGCCCGAAGGCTTCCAGCGCGCCGAATACCTGCACGAACACGGCATGGTCGATATGGTCGTCCACCGCCGCGAGCTGAAGGAACGGCTGGCGCAGGTGCTGGATTTCCTATCCCCCGCCAAGGCTGCCTGACCGGGCCTTTCCGGTGCGCGACTTCGCTTCGTCCGATGATCCGGCGGTCCAGCGGCAGCTGGATCGCCTCGCCGCGCTGTCGTTGCCGCAGGGCCGTTTCGGGCTGGAAACGATCCGCGCCCTGCTGGCCCGGCTGGGCAACCCGCAGGATCGCCTGCCGCCGGTGTTCCATGTCGCCGGCACCAACGGCAAGGGTTCCACCTGCACCTTCCTGCGCGCCATCCTGGAAGCGCAGGGCTATCGCATCCACTCGGCTACCAAGCCGCACCTCGTTCGTTACAACGAACGCATCCGCATCGCGGGCGAGCTGATATCGGATGCCGAACTGGCCGCCCTTCTCGAACAAGTGCTCGATGCCGGGGCCGATCTTTCGCCCAGCTTCTTCGAGGTCACCACCGCCGCGCTGTTCATGGCCTTTGCCAATCATCCGGCCGATGCCTGCGTGATCGAGGTGGGGCTGGGCGGCCGGTTCGATGCCACCAATGTCATTGCCGCTCCCCTCGTCTGCGGCATCGCCACCTTGGGCATCGATCACGAAGCCTTCCTGCTCCGGCCCGAAGAAGGCGTGCCCGCCGATCCGCTGGCGCGCATCGCATTCGAAAAGGCCGGCATCGCCCGGCCCGGCGCCCCTCTGGTCACCCAGGCCTATCCGGCTATCGCCGCCGCCGAAGTGGCACGCTCGGCCGCCGCACAGGGCGCCCCGCTGATCATGCGCGGACAGGATTGGTGGGCCTATGCCAGCGAAAGCGCGATTGCCTATCACGATCGCCACGGCCAGCTCACTCTGCCTATGCCCAGCCTGCCCGGCGCCCATCAGGCCGATAATGCCGCGCTGGCCGTGGCCATGATCCGCCACCAGAACCGGCTGGCCGTTTCACCCGAAGCGATGGCACGGGGCATTCGCGCCGCACGCTGGCCCGCGCGCCTGCAGCGCCTCGGCCACGGACCGCTTACCGCCCTGGTGCCGGGGCGCACGGTCTGGCTCGATGGCGGGCATAATCCCGATGCGGGATTGGCCCTCGGCCGCCATTTCGCCGGCCAGCCGCCGCTCCACCTCGTCATCGGCATGCTGGCCAACAAGGATCCGGCCGCCCTGCTGCGCCCGCTGGCCGGCACGCTGGCCAGCCTCTCGGTCGTCCCCGCGCCCGGCCACGAAGCCCACCGCCCGGAAGACTTCGCAGCCCACAGCACGCTCCCGGTACGCAGCTTCGCCAACGTGCCCGAAGCCCTGCGCGTCCTGCCGCCCAGCGGCGATGTGCTGATCGCCGGCTCGCTTTACCTTGCCGGCGAAGTGCTGCGGCTCAACCGCGAACTGCCGGATTGATCCGCCGCGCGTTGCGGGCCTGCCGGGCCCAATCCAGCATCGTCAGCGCCACGGCCACCAGCCCCACTCCCGCCGTGATGTAGAAAACAGGGGCATAGCCGCCCGCATCGATCCGCTCACCCAGCGCCGCGCGGCCCAGCGATCCCACCAGCACCGTCAGCGACGAAAGCAGCGCATATTGCACGGCGGCATGGCTCTTGGCCGTGATCGAGGAAAGATAGGCCACGAAGGCCGCCCCCGCGAGCCCGCCGGACAGGTTTTCTCCCGCGATCGCCAGCAAAAGGCGCGAAAACCGCTCGTCCGCGCCGAACTGGCCAGTCAGCCAGTAAAACCCGGTAAACGATCCGAACCGGTCCAGCCCCGCCCCGCCTGTCGCCAGATCGGCATAAAGCAGGTTCGATGCCGCCGCGAACAGCGCGCCAAGCACCACCGTTGCCATCCGGCCGATCACGGCAAACAGCACGGCCGCCAGCGTGATCCCGGCCATGGTCATGCCTACACCGAAGAACTTCGATGCCACCGCCACTTCGTCGTTCGTGTAATGCAGCTCCTGCAGGTAGAACGGCAGGGCAAACGGCCCCCACACGGAATCGGTCAGCCGGTAGCTAAGGACAATCGCCAGAACGAGAATCGCCGCCAGACCCAGCCGGCCGGTCAGCTCGGCCAGCGGTTCCACCAGCGCGCGGTAGACATGGCCAACAAAGCCCGGCTTTTCCGCCGCTTCCTCGGCCGTCGCCAGATAGCGGCCCTGCCGCCGCCAGCCATCCAGCACCGCAGCCAAAATGGCCGGGATCACCACCGTCGCCAGCACGATCAGCGGGCCGTAAAGCTTGGTAAAGGCGGTGGCATCGGGCCGCTCGCCCGGCGCCGCGCCCAACGATTCCACCATGAAGGCAATCACCGTCAGCAGCGCCCAGCCCCACAGCAGGCCCACCACCACCAGCGCCGCCAGCCGCACCCGCGGCGCCAGCGGGTGGGCGGCCAGCTCGGCCTCGCCGGGCAGGGGTTCATCCCACCGGGTATCGGGCGCAAACCAACTGGCAAACATCACCAGCAGCATGAACACGCCAAAACTGAAATAGACCGCCGGCCACCCGGTGCGCGCCGCCACCACCAGGGCCAGCGCGCCCCCAGCCAGCGCCGCCAGCCGATAGCCCAGCTGGTAAACGGAGGAGAGCACTTCCAGCGGCGCGGCATCGTCGGCCACTTCCACGCGCCAGGCATCGATCACGATATCCTGCGTTGCGCTGGCAAAGGCCGCGATCCCGGCGAGAAGCGAGAACAGACCGATCGATGCCTTCGGGTCCATCGCCGAAAGCGCCATCAGCACCAGCCCCACCGCCGCCTGGATCGGCACCAGCCAGCTGCGCCGCCGCCCCAGCCGCCACAGCCCCGGAATCCGCCCCCGGTCCACCAGCGGCGACCACAGGAACTTGAAGGCATAGGCCAGCCCGATCAGCGAAAATACGCCCATCGTTTCCAGATCCACGCCCTCTTCGCCCAGCCAGGCATAAAGCGTGCCGAGCAGCAGGGCATAGGGCAGGCCCGCGGCCATTCCGTATACCAGCATGATCGCCGTCTTGCGGTTGGAGAAGGCAGCCAGCAGCAAGCCCATTCCCTTGCGCTGCTCTGTCACGTGTGCGGCCTCCCTCATCGCTGCCGGTCTCTTGCTAGGGGGGAATTCCGGGCCATGCCAGTCCCGAGGGTGACGAAAGCCACAGGCATCGCTAAGGCGCATCCATGACCGACTCCCCAGAAAGCCCGCGCAGCGGCGAACGCATCGCCAAGCTGCTCGCCCGCGCCGGCATTGCAAGCCGCCGCGAGATCGAGCGGATGATCGCCGATGGCCGCGTGAAGCTGGACGGCGAACCGATCACCACCCCGGCCACCGTGCTCGAAACGCTGCGCGGGATCACGGTCGACGATCAGCCGGTCCGCTCGCCCGAAGCGGCGCGCCTGTTCATCTTCCACAAGCCATCGGGCTTGATCACGGCCGAACGCGATCCCGCCGGTCGTCCCACGATCTATGCCGCCCTGCGCAACGCGATCCCGCGCGATGCGCCGCGCCTGATGCCGGTCGGCCGGCTCGATCTCAACACCGAAGGGCTGCTGCTCCTCACCAATGATGGGGCGCTCAAACGCGCGCTCGAACTGCCGTCGTCCGGAATTCCGCGCACTTATCGCGCCCGCACCTTCGGTGACATTTCGCAGGATCGCCTGGAAGAATTGATGGGCGGAATCGAGATTGACGGGATCCGCTACGGCCCGATCAATGCCAACATGGAACGGCGCACAGGCCGCAACCAGTGGGTCGAAATGACCCTGACCGAAGGCAAGAATCGCGAAGTTCGCCGCGTGCTCGAACACCTCGGCCTGCAGGTCAGCCGCCTGCTGCGCGTGTCCTATGGCCCGTTCGACCTGGGGGAACTTCAGCGCGGCTCGGCCGAGGAAGTGCCCGGCCACAAGGTCGATGATCTGCTGCGCCAGCTCAAGGTTTCCGCGCCGACCGAAGTTGCCCCGCGCCGCCGCACCCCGCTGGCCAGCCCCGCAGCACCGGCCCCCGCGGCACCGGCCCGTTCCCCTGCCCGCGGGCGGACTGGCAAGCAAGAGCTGCGCAACCCCGGCCCGGCCAAGCCCGGCGAGCGCCGCGAAGGCAACCGCGATCACCGCCGCAGCGAACGCCCGTACGGCGAACGCACGCCGCTGGCCGGCAAGGTCGTGGAAGCATCGGGCGAACTGCGCAATCCCGGCCCCGCCAAGCCCGGTTCCCGCATCGCCCCCCGCAAGGAAGGCCGCCGCGAGACTGATCGGCGGACAGATGCTCGCCCCGGCGAGGCGCCCAAGGGCCGCCACCGCGGCGGCGATGATGGCCAGCTACTCGGCCGCAACGAACGTCCGCGCACGCCAGGTGGCCCCGCCGCCGGTGGTCGCCGTTCGCCCGGCCGCAACACCCGTCCAGGACCACGCAAATGAGAATCATCGCAGGGCAATGGCGCGGGCGCAAACTGATCGCCCCCGAAGGCGATACCACCCGTCCCACCGCCGACCGGACGCGCGAGACGCTGTTCTCGATGCTGGCCAGCCGGCTGGGCAGTTTCGAAGGGCTGGCCGTGGCCGATCTGTTCGCCGGTTCAGGCGCACTGGGGCTGGAAGCCCTGTCGCGCGGCGCGGCCTCGTGCATCTTTGTCGAGCAGGATCCGCCCGCTATCCGTGCCTTGCGCGGCAACATCGCCAACCTGCGCGCCCAAGGCCAGTGCGACGTTCGCGCCGCCTCGGTCCTCGCCCTCGGCCCGGCCAAGGCCCCGCTCGATCTCGTCCTGCTCGATCCGCCCTACCGGTCCGGTGCCGGCGCCGTAGCGCTGGACAAGCTCGCCCGCCTCGGCTGGATCACGCCCGCCACCTGGGTCAGCCTCGAAACCGCTCACGAGGAAGACCCCAAGGTGCGCGGCTACGAAGCCGAAAGCGAACGCAAGGTCGGCAAGGCCAAGCTCACGCTGTTAAGGCTCAAGCAGGCCTGATCCTCACCCTCAGGGCTCGATCAGCGCTGCGGCATAAGGGGCCGGTTCGCGCGCGGCACGGCCACCCAGCACACCCATCAGGGTCAGCGCGCCAGCCAGGGTCAGGAACAGGCCCACATAGGGCGTGCCGCCGCGATCGGCCAGCAGCTGGGCCGCAAATGGCGCCATGGCCCCGCCCACGATCCCGCCCAGGTTAAAGGCCAGGCTGATCCCGGTATAGCGCACCGGCACGGCATAAAGCGTCGGCAGCCAAGCGCCGAGCGGACCATAGGCCAGCCCCATCACGAACAGCGCGGCCGAAAGCGTGATGAACACCACCGGCAGGGAACCGGAACCCAGCCCGCTGCCGAACACCAGCCCCACCACCGCCGTCAGCGCCGCGCCCCAGCCCAGCACCCGCCGGGCCGAAGTCTTGTCGGCCCACCAGCCGGCCACGGCAATGCCCAGCGCCAGGAAGGTATTGGCCGCCAGCTGCACGCCCAGGAAGCTCTCGCGCGGATAGCCCAGCGTCTTGGTGCCGAACGAAAGCGCGAAAGTCGTGGCGAGATAGAAGATCGCAAAGCAGGCCACCACGCCGGCAATCCCCGCCAGCACCGCGCCGGGATGATCGGCCAGCAGCCGGCCGACCGGCACCTTGGGCGGCGGCGCGGCATCCAGCGCGGCCTTGAACGCCGGCGTCTCGCCAATCTTCAGCCGCACCCACAGGCCGATCCCCACCAGCAGCGCGCTGGCAAGGAACGGAATGCGCCAGCCCCAGCTGGCAAAATCCTCATCCGAAAGGCCCAGTCCCAGCAACAGGAACAGGCCGTTGGCAAACAGGAAGCCCAGCGGCGCCCCCAGTTGCGGCGCGGCGCCAAAGCGCGCTTCCCAACCCTTGGGGGCATTTTCCACTGCCAGCAGCGAAGCCCCGCCCCATTCCCCGCCGAGGCCAAAGCCCTGACCAAAGCGCAGCAGGCACAGCAGGGCCGGCGCAATCGGCCCGGCCATCGCATACGTCGGCAGGAAGGCGATCAGCAGGGTCGATCCGCCCATCAGCATCAGCGATGCCACCAGCGTCGATTTGCGCCCGATCCGATCCCCGAAATGGCCAAACGCAATCGCGCCCACCGGCCGCGCGAAGAACGCCAGGCCAAAGGTCATGAAGGCCAGCAAGGTCTGCGCGGTTTGCGATTGGGCGGGAAAGAACAGCGGCCCGATCACCAGCGCCGCCGCCGTGGCATAGATATAGAAATCGTAGAACTCTACAGCCGTGCCCACAAGCGAAGCGGTAAGCACGCGGCGGTGCTGGCGAAGCGGATGGAGGGCAGATGCGGTCATGGCCGGCGGCGTCGCCCAGCCATGCGCTCATGTCAACACGCCCGTTGAGCAGCCGCACCGATGGATTGCCGGGATCGCCCGTGCCGGTTGGCATTATGGCCGGCGGCGCGCGTTCCCTGCCTTGCTGCGCCCGGGAGCCTCGCTCTCACCACGATTCTGACAATTGTCCTGCAGCGCGCGGGTACATAGCGGATAGCTTTTGTTCAGCGCCGAAGCGGGCGGCGGCGGCAGCTCGTTGCTGATGATGGTGGGCGTGCCGGGCGGCAGAGTGTTGGCCGCCGGAGAATCCGCCGGAACTGCCGGAACTGCCGGGGTGGCCGGCTCACCCGGTCCATTCGGAATGGCGGGGATGGCCGGAGTGGCCGGAATTGCTGGCGCAGCGCCGGGCTGCGCATTGGCGATGGGTCCGGCGGCAAACGCCAGCGCAAGAACGCTCACCGCAAGGAACCTGTGCATCCGTTCTCTCCTGCTGCGCTTGATGGCGGGCGGCTGATCCCGTTACGCACGGGGCACTGGCCCGGTTCCCCCAACCGCGACCGGCCGGCGGTGCAACCAGTTTGCAGGCTTGCCGAATGCAGCCTTGTTCCCTAGTTGTTCGCGCATGTCCCCGCACCCTGCCTCCCCTGTCCCAGGCGCCGCGCCCGCCTGGCTCGATCGCCTGAACCCGCCCCAGCGCGAAGCCGTGCTGGCCACCGAAGGGCCGGTGTTGATGCTGGCCGGTGCCGGCACCGGGAAAACCGCGGCGCTCACCGCGCGGCTGGCCTGGCTGGTGGAATCTCGCCGCGCCTGGCCCAGCGAGATTCTTTGCGTCACATTCACCAACAGGGCCGCGCGCGAAATGCGCGAACGGGTGGGGCAACTGATCGGCCCTGCGGTCGAAGGGATGCCCTGGCTCGGCACATTCCACGCCATCGCCGCCAAGATGCTGCGCCGCCACGCCGAACTGGTCGGACTCCAGCCCAACTACACGATCATCGATACCGACGATCAGCTGCGCCTGCTTAAGCAGTTGATCGTGGCCGAAGGGCTGGACGAAAAGCGCTGGCCGGCCCGTCAGCTCGCCGGCTGCATCGATCGCTGGAAGAACCGCGGCCTCAACCCGGCCGATCTCGATGCGGTGGAAAATGAAGCCTACGCCAACGGCCGGGGCCAGAAGTTCTACCAGCTCTATCAGGATCGGCTGAAGGCACTGAACGCCTGCGATTTCGGCGATCTTCTGCTGCACATGCTCAATCTGCTGCGGGCCAACCGCGAAGTGCTGGAAAGCTATCGCCAGCGCTTCAAATATATCATGGTCGACGAATACCAGGATACCAACCAGGTCCAGTATCTCTGGCTGCGCCTGCTCGCCCAGGAACGGCGCAATATCTGCGTGGTGGGCGACGATGACCAGTCGATCTATTCGTGGCGCGGCGCGGAAGTGGCCAATATCCTGCGCTTCGAAAAGGATTTTCCGGGTGCCAAGGTCATCCGGCTGGAACAGAACTATCGCTCCACCCCGGAAATCCTCGCCGCCGCATCGGGCCTGATCGGCGAAAACGTCGAACGGCTTGGCAAGACCTTGTGGACCGAGGCCCACGGCGGCGAAAAAGTCCGCGTGATCGGGGTGTGGGACGGGCCGGAGGAAGCCCGCCGCATCGGTGAGGAGATCGAGCGGCTGGAGCGCGAAGGCGCCCCGCTCAGCCGGGTGGCCATCCTCGTCCGCGCCCAGTTTCAGACCCGCGAGCTGGAAGACCGCTTCATCCAGATCGGTTTGGCCTACAAGATCGTCGGCGGCTTCCGCTTTTACGAGCGCGCGGAAATCCGCGATGCGCTGGCCTATCTGCGCCTGATCGCCCAGCCATCAGACGATCTGGCGTTCGAGCGGATCTACAACACCCCCAAGCGTGGGCTGGGCGACAAGGCGCTGGAACGGCTCCACCGCCACGCCCGCGGCCACGGCGTGCCCATGCTGCGCGCCGCGCTGGAGATCTGCGACACCGACGAACTGCCTGCCCGCGGCCGCAACACCCTGCTCGCCCTGGTCCGCGATTTCGCCCGCTGGCGCGATGAGGCCGGCCGCCTCAGCCCGGCCG
This sequence comes from uncultured Novosphingobium sp., assembly GCA_964627175.1. Taxonomy (GTDB): domain Bacteria; phylum Pseudomonadota; class Alphaproteobacteria; order Sphingomonadales; family Sphingomonadaceae; genus Novosphingobium. The sequence continues at coordinate 9,737 of CAZVHM010000043.1, read as the reverse complement.
AACTGGCCCGCACGATCCTCGATGAAAGCGGCTATACCGCCATGCTCCAGGCCGAACGCAGCGCCGAGGCTGCCGGGCGGCTGGAAAACCTGTCGGAACTCGCCCGCGCGATGGAGGACTACGAAACGCTGGGCGACTTCCTTGAACATGTCAGCCTGGTGATGGACAATGAGGCCGCCAACGATGTGGAAAAGGTCACGATCATGACCATCCACGCCGCCAAGGGGCTGGAGTTCGACAACGTGTTCCTGCCCGGCTGGGAAGAAGGCGTGTTCCCCAGCCAGCGCGCGCTCGACGAAGGCGGTCTCGCCAGCCTGGAGGAAGAACGCCGCCTCGCCTATGTGGCGATCACCCGCGCCCGCCGCCGCTGCACCATCCTCCACGCGGCCAACCGGCGAATCTATGGCCAATGGAACAGCGCCATCCCCAGCCGCTTCATCGCCGAAATTCCGCCCGAGCACCTGAACACCGAAACCACCCTGTCCGGCGGCGCCTCGCTGTGGCGGGCGCAATGGTCCGAACGGGATGATCCCTTCGCCAATGTTGCCGCTGCCCAGCCCTCGCGGGCGATGAACCGCGGCCCCGGCTGGCAGCGCGCCGCCGCAACCCCGTTCGATGCCACCCCGCGCCGGATTGCCGAACCTTCGCGCAGCGCGGCCAGCTTCGCCGCCAAGCCCCGGCTCGATCTCCGCGTGGGCGACCGGGTGTTTCACGAAAAGTTCGGCACCGGCACGATCGCGGCGCAGGAAGGCAACAAGCTGGAGATCGATTTCGAAAACGCTGGCCGCAAGCGGGTGATCGACAGCTTCGTCAAACCCGCGCCCTGAACCGGCGCGGGCCTGCGCCGCCAATCCCGCTTCAGTTCACGCCTTTGCCGGCGCGCGGCGGCAGATCCGGGTCGGGCGTGGCATCGCCCTTCTTCGGACAGATCGCCCCGATCTCGGCCCGGCGCTGCTTCAGGTAAAGCTCGCGCGTGGCGACATAGGGATCGCCGGATTCCTCGCGCAGTTGCTGCAACTGGGCGTCCATTTCCACCCGGTCGCTCAATGCGTCCACCACGGTTGCCGGAACGGCATAGTAAGGCCGGTTGAGCGGTTCACCCACCGCCATCGGCACGGCCGCCTTGTCGAGCAACAGGCCGAACAGGTCGCGCAAGGTGATCGGCCCGGCCAGCGGCACGAAGAAATAAGGCCCGTTGCCCACGCCATAGCAGGCCAGCGTATTGGCAAAGCCATTGGGGCGATAAGGCAGGTTGAACGGCTTTCTCTTGGCCATGTCGAAAAGCCCGGCAACTCCCACCGTGGAATTGACCGCAAACCGGCCGAGCGACTTGACCGCCCGCCCCGGCTTCAACTGCAACAGATAGTTCACGAAACTGACCGGCTCTTCCAGGTTGCGCAGGAAATTGCGCAAGCCCGATCGCAGCGGCCCCGGCACGCCCTTTTCATAAACCTTGGCCACCGGCCCAACCACGGCGCTATCGACCGCCTGGATCGCTTCGTAGGCCTTGATGTTCACGCTGGCGAGCGGGTCCGCCGGCGAAGGCACCCGGCCCGAAACCACGATCTCGCTGTCGGCATTCTCGTCTTCCGGCGCGCTGGCTACCGGCGCTTCCACCGCAGCTTGCGTTACGGGCACCTCGGCGGAAGGGGCAGGAGAAACCGCGCCGGGCAGCGCTTCCGGCGCAGCGGGCGGAGCAGGAACGGGAACGGGAATTTCGCCGCCATCTGCGGGAGGAACCGACGCGGCGGGTGCCGCCACGGTCTGGGCCGGCGCAGCCAGGTCGGTCGGCACGGAAGTCTCGGCACCCGGCAAAGCGCCGGCTGGAGGAGCCATGCCTTCGACCGGACCGACGGCAAAAAGCAGGAAAGCAAGCGGCAGGGCGCTCATGCCTGGCACTCACTCTTGCCAGACAGACTGGACTGCGGACGCGGCAACGGCCTTTCCCTCCCGTAACTTGACAGCGTGGCAGGCCTTGCCGCCCATATCACGCTCGTCCCGACTATACGGCGTGAACCAACCGGGGCAACCGCCCCGGCCGCGGTTCAGGCCGGCAGTGCCGAAACTGCGAGGAATTCAGGAATAGGTCCGTTCCATTCGCCCGGCGGAGACGGCGGCTCGGCGCGCCGATCGTCGCGGCGCGGCTCGCGGCGGGAAGGTTCCCGCTCGGCTCGTTCAGCCCGCTCGGACCGTTCGGCCCGTTCAGGTTCGTTGCGCCGTTCTTCGCCCTGTTCGCCCTTGCGCTCCGTGCGCGCGCGCCGCGGCTTTTCGGCTCGTTCCTCGCGCGGAGCATCCTCGCCGCGCTCGGCCCGCTCCTTGCGCGGAGCCGCTTCAGCGCGGGGCTTGCGGCCACGGCGTTCGCCGGCCGGTTCCTGATCGGCGGCAGAAGCGCTATCCAGCGCAAACACCGGAATCGCCCCACCGGTCAACTTCTCGACGTTGGCGATCGCCTCGGCATCTTCGTCGGTATAGAGCGTGAAGGCCCGGCCAGTGGCCCCGCCCCGGCCGGTTCGGCCGATGCGATGCACGTAGTCGTCCGGGTGCCACGGCGTATCGAAGTTGAAGACGTGGCTGACGCCCTTCACATCAAGCCCGCGGGCCGCAACGTCAGAAGCAACCAGGATGTTGATTTCCCCGTCCTTGAAACGCTGCAATTCGGCGTTGCGCGAGGACTGGTCCATGTCGCCATGAATCTCGCCGGCAGAAAAGCCGTTCTGCTTCAAGCTCTTGGCAAGATCGCGCACGGTGGTCTTGCGATTGGCAAAGACGATCGCGGTGGTAACATTGTCGGTCCGCAGCAAGTGGCGCAGCGCCTCGCGCTTCCCGCGCGAGGTAACCTTGACCTTGTGCTGGACGATGTTGATGTTCGTCGATGCCGGACGCGCAACCTCGATGTGCTTGGGGTTGCTCAGGAACTTGTCCGCCAGCTTCTTGATCGGCGGGGGCATCGTGGCCGAAAACAGCAGGGTCTGGCGCTGGGCCGGCAGGCGCGAACAGATCGTTTCGATATCGGGAATGAAGCCCATGTCGAGCATGCGGTCCGCCTCGTCGATCACGAGGAGGTTACAGCCCGTCAAAAGGATCTTGCCCCGCTCGAACAGGTCCATCAGGCGGCCCGGGGTGGCGATCAGCACGTCCACGCCTTCCTGCAGCGCCTTCACCTGATCGCCCATCTGCACGCCGCCGATCAGCAGCGCCATCTTGAGATCGTGATTCTTGCCGTACTTCTCGAAGTTCTCGGCCACCTGGGCGGCGAGTTCGCGGGTCGGCTCCAGGATCAACGAACGCGGCATCAGCGCGCGGCGGCGGCCATGAGCCAGAATGTCGATCATCGGCAGCACGAAGCCGGCGGTCTTCCCGGTGCCGGTCTGAGCGATGCCGATCAAGTCGCGCATCATCAAGACAGAGGGGATCGCCTGGGCCTGAATCGGGGTCGGCTCGGTATAGCCGGCCGCGATGACCGATTGCAGCAATTCGTCAGACAGGCCGAGATCGGCAAAGCTCATGGGCGTGGTTCAATTTTCCGGAGGGACTGCAAGGGGCCGGGAAGCTGCCGGTAGGGCAAGCAAGCCGGTCAGTCGCGCACGAGATCAAGTCGCAGCGTAACTGCTGGCCCCTAGGCGCAAAGCGGGGCCAAAGTCAAGAAAAGGTCGCACGCGTCAGGCAACGGCGCGGCTTCCCGCTATTCGCCGTCCTCCTCCACCGCCACCAACTGGCTTAGCTTGCCCAGCGAACAGTTGCTGCCAGAACGGGAAAGGACCCGATCGCGCCCGGCACAGAGCATGCCATCCGCGCTACGCTCGACCAGAAAACCGGAATAGAAATCATTGGCATTGCATGATTTTTCAACGGCAGCGCTAACGATCTTCTGGTCGCGCATGAATAGCACCAACCGCGAAGGACCATCCGGCCTGACACCCGCGATCCCGGCCACGGCAACACATTGCCCCATCCGCCGCTCGGAAAATCGCGGCACAGCCGGCGCGCGGGCTGGCGTGTCCGCAAACAGGCTGCCCCGAACGTCGCGTCGATCACGCGGCGGGCCACCAGGAGCAACGCGAATGATCAGGCGCTGCTCGATGCGAACCTGGTTGGCCCGCGGCGTTTCGCGCAAGGCCCGCGCGGCCTCGGAAAAGCTGCCCGGCGGGGCGGTGGCGGCGCCCGGAACCGAATACAGCCGAGGGGCAAGCCGGGCTTGCTCCACCGCCGCGCCGGCTGGCGCAGGGTCGGGCGTCACCGCGGCCGACAGGAGCGCCAGCACCGGCGCGATCAGGCCAGAAAGCGGATTCATGTCGGCGCCAACATCTCCAGCAGGCGAGAATCGCATCCAGTCCCGGCAGGCGCCGGAACCGCATGCCGACGACCTTAGCCTCCCGGCTTGAACACTCGCTTAACTTGAAATGCCCGGCGCTGCCAAGTCGGCGTGTTGGCGACAGGCCGCAGGATGTGCCATAGCGCGCCGTCATGAACAGCTTTCTTCAGGATGCCGCCGCGCTGCTCGGACCGCGCGGCTTGACCACCGACACCGAGCTGATGGAACCTTGGCTGACCGACTGGCGCCAGCGCTACACTGGCCGCGCCCTTGGCCTCGCATCCCCGGAATCGACCGCGCAGTTGGCCGAACTGGTGCGCCTCTGCGCACGGCACGGCGTGCCGATCGTGCCCCAGGGCGGCAACAGCGGGATGAGCGGTGGGGCCACGCCCGATGCCGGCGGGGGCGCTCTGCTGGTCTCGCTGCGCCGGATGGATGCGGTGCGCGCTTTCGATCCGGCGGCGCGCCAGATCACCTGCGAAGCGGGCGTTATCCTTGAAAACCTCCACGCAGCTGCCGCGCATGAAGGGCTGCGCTTTCCGCTCACCCTCGGCGGCAAGGGTTCGGCCACGGTCGGCGGCCTGATCTCCACCAATGCCGGCGGCACTCAGGTGCTCCGTCACGGCTCGATGGGCGCGCTGGTGGCCGGGATCGAGGCGGTGCTGGCCGATGGCAGCGTCTACAGCGCCCTCACCCCGCTCAAGAAGGACAATCGCGGCTTCGATCTCAAGCAATTGCTGATCGGTTCCGAAGGCACGCTCGGCATCGTCACCGCCGCCACGCTGCGGCTGGTGCCGGCGCTGGCCGATCGCATCGCCATCTGGGCCGGCGCTCCCAGCCTGCAGGTGGCCCGCGCCCTGCTGCTCCACTGCGAGGATGCGATGGGCGCCGCGCTGGAAGGGTTCGAAGTCATGCCGCAGGCCAGCCTTGATGCCGTGCTTGCTTACCTGCCCGGCTCGCGCGCGCCGCTGGAAGGCACCCATGCCTGGCACGTGCTGATCGAAGTGGTGGCCGATGCCGCCAATGCCGATACCCTGCGCGAACGGGCCGAAGCGATGATCGCCTCCGCGTTCGAGGCCGGCCTGCTCGAAGACGCCGTGTTTTCCAGCAACGAAGCCCAGGCCGAAACCTTCTGGGCGCTGCGCGATGCCGTGGCCCCGGCCGAGCGGGCCAAGGGCCCGGCCATGCAGCACGATATCTCGGTGCCGGTCGAACGGATGCCCGATTTCGTCGATGCCGCCGTGGCCCGGATCGAGGCCGCGCATCCCGGCGTCGAAGCGGTCGCCTTCGGACACCTTGGCGATGGCAACGTCCACTTCCACGTGATCGCCCCGGCCGGGGTCGAACGCGCCACCTGGGAAGCCGGCGAAGGCAAGAAGATCAGCGCCGAAGTCCACGACATGGTGGTCGAATGGGGCGGATCGATTTCCGCCGAGCACGGCATAGGGCAGCTCAAGGTGGGCGAACTGGCCCGGCTGGACGATCCGGTGCGGCTTGGCCTGATGCGGCGAATCAAGGCCGCGCTGGACCCGCAAGGGCTGCTGAATCCCGGCAAGCTCGTCGCGCTTGCGCCTGAAAGCGCCAGCGCTTAAAGCCTCACGCTCGCAATAACCCGGGTCATCCGGGCCAGACGGAGAGACGTATAATGGCCAGTGCGCCGCAAGCCAGCCTGCCCGTGTTCTATCAGGACCTGATGCCCCTCAACAGCCGCGATCACGCGACCTGGAAGAGCAAGACGACCGACAAGGCCCCCTGGCTGGCCGGCTTCCACGCCGTACCGCTCACGGTGGAAGAATTCCCCGCCGCCGCGCGCAACTTCCCGATCATCTTCTCCTCCGGCGAAAACCCGGTGCCGCTGGCACTGATGGGCCTGAACGAAGGCGTGAACGTGTTCGTCGACGCGGAAGGCGCCGTGACCGAGAACATTTACATCCCGGCCTATGTGCGCCGCTATCCGTTCCTCCTCGCCCGGCTGACCCCGGATAGCGACGAACTGTCGCTCTGCTTCGATCCGAGCAGCGACCTGATCGGCGAATTCGAGGAAGGCAGCGCCCTGTTCGACGGTGAGCAACCGAGCGAAACCACCAAGAGCCTGCTCGGTTTCTGCGAGCAGTTCGAACAGGCCGGGATGAAGACCCAGGCCTTCGTTGACGAGTTGACCAAGCACAAGCTGCTGATGGATGGCGAAGTGGCAATCCAGCAGGATGGCGTGGAACAGCCGTTCATCTATCGCGGCTTCCAGATGATCGATCAGGAAAAGCTGCGCGAAGTGCGCGGCGATGTCCTGCGCGGCTGGAACCAGAGCGGGCTGCTCCCGCTGATCTATGCCCACCTGTTCTCGCTCGATCTGATCCGCGAGATCTTCGGTCGCCAAGCTCAGCAGGGCAAGGGTCCGGCAGCAGGCGCTGCAAACGCCTGATTTATCCACAGATCAAAGTGGCTCCCGAATTTTTTGTTTGCCTGTTGCCTTCAGGGCACATCAGGCCTTGAAACCGGGGGCCACCTGACTTAAGTTCAGGTTACTTGATCGGCGCTTCCCTCATGGCCCGGTCAAGCTGGTGCACTTATGTGTACCTCCTCCCTGAACCTTGGCCACCTCGTGCATCGCGCGAGGTGGTTTTTTATGTGCCTCATCCCGCCCGACGCAGGCTCACCACAAGCCTTTCGGAAGTCCGCCGGAAAACCCTGAATTTCCTTGAGAAAAGGGCTACTCTGCCGCTTCGGCCCAGCCCCCGTCCTTCCTTGCATCGCCCAGCCTCGCCACTTCGGCAGCCAGCCGGCGCACCAGCCCCGCCAGCAGATCAACCATGCCGGCAAAGCCCGGCCCCGGTTCGGCCAGCCGCGAATCGAGATAGCGCGAACGATCGATTTCCAGCTGGAATGCGTGAACGTGGCGGCGCGGATAGGCATGGCGCTCCAGCACATAGCCGCCGGCATAGGGGCGGTTATGGGCGGCGATGCGCCCGTGTTCGGCGAACCAGGCAAAAGCGGAAGCAACCACCGCCCCCGAACAGGTCGAACCGAACCGGTCCCCCACCACGAATTCCGGCGATGGCGCGCCGCGCAAGGCCAGCGGCGGCATGGAATGCAGATCGACCAGCAGCGCCGAACCCCAGCGCTGGCGCAGGCCGTCCAGCATCGTGCCCAGCGCCTGGTGATAGGGTTCGTGAACCCCGACAATGCGGGCCTCCAGTTCGGCCGGATCGTGACTCCGTTTCCACAATTCGCCAATGCCGGGCAGCCTGCGCGGGATCAGGCCAAGCCCGCTCAGTGCGCGGCGGCCTACAGTAGCCGGCAAGCCGTCTGCCGCGCCCTGCCCTGCGCCCCGCACGAACATGTCCCAGTCCACATCGTCGGTGGCGCGGTTGAGGTCGATCATCGCGCGCGGAGCCTGCGCCACCAGCAGGGCGGCCCCGGTGGCTGCCGCAATCCCGCGCGCCAGCCGATCGACATAGCGATCCTCCAGCCGCAGCGCAGCGAAGGCCGGGTTGCGCATACGCTCCACCAGCGCCGGCGGATAAAGCCGCCCGGCATGCGGCACCGCGATCAGCACCGGAATGGCTGATGGTTCGGGCGCCGCCATCAGGAAAGCAGGCGCCCTCGGCAGGCCGGGCACTTCCCCGCCATGCTCCCACGGGCCGCCATGTCGCCACGGGGAATCCCCCACCGCTTGATCTTGCTCCATCCCACTAGGCTGGCCCGGAACCGGCGCTGTGTCAAAACTGGTCAACCTTCGCAGGCACCGAGATTTTTAACGCATTGGCGCTTATGGGGATTCGCCTGCCGAACAGATACATCACGGGCCCACCAAAAATGATCCGCATCCTGCTTGCCGAAGATGAAGACGCCATGCGCACCTACCTGGCTCGGGCGCTGGAAAATGCGGGCTTTTCGGTGGTCGCGGTCGATCGCGGCACGGCTGCCGTGCCGCTTCTGGAACGTGAACGCTTCGATCTCCTGCTCTCCGATATCGTGATGCCGGAAATGGATGGCATCGAACTGGCCCAGCGCTGCGCCGAAATCAGCCCGGAAACCAAGGTCATGTTCATCACCGGCTTTGCCGCCGTCACGCTCAAGGCCAGCCAGGAAGCGCCCCAGGCAAAGGTGCTGTCCAAGCCTTTCCACCTCAAGGATCTGGTCATGGAAGTGGATCGCGTGTTCGGCCTGCCCAGCAGCCAGCGCGGCTAAACACGTCGTCGCAATTTTTACCGGCCAGAATCACTTGATTTGCCAAAGGGGCGCCGCTAGAGGCGCTCTCCTGCCCGGCGGAAACGGCGGGCCGTTCGAATGGGTTCGGGCGTATAGCTCAGTGGTAGAGCACTGTGTTGACATCGCAGGGGTCGGAAGTTCAATCCTTCCTACGCCCACCATTCGCTAGAAAGGCCCCGTCTCCGGGGCCTTTTTTGCGTCCGCGATGCCTGTGAAACACCAACGATGCCCAGTAGGTGGCTAATCCGGAATGGGAACGGCTATCCGGGAAACCGGGCCGAGATCCCACGGCCGCACGGCAATATCGCGGCTCACGCCCTGATCCGCGGTGCCTCCTGCGAAACGTCCGACGATCCATCGTCTTGCGATGCGTCGTTTCCCTGCTAATGGGCTTGGCGATTCTTACTTCCTGAAAGGGCGGAAATGGCCAAGATCAAGGTAGCGAACCCCATCGTCGAGATTGACGGCGATGAAATGACCCGCATCATCTGGGAATGGATCCGCGAAAAGCTGATCCTGCCCTACCTCGATGTTGACCTGAAGTACTACGACCTCTCGGTCGAAAAGCGCGACGAGACGGACGATCAGATCACGATCGACGCCGCCAACGCCACCAAGCAGTATGGCGTGGCCGTGAAGTGCGCCACCATCACCCCCGATGAAGCGCGCGTTGAAGAATTCAACCTGAAGCAGATGTGGAAGTCGCCCAACGGCACGATCCGCAACATCATCGGCGGCGTGGTCTTCCGCGAACCGATCGTAATCTCCAACGTCCCGCGGCTGGTTCCGGGCTGGACCGATCCGATCGTGGTCGGCCGCCACGCCTTCGGCGACCAGTACCGCGCGACCGACTTCCTCGTCCCCGGCCCCGGCAAGCTGCGCCTCGTGTTCGAAGGCGACGATGGCCAGGTGATCGACCGCGAAGTGTTCAAGTTCCCGTCGGCCGGCGTTGCCATGTCGATGTACAACCTCGACGATTCGATCCGCGATTTCGCCCGCGCCTCGTTCAACTACGGCCTCAACCTCGGCTGGCCGGTGTACCTCTCCACCAAGAACACGATCATCAAGGCCTATGACGGCCGCTTCAAGGATCTGTTCGAAGAAGTGTTCGAGACCGAAGGCTTCAAGGAAAAGTTCGCCGAAAAGGGCATCACCTACGAGCACCGCCTGATCGACGACATGGTCGCCTCGGCGCTCAAGTGGTCGGGCAAGTTCG
>CAZVHM010000042.1:12381-20369 GCA_964627175.1 uncultured Novosphingobium sp. | reverse complement strand
TTCGGCTTCGCCCCATTCGGCATGGTAGCGATCGAAGAAGCAGCCGATCATGTAATCGGCCTCGCGCGTGCCGCGATGCCACGCGCGGAACTTGAGGCGCTTGAGGCGCGCGCTTTCGGGTGTGTCCATGCCCAGCGCGCTAGGGCAAGAGGCGCCGGAGATCAACCGCGGGGGGACGGCTGCGCTCCGGCGCGTATGCTCACTTGCCCTTGAGGGCAGCGAGAATGTCTGGCCCCGAGCGGCCGGAAAGATCCTTGGCGAGTTCGCCCATCAGCACGGCTTCAAGCTGCTTGTGATAATGGCGGCGCATTTCGCCCAAGGTGCGCGGGGCGGCGATCACCACGAGGTGTTCAAGCTTGTGGCTCAGCACCTGAGTGTTCAGCCATTCCGCCGCCGCAGTGGCGTGAGCATCTTCGTTGACCAGCGAATCCGCGTGATTGCCGGTGCTGGAATGGTGGCTGCCGCCAGAGCGATTGCTGCTGTCCAGTGCCGGGGAAGGTAGCGCTTCCAGTTCGGGTGCGGCTTCGTTGCCAGCATTGCGGAACAGTTCGAAATTTTCACCGTCGACCAATGCGATCACGGTTCCGTGGGGTAGAAGCATTCCCGTCTCCTTCAAATGCAGGCTCTTTACAGCACTTTGGCTGCCATCTTTCCATGAGGTGCATCAAAACGCCGCATGGGTGGCGAAATTGTGGCGAGCGGTTATGACGCGCAGGGTATGCGACCCGAACGGCTCAACCGACTGTTTGCCGAGGCTGAAAGCCTTAAAGGCGTAGGCCCCGGGCTGAAGCGGCCGCTGGAGCGGCTGGGCCTCTTGCGGGTCAAGGATTTCGCCTATCATCTGCCAGACCGGTTCGTGGAGCGGCGGGCGGTGGCCAACCTGGGCGAAGCGAACGTGGGCGAACAGGTGGTGGTGGCACTGACCCCGGTGGAATACCGCGCCGGCGGTTCGGCCCGCGCCCCCTTTCGCGTGGTGGCCGAGGATGCGGCCGGAAACCTGTGTTCGCTGACTTATTTCGGGCGGGCTTCGGGCCTGGCGCGCAAGCAGTTTCCGCTGGGCGAGACGCGCTGGGTGGCCGGGCGGCTGGACCAGTTTGGCCAGACGCTGCAGATCGTGCACCCCGATCGGGTGGCCGAGGAAGGCGGCGCGGCGCTGGGGACGCTGGTGGAGCCGGTCTATCCCCTGTCGGAAGGACTGGTGCAGGGGCGGATCGCCGCGCTGGTCAACCAGGCGCTGGGGCTTTTGCCGGAATTGCCGGAATGGATCGAGCCGGGCCTGATGGCGCGCATGGGCTGGCCGGGCTGGAACGAGGCCTTGGCGCTGGCGCACCGCGGCGCGCACAAGGCGGCGCGCGACCGGCTGGCCTATGACGAGCTGCTGGCCAACAGCCTGGCCCTTTTGCTGGTGCGCAATGCCAACCGGGCGCGGGCGGGCACGCCGCTGAAGGGCGATGGATCGCTGCGGGCGCGGCTTTCCCTGCCGTTTGGCCTGACCGGCGCGCAGGCCCGTTCGATTGCCGAGATCGAGGGCGACATGGCGCAGGGTGCGCCGATGCTGCGGCTGCTGCAGGGCGATGTAGGTTCGGGCAAGACCGTGGTGGCGCTGGAGGCGATGCTGATCGCGGTGGAGGCTGGCGCACAGGCGGCCTTGCTGGCGCCAACGGAAATCCTCGCCCGCCAGCACCATGCCACGCTGACCCGGATGGCCGCCGGCACCGGGGTGAACATTGCCCTGCTGACCGGGCGCGACAAGGGCCGCGCGCGCGAATCGATCCTGATGGGGCTGCTGGATGGTTCGATCCACATTTGCGTAGGCACCCATGCGATCTTTCAGGAAGCGGTGAATTATCGCAACCTGGCGCTGGTGGTGATCGACGAGCAGCACCGCTTTGGCGTGGGGCAGCGGCTGTTGCTGAGCCAGAAAGGCAAGCGTACGCCGCATTGCCTGGCGATGACGGCCACGCCCATTCCGCGCACGCTGACGCTGGCTCAGTATGGCGAGATGGATGTTTCCCGTCTGGATGAAATGCCGCCCGGTCGCCAGCCGATCGACACCCGGGTGGTGGCAGTGGAACGCGTGGGCGATGTGATCGAGGCGCTGGGCCGGCACATCGCTGGCGGGCAGCAGGCCTATTGGGTGTGCCCGATGGTGCGCGAGAGCGAGACTGACGACATCGCCGCCGCCGAGGCCCGCCATGCCGAGCTGGCCCAGCGCTTTGGCGAGGATGTGGTGCTGGTGCACGGCCAATTGCGCCCCGAAGCCAAGGATGCGGCGATGGAGCAGTTTGCGCAAGGCCGCGCCAAGCTGCTGGTGGCGACCACGGTGATCGAGGTGGGCGTGGATGTGCCCAATGCCACGTTGATGGTGATCGAGCAGGCCGAGCGGTTTGGCCTGGCGCAGTTGCACCAGCTGCGTGGCCGGGTGGGCCGGGGCAGCGGCAAATCGACCTGCCTGCTGCTGCGCGGCGAAGCGCTTTCCGAAACCGGGCGCGAGCGGCTGGCGCTGATGCGCGAGACGCAGGATGGCTTTCGTCTGGCCGAGGAGGACTTGCGCCTGCGCGGTGGCGGTGAACTGCTGGGCACGCGCCAATCGGGCGACACGCCGTTTCGCGTGGCCAGCCTGGAACAGATCGCCGAATTGCTGCCGGTGGCCCACGACGATGCCCGCCTGCTGATCGAGCGCGACGGGGGCCTGACCGGCGAACGGGGTGATGCCGCACGCCTGCTGCTTTATCTGTTCGAGCGGGATTATGGCGTGCAGCTGCTGCGGGGCGGCTGAGCGCAGCCTTTTTTGGGAAAGCCGCGCAGCAATGCCGGAAATGCAAAAGGCGCCCTTTCAGGCGCCTTCGCAAATCGCTGTTTCAGCGAATTTAAGTGGTCGGGGAGAGAGGATTCGAACCTCCGGCCCCTGCCTCCCGAAGACAGTGCTCTACCAGGCTGAGCTACTCCCCGACCGGAGCCCCTTCCTGACGGAGGGGCAAGGCAGGAGCGCGCCTATAGTGGGCGTTCCGGCAGGTGGCAAGCGTTCAATCCGATTTCTTTGCTGTCCACAGCAATTGGGCAGTGCGGTTGTGGAATCGGCGGGGGTGGCGGTAGGCTTTGGCGATGCATTACGAACAGCAGTACCTTGACCTGATGCGCCGGATCTGGACCAGCGGCGACGAACGGGTGGATCGCACCGGCGTGGGCACGCGTTCCATCTTCGGCGCCGAATTGCGGTTCGATCTTTCTGACGGGCAGGTGCCGCTGCTGACCACCAAGCGGGTTTACTGGAAAACGGCAACGCGCGAATTCCTGTGGTTCCTGACCGGCGAAACCAATATCCGCCCGCTGTGCGCGCAAGGGGTGGAGATCTGGACCGACTGGCCGCTGGACCGATACCGGCGCGCGACGGGCGAGGATATTTCGCGCGCCGATTTTTCCGCTCGGATCGTGGCCGATGCGGCCTTTGCCGCGCGGTGGGGCGATCTTGGCCCGGTTTACGGCAAGCAGTGGACCGACTGGCCGGTTTATGATCCGGCGGGAGAGGGACCGGCGGGTGAGGAATTGTTTCGCCGGCGCGAGCGGGGCGTGAACCAGGTGGCCGAGCTGGTGCGTTCGCTGCGCGACAATCCCGGCAGCCGCCGACATATCGTGGAAGGGTGGAACGTGGCCGAGCTGGACACGATGGCCCTGCCGCCGTGCCACAAGACTTATCAGTTCCACGTGGCCGGCAACCGGCTTTCCGGCCTTGTCTATCAGCGCAGCTGCGATGTGGCGCTGGGCCTGCCATTCAACCTGTGGGGCGGGGCGCTGTTCATCCGCATGCTGGCGCAGCAGTGCGATCTGGAACCGGGCGAGCTGGTGTGGATGGGGGGCGACGTGCACCTTTACCTGAACCATGCCGAGCTGGTGGAGCAGCAGTTGGCCCGCGAGCCGCAGGGCAGCCCGCGGCTGGAGATCGCGCGGCGGCCCGATTCGATTTTCGATTACCGGATCGAGGACTTCGTGGTGACGGGCTATCAGCCGGCCGCGCATATCGCAGCGCCCGTGGCGGTGTGATTCAGCGCACGATCGCGCTGTAGGCGATGCGGCCGGCCGGGGCCGGAGTGGCGATGCGCCAGCGCACATGGGTGACATCTTCGGGCGCGGCGATTCGTTCGCCCAGCCACAGGGCGCCGATCTGGCCCCACGTGCGGCCCCCATCGACCGAGACTTCCTGACCATCGGCCGCGCTGTCTTCGAACTGGAGCGTGCGGGGCAGGGGGTTGGTGACGGTGAAAGTGCCGCCGCCGGGCGCGGCTCGCTTCCACGTGACGATGGTTACGACCCGGTCGCCGGGGCGCAGCCGTGCCGCGGGCTGGAGCACGCGCCCTGATTCGCCGGCATATTCGACATAGACGTTGCTGTTCAGCGCTACCGGCGGCGCGGCATGGGCCGGAACCGCCATGGCGGCGAGCACGGCTGCGGCGAATAGTGGTTTCATCAGGCATCCCCCCGTTTTTGCTGGCCCGCTTGGGCGCGTGGGAAGAGTTGTGGCCATGACTGGCGAAGGTTTGGTTAACGCGCCGGAAACTATGAAAACGCACCTTCTGCAGAAATGCCGCAATAGGCTGTTGACAGCCCCGGCGACCTGCCATAGAGGCGCGGCTCCCCGAGGGGAACGCGGGTGTAGCTCAGTTGGTTAGAGTGCCGGCCTGTCACGCCGGAGGTCGCGGGTTCGAGCCCCGTCACTCGCGCCACTCGGGGGGATTTCTCCCAGAGATGTCGCAAAAAAGGCGCCGGAAACGGCGCCTTTTTTCGTTTCTGCCTTCGTTGCAGCGGTTCAGGCTGGATGCGGCCGATTGAGAGGCTTCTCAGCCCCAGCGGCCGGTTTCCATCCAGATCAGGAAGCGGCGCAGCGGCAGCAGCCAGATGACCCCCAGCACGATATAGACCGGGGTTTGCGCCAGCGCGTGCCACGAGCCGATCAGCGGCGGCAGCAGATTGGCAATGGCAATGCCATAGATCGCCAGCCCCAGTACCAGGCCAAGGACGCCGACGGGAATTCGCCAGGTGGGTTCGCGGCGCATCAGGCGTGCTCCTCGTAAATGCGGGTTGGGGTGACGACGGCCGCCAACTTGCGGTCGTGCGGTTCGAGTGGAAGCGAATCGAGCCGTTGCATGTCCCAGGCAAGGCCGATCGGCACAGTGGCCGGATGATCGGCCAGCCAGCGATCATAATGTCCGCCGCCTTGCCCCAGCCGTTGCCCGCGCTCGGTGAAGCCGAGCAGGGGGACGAAGGCCACATCGGGAACCAGTTCATCCGCTTCCGCCGAAGGCTGGAGCGCGCCCCACGGCCCCGGTTTGAGATCGGACGAATCGAACGGATCGGTCCAGGCGCGAAATTGCATCGGCGCATCGCGGCCGGCAAACCACGGCAGGGCGATGCGGCGGCCGTTTTCCAGAAACCAGCGGGCATAGCCTGCGGTGGGCGCTTCGACCGGGGTGGCGTGATAAAGGCCTACCACCGCGCCTTCCGGCACATGAGCCAGCAGCGGCGCCGGCGGGCGCAGCAGGATCAGCGCGCGGGTGGCCGCCGGAAGCGCCGCCACATGGGCGCGGCGTTCGGCCCGGAGGCGCGCGCGCAGGAGCTGTTTTTCATCTTTCGCCATCGGGAGCGGACCTAGGTGAGCCGGCGCGTTTCGACAAGCGCACCGGCGGGCAGGTGCTACACCGCCGAGAAGGCGCAGTGCAGTGACACGAGGGCGGAAGGTGACGGGACCACCGTGGGCCGTTGCCGGGAAATCCTCTGACGCCTCGACGTCAGGTGGGGACCATGTGTGCCGGGCCAGGGCCCAGCCAGAGACAGCCCCCATGGATTGCTTATAGCCTCAGGGATTTTCATACGGTTCGCACCGGGCAGTACCCGTCGACCCACAATCTAGGCTTCGCCGGCCAATCCCTCAAGATGCGTTGCACAATTTTCCAGGCGCTCGGCAATCGCTTCCAGCGCGGCGGCGAGGGATTCGTCTTCCTGCGGCGGGGGCGGCGGAGGGGGAGGCGGGATCGGCGCGCCGCTGCCGTGGCGGGTTTCATGCAATTCATCGGCCAGCAGCAGGGCGGCGAACAGCAGTGTGCGCGTTTCCGTCTGCCCGACGGCGGCGCCCGTGGAGTGGAGCTTGGCATCGATCATCCGGCCAAGGCCGAGGATATGCTCTTCCTCTCCGGCGGCGCAGGCGACGGTAAAATTACGGCCGCCGATGTGCAGGGTGACGTTGCTCATCCCTGCTGCTCCGCGATCAGGAGATCAAGGTCGCGCAGGGTTTCGGCCACGGCGGTGCGCAGGGTTTCGTGCCGCCGGGCAGCAGCGCCCGCAGCGGCCTCTGCCGCGGCCGAGGCGTGTTCGATTCGCGCCAGCGCCGCTTCGATGCGCGCCAGCGCCTGCTGGGTTCTTTCGCCGGTCATTTCCGCTGGCTAGCGCAAAACGCGGCTTCGTCAACGGGAGGGTGCCGGAACGGGCGCGAAACTTGACGCGCCGCAGCACGTCCGCAAAAGGGCTCAAACCCCGAATCGCAAGCGCATCGGCGCGCTTCTGGAGCAGCAAGCATGACCATCGATCCGTCCCGCCTGGGGCCCATGGCCAACGCCATTCGCGCACTTTCCATGGATGCGGTGCAGGCGGCCAACAGCGGCCACCCCGGAATGCCGATGGGCATGGCCGATGTGGCAACCGTGCTGTTCAGCCAGTTTCTGAAGTATGATCCCGCCGCGCCGGACTGGGCGGATCGTGACCGCTTCGTGCTTTCGGCCGGTCACGGCTCGATGCTGATTTATTCGCTGCTGCACCTCACCGGCTATGCTTCGCCGACGATGGAGGACATCCGCAAGTTCCGGCAGCTCGATTCGGTTTGCGCCGGTCACCCGGAAAACTATCTGATCCCGGGCGTGGAATGCACCACCGGCCCGCTGGGGCAGGGATTTGCCATGGCCGTGGGCATGGCCCTGGCCGAACGGCACCTGGCTGCGACCTTTGGCGACGATCTGGTGGACCACCGCACCTGGGTGATCGCCGGCGACGGCTGCCTGATGGAAGGCATCAACCACGAGGCCGTGGGCCTGGCCGGCACGCTGAAGCTGGGCCGGCTCAACGTGCTGTGGGATGACAACAAGATCACGATCGATGGCGATACCTCGCTGTCGACCAGCGAGGACATCCTTGGCCGTTATGCCGCCAGCGGCTGGCACGTGGTGTCGTGCGACGGGCATGACTTTGCCGATATCGCCCGCGCGATGGCCGAAGCGGCCGCCGATCCGCGCCCCTCGCTGGTGGCGTGCAACACGGTGATCGGCAAGGGCGCGCCCAACAAGCAGGGCGGGCACAACGTGCACGGTTCGCCGCTGGGCGCCGACGAGATTGCCGCCGCGCGCGACCACCTGGGGTGGGTTGCCGAGCCGTTCGAACTTCCTGCCGAGGTTCTGGCCGACTGGCGTTCGGTGGGCGCGAGGGGCGCGGCTGCTCGCGCGGCATGGGAGCAGCGGCTGGCCGCATCGGCCAACGGCGCCGAACTGATGCGCCGCATGGCGGGCGAACTGCCGGCTGACACCGGTTTTGCCGCCTATGCCGCGGGCATCGCGGCCAATACGCCCAAGGTCGCCACCCGCAAGGCCAGCGAAATGGCGCTGGAAGCGCTGACCGCGGCTGTGCCGGAAATGATCGGCGGTTCGGCCGACCTGACCGGTTCGAACAACACCAAGACCAAGGCCACCGGCCCGCTGACCGCTGATGATTACGCCGGTCGCTACCTTTATTACGGCATCCGCGAGTTTGGCATGGCCGCGGCGATGAACGGCATGGCGCTGCACGGGGGCGTGATCCCTTATGGCGGCACCTTCCTGATCTTCTCCGATTATGCCCGCAACGCTATCCGCATGTCGGCCCTGCAGCATGCCCGCACGATCTATGTGCTGACGCATGACAGCATCGGCCTGGGCGAGGACGGCCCGACCCACCAGCCGGTGGAACAGGTG
>CAZVHM010000042.1:8974-12371 GCA_964627175.1 uncultured Novosphingobium sp. | reverse complement strand
GAGCCTGCGCATGATCCCCGGCCTGCTGGTGTTCCGCCCGGCCGACGCGATGGAAACCGCCGAAGCGTGGGAACTGGCGCTGCGCCAGCCCAACCGTCCCTCGGCCCTGGCGCTGACCCGTCAGAACCTGCCGGCGCTGCGCACCGACACCGAGCTGAAGAGCGCCAAGGGCGCCTATCGCCTCAAGGCGGCCGAAGCGGCGCGCAAGGTGGTTCTGCTGGCGACCGGCTCGGAAGTGGAGCTGGCGCTCAAAGTGGCCAAGGCGCTGGAAGCACAGGGCCTTGGCGCCGATGTCGTGTCCATGCCCTGTTGGGAACTGTTCGACGAGCAGGACGCCGCCTATCGCGCCGACCTGTTGCCGGCAGGCGTGCTCAAGGTCTCGATCGAGGCGGGCGTGACGCTGGGCTGGCAGAAGTATGTGGGCGATGGCATCACCATCGGCCTTGACCGGTTTGGCGCATCGGCCCCGGCCGAAGTGCTGTTCGAGCATTTCGGCTTCTCGGTCGAAAAGATCGTGCCGCAGATTGTGGATCGACTGAACTAATTCAGAGCAGGAGTTTTTGACATGGCGACCAAGGTTGCGATCAACGGTTTCGGGCGTATCGGGCGTAATGTGGCCCGCGCCATCCTTGAACGGCCCGATTGCGGCCTTGAACTGGTGTCGATCAACGACCTGGCCGATGCCAAGGCCAACGCCCTGCTGTTCAAGCGCGACAGCGTGCACGGCGCCTATCCGGGCACCGTGGAAGTGGACGGCAACGATCTGGTGATCGACGGCAAGCGCATCCAGGTGACTGCCGAGCGCGACCCCGCCAACCTGCCGCACGCCGCCAACGGCATCGACATCGCGCTGGAATGCACCGGCTTCTTCACCAACCGCGAAGGCGGCCAGAAGCACCTCGATGCCGGCGCCAAGCGCGTGCTGATCTCGGCCCCGGCCAAGAACGTGGACCTGACCGTTGTTTACGGCGTGAACCACGACAAGCTGGCCGCCGAGCACACCATCGTTTCCAACGCATCGTGCACCACCAACTGCCTCGCTCCGCTGGCGAAGGTGCTGCATGAATCGATCGGGATCGAACGCGGTCTGATGACCACGATTCACTCGTACACCAACGACCAGAAGATCCTCGACCAGATCCACAGCGATCCGCGCCGTGCCCGCGCTGCCGCGATGAACATGATCCCGACCAGCACCGGCGCTGCCGTGGCGGTGGGCGAAGTGCTGCCCGACCTGAAGGGCAAGCTCGACGGTTCGTCGATCCGCGTGCCGACCGCGAACGTCTCGGTGGTCGACCTGACCTTCACCCCGAAGCGCGACACGACCGCCGAGGAAGTGAACGCCCTGCTCAAGGCTGCGGCCGAAGGCCCGCTGAAGGGCGTGCTGGGCTATACTACCGAGCCGCTGGTCTCGATCGACTTCAACCACGATCCGCATTCGTCGACCATCGACAGCCTGGAAACCGCCGTGCTGGAAGGCAAGCTGGTCCGCGTCCTGTCGTGGTACGACAACGAATGGGGCTTCTCCAACCGCATGCTCGACACCGCGGGCGCGATGGCGAAGTTCCTGTAAGACTGCATTTGGGGCCGGACGCTTTCCCGGAGCCTGCGGGCTTTCCGGGGAGGCGTCCGGCCTTTTTCCTATTGGCGGGCAAGTGAGGATCGAGGGATGAGCACGTTCAAGAAGCTGGACGATCTGGGCGATGTGACCGGCAAGGTTGCGCTGGTGCGCGTGGACCTGAACTTGCCGATGCAGGACGGCGCCGTGACCGACGATACCCGCGTGCGCGCCGCTGCGCCGACGATCCTTGAGCTGGCTGGGAAGGGCGCCAAGGTGCTGCTGCTGGCCCACTTCGGCCGCCCCAAGGGCGAACGGGTTTCCACCCAGTCGCTTTCGATGGTGATTGATTGCCTGCAGGACGTGCTGGGCAAGGAAGTGATGTTCGTGCCCGAAATCGCCGGTCCGGTGGTGGCGCAGAGCGTGGGCATCCTGCGTGCCGGCGATATTGCCGTGCTGGAAAACACCCGCTTCTGGAAGGGTGAGGAAAAGAACGACCCCGAACTGGTCAAGGCGATTGCCGCGAACGGCGATTTCTATGTGAACGACGCCTTTTCCGCTGCGCATCGCGCCCATGCCAGCACCGAGGGGCTGGCCCATGTTTTGCCGGCCTATGCCGGCCGTTCGATGCAGGCCGAGCTGGAAGCGCTGGAAAAGGCGCTGGGCAAGCCGGAAAAGCCGGTGGCCGCGGTTGTTGGCGGGGCGAAGGTTTCGTCGAAGCTGGACGTGCTGACCCACCTGGTCACCCAGGTCGATCACCTGATCATCGGCGGCGGCATGGCCAACACCTTCCTCGCGGCGCGCGGCGTGGATGTGGGCAAGAGCCTGTGCGAGCACGATCTGGCGGCCACGGCCGAGGCGATCCTCGACAAGGCCGATGCTTCGGGCTGCACCGTGCACCTGCCGTACGATGTGGTGGTGGCCAAGGAATTCGCTCCCAATCCGCCGTCTGTCCGCACCTGCAACGTGCATGAAGTGGCGGTCGACGAGATGATCCTCGACGTGGGGCCGCAGGCAGTGGAATCGCTGGGTGATGTGCTGAAGACCTGCCGTACGCTGGTGTGGAACGGACCGCTCGGCGCTTTCGAGATTGCGCCGTTCGATGCCGCGACCGTGGCTCTGGCCCGCACCGCCGCTGCGCTGAGCGCGGAAGGTTCGCTGGTTTCGGTGGCTGGCGGCGGCGATACCGTTGCCGCGCTGAACCATGCCGGTGTGGCGGGCGATTTCACTTATGTTTCCACCGCTGGCGGCGCTTTCCTGGAATGGATGGAAGGCAAGGAACTGCCCGGCGTGAAGGCTTTGCAGAACTGATCGGCTGAGGGGGCGGGCGATAGCCTGGCCCCTTTGCGCCACGGGGCGGCGTTGATGCCCAGCCGTGTTGCAGCGCGGAGGCAATCTGCTATGGAGCGCCCCCATACGTATGCGCCCAAGGGTTTGGGCGGTTTTCGAACAGCGAGATAGGGCAGGAGATCCGATGCAGACTTCCGAGATGACCGCCAAGATGGCCGAGGGTAATGGCTTCATCGCCGCGCTGGACCAGTCCGGCGGATCGACGCCCAAGGCTCTCAAGGGCTATGGCATCGAAGAAGGCGCGTGGAACACCGAGGAAGAGATGTTCGGTCTCATCCACGAAATGCGCTGCCGCATCATCCGTTCGCGCGTGTTCACCGGCGAAAAGGTGATCGGCGCGATCCTGTTCGAGCGCACCATGGACGGTTCGGTTGACGGCAAGCCGGTGCCCCAGGCGCTGATCGAAAAGGGCGTGGTGCCCTTCATCAAGATCGACAAGGGCCTGGAAGACGAAGCCAACGGCGTGCAGCTGATGAAGCCGATGCCGGA
>CAZVHM010000042.1:0-8874 GCA_964627175.1 uncultured Novosphingobium sp. | reverse complement strand
GCCAGCTTCAGCCGCGCCCTGCTGGAAGACCTGCGCGCCCAGATGAGCGACGACGAATTCGATGCCGCGCTGGCCGAGGCGATCGACGCGATCCACGCCGGTTCGACCGTGAAGACGGCTGCTGTGGCCGCCTGACGCCATCGACAATTCGGAACATTACGGTCGCCGGGAGGGGAAACCTTCCCGGCGATTGTCGTTTGCGCGAGAAGGATTTGGCCCAGACCTGTCTCGAAACGGGATGGGGCTGAATTTGGCCGCGATGCGGGCTGGAACAAGGTGAAGGTTCCGTTAATTTCGGCCTTATGGCTACTACGACCTTTGGCACCGCCCATCACCCCTTCCGCGCCACGCTGCCGCCGCGGGTGCTGCGCCCGTTGCCGCAACACGAACCGGAAGTGCAGGCCCGCATTGTCGCGGCCGAGCGCGCTGCCGGGCAGGTTGAGCAGGCAGGGCAGGTCAAGGCTGGCCGGCGCCGCTGGCGCATCACCGCGCAGGACGCGCGCGATTTCCTGATCGCCTATATTGCCTGCTTCATGGCCGTCAGCGCCTGGATCGGCTGAACGCCGGGTTAGAGCGCGGCCAGTTCGGCCCGGTGCAGCTTGCGCCCCAGCCATGCCGAGACCAGGCATAGCGCCGCGCTGAGCAGCAGCTGGGTGATGATGGCCACGCCCGCCGCGCTGAGGCCCATGGCCACGATAGCGCCGCCAACCATGGCCCCGGAATTGACGATGTTGTTGGCCGCGATCGTGCGGGCGGTTTGCGCCTTGGGCACGAAAGTGGTGAGAAAGGCATAGAGCGGCACCACAAACATGCCGCCGGCCACCGCAATCCCCAGCAGGCACAGCAGCAGCGGCACGGCCAGCGGATTGGCAAGGAAAGCGCCGGTATCCATCAGGCCGGTGATGTGCGGGGCGGCCGACCAGCGCGTGCAGACGAACCAGAACGCCACCACGAACCCGCCCATCGCCAGCACCGAGGCGGGGGCATAGCGCGCCGAGACCGTGCCTTTGAGCAGCGCGTTGATCGACATCGAGCCGATGGCGACACCGACCGAGAAGATCACCAGAAACAGGCTGGCGACTTCCTTGGTGGCGGCAAGGACGTTTTTCGCCAGCGGCGGGAACTGGATGAACAGGATCGTGCCGATCGCCCAGAAGAAGCTGATCGAGAGGATCGCGAGAAACACCCGGCGATCGTGCATCGTGTTGCGGATCAAGCCGATGGAGGCGCGCACCACATGATGATCGAGCGGCTGCGGCTCGGCCTGGGGCGGGGCAGGGGGGACCTGGCGGCCGGTGAAATAGCCGATCACGGCGGTGATCACCACGCCGACAGCGGCCCATTGCACCGGAATCCACCCGGCCACGATGGTGCCGGCCAGAATGGCCACATAGGTTCCCGCCTCGACCAGGCCGGTGCCGGCCAGCACTTCGCCGGGGCGCAAGTGTTGTGGCAGGATCGCATACTTGATCGGGCCAAAGAACGTGGAATGAACCCCCATTGCGAAGAGGGCGGCCAACATCAGCGGAATGGCCAGCGTTTCCACGGCAATTCCGCGCCAGGCCAGCAGTAACCCGGCCCCGCCGATAATCATGATCGCGATTTCGGCCAGCTTCACCAGCCGGATGATACGCGCCTTGTCGCGCATGTCGGCCAATTGCCCGGACAGGGCGGAAAGCAGCACGAACGGCAGGATGAACAGCGCCGAGGCAACCCCGCTGAACGCGGCTTCAGCGGTTTCGGAACTGTAGAGGTTATACACCACATACAGCACCATCGCGTTCTTGAAGAGGTTGTCGTTGAACGCGCCGAGCAACTGGGTGACGAACAGCGGCAGGAAACGCCGCGTGCGGAGCAGGTGAGAAGAGGTGGTCATGTAGTCCTTTGTCATCTGCCCGCGGCGCGGCGGAACCTAGCGGCCAATGCGCGGCGGACAAGTGTTTTGCGCCAGTGTGCCTTGTTTGGCCTGCAATGGCTCGACAGGATGGGGGGCAAGCGGCTAGCGGTGCCTTACCCATGCTGACTTTGCCCAACCTCCTCACGCTTTCCCGCATCGTGACCGTGCCGGTGCTGGTGTTCCTGCTCTGGTGGCCGGAATGGGCCGCGGGGTATCTGGCTGGCTTTGCGGTTTACTGCCTGATGGGCGTGACCGACTATTTCGACGGATACCTGGCCCGCGCGCAGGGGGCGGTGAGCCGGTTGGGCGTGTTCCTCGATCCGATTGCCGACAAGATCATGGTGGCTGCCGTGATCCTGGTGCTGGCGGCACAGGGCGTGCTGCGGGGCCCCTATGTGGGGGACATGCACGTGATTGCCGGGCTGGTGATCCTGCTGCGCGAGATCGCCGTTTCGGGCTTGCGCGAGTTTCTGGCGCCGTTGCAGGTTTCGATACCGGTTTCGAAGCTGGCGAAGTGGAAAACCACATTCCAGTTGGTGTGCCTTGGCGCGCTGATCCTGGGCAAGGGCGCGCCGTGGTGGAACGTGGACCTGTTCGGCACGCTGGTTAACCTGCCCCACACGGTGGGCCTTGTGACGCTTTGGGCGGCCGCCGGGCTGACGCTTGTGACCGGCTGGGATTACCTGCGGGTTGGCCTCAAGCACATGGACTGAACGGCAGTTCACGCTTTTTGCGTTGCAGCATGGTGTTTTGTGCGCGGGTCTGCTATGGCCCGCCGTCTATAGGGCCATGCGCCCCTTTGCCGTTGGTCTGCCGGCGGCGTTTTCCTGTTCCATCCTGTCGCGGCCGACCGTTGCGACGGCTCTATGAAAATCGAGTATCATGCCTTTTTCGACTCTTCCCGGCACGATCGCCGGCGCGCTTGAACAGCGCGGCTACGCCGTGCCCACTCCCGTGCAAGCCGCCGTGCTGGAACCGGAGGCCACGGGCCGCGACCTGCTGGTTTCCGCGCAGACCGGTTCGGGCAAGACCATTGCCTTTGGCATCGCCATGGCGGCCGACCTGCTGGAAGCAGAGCATGTGGGCGTGGCCGGAGCGCCGCTGGCGCTGGTGATCGCGCCTACTCGCGAATTGGCCTTGCAGGTCAGCCGCGAACTGGGCTGGCTCTATGCCCAGTCCGGCGCCCGGATCACCACCTGCGTGGGCGGCATGAATCCATCGGTTGAGCGCCGGGCGCTGTATCAGGGCGCACATATCGTGGTGGGCACGCCGGGCCGCCTGCGCGACCATCTGGAGCGCGGGGCGCTGGACCTTTCGTCCCTGCGCTTCGTGGTGCTGGATGAAGCGGACGAGATGCTCGACATGGGCTTCCGCGAGGATCTGGAAGAAATTCTCGACGCGACCCCCGAGGCGCGGCGCACCTTGCTGTTTTCGGCCACCATGCCCAAGCCCATCGCGGCGCTGGCCAAGCGTTATCAGCGCGATGCCCTGCGTATCTCGACGGTGGGCGAGGAGCGCGGCCACGGGGATATTTCGTATCAGGCCGTGGCCGTGGCGCCGGGCGAGATTGAACACGCCGTGGTCAACCTGCTGCGTTTCCACGAAGCGGAAACGGCCATGCTGTTTTGCGCCACGCGCGACAATGTGCGGCACCTTCATGCCACGCTGGTTGAGCGCGGGTTTGCCGCCGTGGCGCTTTCGGGCGAGCATAGCCAGAACGAGCGCAATCATGCGCTTCAGGCGCTGCGCGACGGCCGGGCGCGGGTTTGCGTTGCAACTGACGTTGCCGCCCGCGGGATCGACGTTGCCTCGCTGAGCCTGGTGGTCCACGTGGAAGTGCCGCGTGATGCCGAGGTTTTGCAGCACCGTTCGGGCCGCACTGGCCGCGCCGGGCGCAAGGGCACGGCCGTGCTGATCGTGCCCTATCAGCGCCGCCGCCGGGTGGAAGGCATGCTGCGCAGCGCGCAGGTTCAGGCACAGTGGGTGCCGGTGCCCAGCGCCGAAGCGATCCGTGCGCAGGACAACGAGCGGTTGCTGGCCGACCTGCTTCAGCCGGTTGAGGCCGGAGAAGCCGATACCGCCCTGGCCGAGCGCTTGCTGGCCGAGCGTTCGGCGATGGATCTGGCCGTGGCGCTGATCCAGGCGCACCGGGCCAAGATGCCGGAGCCGGAAGACATGGCGAGCGAGGATGACGCGCCGCGCGGCCCCGTGCGCCGGGAAGGCTTTGACGACGTGCAGTGGTTCCGCATGGACATTGGCCGCCGCCAGAATGCCGATCCGCGCTGGCTGCTGCCGTTGCTGTGCCGGCGGGGTCACATCACCCGCAATGAGGTGGGCGCGATCCGCATCGGGCAGAACGAAACCTATTTCCAGGTGCCGAACGCGGTGGCCCGCAAGTTTGCCGATGCGGTTAAGCGCACCGCTAATCCGGAGGCCGAGGATGAAAGCGGCATCCTGATCGAGGCATCGGCCGAAGCCCCGCGCGATACGGCCCGCCAGAATCGGCGCGACCATTCCAATGCCGATGGCCCCCGGCCGCAGCGCCGCACCCTGGCTCCGCGCGATGGCGGTGGGCCGCGGGGTGATGGCCCGCGTGGACCACGTGGCCCTGGCGGCCCGCGCGGCAATGGCCCGCGTGGTGAAGGCAAGCCGCGCGGCGCCTATCACGCCAATCATCCGAAGAAGGGGCCGCGCGGGCCCCGGTAACCCGAGCTTGCGGGGCGGGCCTTCAGCCCGCCCGCAGTTCTTCGGCCAGCAGGCGGAATTCCTCGCTGCGCGGAGAGTTCTTGCGCCACACCAGCGCGATCTCGCGGTTGGCGTTGTTTGATTTCAGCGGCCGGGCCACCACGTTGGTGCCGTTGAGAATCCCGGCGTCGACTGCCATTTCCGGCAGCATGGTCAGGCCAAGGCCATTATCGACCATCTGCACCAGGGTGTGCAGGCTGGTGCCGATCATCGTGGCCGAAGCGCGCAGTTCCGGGCGATTGCAGGCGGCGAGCGCGTGTTCGCGCAGGCAGTGGCCATCTTCCAGCAGCAGCAGGCGGTTCTCGTCGATCACATCGGGCGAGACTTCGGCGGGGGGATCGCGCGGATCGTCCTTGGGAAAGGCGACATAGAGCGCGTCGAGCTCGATCGTTTCCTTTTCGACCTCACCGGTGGGGAAGGGCAGGGCCAGCAGCACGCAATCGGCCCGCCCATGATGCAGCGATTCGATCGCGGCCGCGCTGGTTTCTTCGCGCAGGTAGAGCTTCAGCGCTGGCCGTTCGCGGCGCAGGCGGGGCAGCATGCGCGGCAGCAGGAACGGGGCGATGGTGGGAATCACGCTCATCCGCACTTCACCCGAAAGCGGCTGCCCGCTGGACTGGACGAGATCGGACAGTTCCTCTGCCTCGCGCAGGATGCGGTGGGCCTTGGCCACCACGGCATTGCCCAGCGGAGTGAAGCGCACCGCCCGCTTGGTGCGTTCGACCAGGACCACACCGAGCAGAGTTTCCAGATCGCGCAAACCGGCCGAAAGCGTGGATTGCGAGACGAAGCAGGCCTCGGCGGCGCGGCCGAAATGCCCATGCTCGTGCAGCGCGACAAGGTATTGCAGCTGCTTGAGCGTGGGGTGATAAACGGTCATTCGGCCTCCGGGCTCTCGTCCTTGGCCTCGATCCCATCCTCAACCGAGATGGCAACCGCCGGGCCGCGGTGTTCATCGCTTGGTTCTGCGTTGGCCCGGGCGCCCATTTCGCCGTGGATTTCGTCGATGTGGGTCATCTTGAGCCGACCGCCAAGTACGGCAAAGGCCAGCCGGCCTTCCACCAGTTCGAGCGCATCGCGGCCGAACTGTTCGAAGCGCCAGCCTTCGAGCAGGGAGATGTTCTTGCGAACGCCCGCAGCCAGCAGTTCGAGATCGTCGCTCCGCGCCAGCAGGCGGGCGGCTACGTCGATCTCGCGGGCGCGAATCTTGAGCAGCAGTTTGAGCAGATCGGCCACCAGCGCGCCTTCCTTGCCCAGCGGTGCGCCGCGCGGGGTGCGCGAGGGCAGTTCGTCCTCGGTCAGCGGCTTGGCGGCGGCGAGGGTGTTCATCAGGCGCTTGCCGATTTCGTTTTCGCGCCAGCCGGCGGAAAGGCCGCGCACCTTGGCCAGATCGGCCTGGGTCTTGGGCGGGTGGCTGGCGATATCGGCCAGGGTTTCATCGCGGGCGATCCGGCCGCGGGGGATGTTCTTGTCTTGCGCTTCGTATTCGCGCCAGGCGGCCAGCGCCCGCAACCGGCCGAGCATGGCAGGATTGCGGCCAGAGGCGCGAATCCGCAGCCAGGCTTCGTTCGGATCGTTGCGATAGTTGGCCGGATCGGCCAGCTTTTCCATTTCCGCATCCAGCCATTCGCCGCGCCCGGTCTTGATCAGGCGCTTGAGCAGGCGGGGGAAGATCTTCGACAGGTGGGTAACGTCGCCGATCGCGTATTCCAGCTGGCGCGCATCGAGCGGGCGGCGCGACCAGTCGGTAAAGCGGGCGCCCTTGTCGATCGAGAGGCCGAGCCAGCTTTCCACCAGGTTGGAATAGCCGATCTGTTCGGACTGGCTGACCGCCATCATCGCGATCTGGGTATCGAAGATCGGGTGCGGGGTCTTGCCGGTGAGATTGTAGATGATTTCCACATCCTGGCCGCCGGCATGGAAGACCTTGAGCACATCCTCATTATCCACCAGCAGATCGAGCAGAGGGGACAGATCGATGCCTGAAGCCATCGGATCGATGGCCGCGGCCTCATGCTCGTCGGCGATCTGGATTAGGCAGAGTTCCGGCCAGAACGTGTTCTCCCGCATGAACTCCGTGTCCACGCAGATGAAGTTGGCCTTGGCCAGCCTTTCGCACAGATCGGCAAGGGCTTCGGTGGTCGTGATGAGAGGATGTATTTTCATCGTTCTTTTCTGTATGGGCCCGTGCGGGCCCGCGGCTTGACAAAAGGCCGGCCATCGCCTGTTAGCCGCCCCCAAAGCCCCGTGCCCGAACACGGGCCGAAAGGAAAGAGTTTCGATGCATCCCTATCGCTCCCATACCTGCGGTGCCCTGACGCGTGACAACGTTGGCGAGACTGTGAAGCTCTCTGGCTGGGTGCATCGCAAGCGCGATCACGGCGGCGTGCTGTTCATCGACCTGCGCGACCATTACGGCATTACCCAGGTGGTGGCCGATGCCGACAGCGCGGCGCTGCCCTTGCTGGAAAGCGTGCGCGTGGAAAGCGTGGTGACCATCGACGGCGTGGTCAAGGCGCGCAACGAAGCCACGGTGAACCCCGCCCTGCCGACCGGCGCTATCGAGGTGTTTGCCCGCGAAGCCACCGTGCTGGGCCGGGCCGAGGAATTGCCGCTGCCGGTGGCGGGCGAGCAGGAATATCCCGAGGATATCCGCCTGCGCTATCGCTTCCTCGATCTGCGCCGCGAAACGCTGCACGCCAATATCGTGAAGCGCACGAAGGTGATTTCGGACATGCGCCGCCGCATGGAAGCGGCCGGCTTTACCGAATATTCGACCCCGATCCTGACCGCTTCGAGCCCGGAAGGTGCGCGCGACTTCCTGGTGCCGAGCCGCATCCATGCCGGCAAGTTCTATGCCCTGCCGCAGGCCCCGCAGCAGTACAAGCAACTGCTGATGGTGGCGGGCTTTGACCGCTACTTCCAGATCGCTCCCTGCTTCCGCGACGAAGACCCGCGGGCAGACCGCCTGCCGGGCGAATTCTACCAGCTCGACCTGGAGATGAGCTTCGTCACTCAGGAGGAAATCTGGGAAACGATGGAACCGGTGATCGGCGGCATCTTTGAAAGCTTTGCCGAAGGCCGCAAGGTTACGCCAATCGGCCAGTTCCCGCGTATCCCCTATGCCGAGGCGATCCTCAAGTATGGGTCGGACAAGCCGGACCTGCGCAACCCGCTGCTCATTTCCGATGTGGGCAGCCACTTCACTACTTCGGGCTTTGGCCTGTTCGAGAAGATCGTGGGTTCGGGCGGCGTGGTTCGCGCTATTCCGGCGCCGGGCACGGCCGACAAGAGCCGCAAGTTCTTCGACGACATGAACGACTGGGCGCGCGGCGAGGGCTATGCCGGCCTTGGCTATGTGACCCGCAAGGGCGGCGAATTCGGCGGCCCGATCGCCAAGAACCACGGCACCGAAGGCATGGAAAAGCTCTATGCCGAACTGGGCCTCGGGCCGGACGATGGCCTGTTCTTTGCCGCCGGCAAGGAAGACCAGGCCGCCAAGCTGGCCGGCCTTGCGCGTATTCGCGTGGGCGAACAGCTGGGCCTGATCGAGCAGGATGCGTTCCGCCTGTGCTGGATCGTCGACTTCCCATTCTATGAATGGGACGAGGACAACAAGAAGGTTGAATTCAGCCACAACCCGTTCTCGATGCCGCAGGGCGGGATGGAGGCGCTGACCAACCAGGATCCGCTGACCATCAACGCCTACCAGTACGATCTGGTCTGCAACGGTTATGAGATCGCTTCCGGTTCGATCCGCAACCAGAGCCCGGAAACGATGGTCAAGGCGTTCGAGATCGTCGGCCTGTCGAAGGAAGACGTGGAGGAACGCTTTGGCGGCCTCTATCGCGCCTTCCAGTATGGCGCGCCGCCGCACGGCGGCATGGCCGCCGGAGTGGACCGCGTTGTCATGCTGATCTGCGGCGCCCAGAACCTGCGCGAGATCACGCTGTTCCCGATGAACCAGCGCGCCGAAGACTTGCTGATGGGCGCGCCGAGCCTGCCGGAAGCGCGCCAGCTGCGCGAATTGCATCTGCGGGTGGTCGAACCGCCGAAGGGCTGATCCGGGCGGCGCAGCCGATGAAAACGAAAAGGCCTCGCGATGATTCGCGGGGCCTTTTCTTTCGGCGGACACCGCGTTTGCGCGGGACAGGCCGCAACAACTGTCCAGCGCGCCAAGCGGGCGGCTGGAGAGTGGGCCAATGTTGCGAAAGGGATGGTAGCGGAGGAGG
>CAZVHM010000041.1:0-20451 GCA_964627175.1 uncultured Novosphingobium sp. | reverse complement strand
AGATCGCCGGCCGGCCACACATCGGCGCGGCCTTCGGCAAAGAGCAGATAGATTTCCGCAGACCAGCGGCCAACGCCTTGGATTCTCGTGAGGAGGGCAATGGCGGCCTCGTCATCTTCCGGCAGGGCGGCAAAATCCAGCGCACCCGCCATCATCAATTCGCACAGCGAGCGGACATAGCCCTGTTTCTGACGCGATAGGCCGCAGGCGCGCAGGGCGATGCTGGCGTTCAACTGCTTGGCGGTGAGGCCCATTTTTATTTTGCCTAAAATAGTGTATTCAATCTGGGATTGCTTGCAAAAGCACCGGGCAAACGGTAGCAGCCGCCGCCAGGTGCCGAACAGGCGCAATTGACCTTTATCTGAGGACCGGAAATGACCAAGCTGATCGTCATCAACCGCGAAGGCGCGGAATCGGAAGTTGAAGCCGCCGACGGCGTGTCGGTGATGGAAGCCCTGCGCGACAACGGTTTCGATGAACTGCTGGCGCTCTGCGGCGGCTGCTGCTCGTGCGCCACCTGCCATGTCTTCGTGGATGGTGACCAGGCCGCTGCCCTGCCGGCCATGACCGAAGACGAAAGCGACCTGCTGGACAGCTCCGAGTACCGCAACGAGCGTTCGCGCCTGTCGTGCCAGCTGATCCTCGGCGCCGGTATGGACGGCCTGCGCGTGACGATCGCACCGGAAGACTGATTTACGCGATCATTCGCGCAGACTGACTTGCCGACAAGGCCATCAGGCCCTAGCTCTCCGGCATGACTGCAAGCGCCGTTCGTTCATCGCTCGACCTTATCGGCAACACTCCGCTCGTGCTCCTCAGTGGGCCGAGCGAGGCTGCCGGGTGTGAAATCTGGGGCAAGTGCGAATTCGCCAACCCCGGTGCCTCGGTCAAGGATCGGGCGGCGCTTTCGATCGTGCGCGACGCCGAGGCGCGGGGCGCGCTGAAGCCGGGCGGCACCATCGTTGAAGGCACAGCCGGCAACACTGGCATCGGCCTCGCGCTGGTGGCTAATGCGCTTGGCTACAAGACGATCATCGTCATGCCGGAAACCCAATCGCGCGAGAAGATGGATACTCTGCGTGCGCTGGGGGCCGAACTGGTGCTGGTGCCGGCGGCGCCGTTTTCCAATCCGGGCCATTTCGTCCACACTTCGCGCCGCCTGGCGGAGGAAACACCGGGCGCGATCTGGGCCAACCAGTTCGACAATATCGCCAACCGCAAGGCCCATATCGATACCACGGCGCCGGAAATCTGGGCCCAGCTTGAGGGCCGGATCGACGGGTTTACCTGCGCGGCGGGCACCGGCGGCACCATTGCCGGCGTGGGCATGGGCCTGAAGGCGTTCGATGAAAACATCACCGTCGCCCTGACCGACCCTCATGGGGCGGCGCTTTACAACTATTACGCTCACGGCGAACTGAAGGCCGAAGGCAATTCGGTGGCCGAAGGCATCGGGCAGGGGCGGATCACTGCCAACCTGGAAGGCGCGCCGATCGACACGCAGTTCCGCATTTCCGACGAGGAAGGGCTGGAATGGGTGCGCCGCCTGCTGGCGGAAGAAGGGCTGTGTCTGGGGCTTTCCTCGGGCATCAACGTGGCCGGCGCGGTGGCGCTGGGGCGGCAATTGCGCGCGGCGCGCGGCACGGGCGAGATCCGCGTCGCCACGATCCTGTGCGACACGGGCTTCCGCTACTTGTCCTCGCTCTACAATGCCGAATGGCTGCGGGCGAAGGGGCTGCCGGTTTTCCCCTGGCTGGCGGGCTAGACGCGCAGGCCAGTTGCGGCTTGTCGCAAGTGTGACTATCTTCATCGCAATGGCAACCAGGCCCAACCCCACGGGACAAGACGCGGCGCGCCGCAGCGGTCCGCAGCATTTTGTGCCGCCGACCCCGCGCGAATTGAGGGCACAGGCCTTGCATCGGCTGCAGATCGGGTTGTTCGGGCTGGCTGCGATGCTGCTGCTGGTCGGCCTTGCCAACATCATCATGGATCGCGCCCGCATGGCTGAAAGCACCATGCCAAGCCCGGCTGGCGTGGCAACGGCCGAGCCGGCGCTAAACAGCGATCCGCTGGCGGATATCGGCGTGATCCCTTCGCCCGAAGCCGTGAAGGCGCCCGAAGCCGCGCCGGCCAACTAAGGCCGTAATCCCCATCGATGGCCTTGCCGGCCCGTGCATTGCGCGGCGCGCCGACTCGTTCCCGGTAAGTCGGGGAAATCACGGGATATGCCGCATGAACCCGTTTCGGTGCCAGTTTGCAGGCGATCTTTATGGAACCAATAATGAACAAAAGGAGGGTAAAGCGCTGATATCGCTCTCCGTCCCTACGTACATCTCCTAAAAAACGTATTTTCCCGCGATTTCCCGCAAATTTCCCTTCCAACCCCGCCCGTGCAGGGATATGAATGTGTTCCATCGGAAAGGGCGGCCCCGTTTTGTTGCGGGTGAACTGACCGGCCGGGCGCTTGCCTCGGTCGGGCGGGGTTTCTCGTCCCTCCGTTCGGAACAGGGTTTCACCCCGCAAGGGCACATGGGGTTGGGGGCGCAGTGGAGGTCAGGAGGGTCAGGTATAACGGGCAGGGCTTTTCGCTTCGCGGCGAAAAGGACCGGTTCGTGCTGCCGCCTGATTTCCGCAAGGCGCTCAAGGAATCGGGGGATGGTCGCAAGGAGCTTTGCCTCCAGCTTCATGCCGACCTCCCCTGTCTGGTCGGTTTCGGCCTCAGCCGCGAAACCGAGCTGGACGCCCAGCTGGATCGGGAAGAAGAAAACGCCCTGCGCCGCGGCGAGCCGTTCAATCGCCAGTTGCGCGCCTCGCAGCTGTTTGGCTTCCTCAAGGTGCCGTTCGACGATTCCGGCCGCTTCGTGCTGCCGCCGCGCTTCATCAAGGGCGCCAACATCGGCGAGCGGCTGTACTTCCAGGGCGCGGGCGCCGATTTCCTGATCTTCAATCCCGATGAGCTGATGAAGCTGGGCGAGGATTGGCGCCATGCCCAGCTGGCCTGCGAAGACCTGGCCGAACAGGCCGCCACCCGGGGGCGCAAGTGAGCGTGGCCGCGCCTCATATCCCGGTGCTGATCGGCGAAGTGATCGAAGCGCTGGCGCCCGCGCCGGGCAGCGTGATCGTCGATGCCACCTTCGGGGCCGGGGGCTATACGCGCCGGCTGCTGGAAGCCGGTGCTACCGTGCATGCCTTCGACCGCGATCCCGATGCCATTGCGGCCGGGCGGGAGTGGGCGGAAACCCGCGAGAATCCGCCGCGGCTGGTGCTGCATGCGCGGCGCTTTTCCGAAATGGCCGAGGGTATGGCCGAGGTCGGCGTCAACCGGGTCGATGGCGTGGTGATGGACATCGGCGTGTCCTCGATGCAGCTTGACCAGCCGCAGCGGGGGTTTGCCTTCGCCTCGGATGGCCCGCTGGACATGCGGATGGCGCAGGAAGGCCCCAGCGCGGCAGACTTCCTCAACACTGCCGACGAGGGTGAGATCGCCGACGTGCTCTACACCTATGGCGAGGAGCGCCAGTCACGCCGGGTGGCGCGGGCGATTGTGGCGGCCCGCCCGCTGACCACCACCGGCCAGCTGGCCCACGTGGTGCGCAAGGCGCTGGGCTATCGCCCCGGCGCACCGAAAGATCCGGCAACGCGCTCGTTTCAGGCGATCCGCATTCATGTGAACGCCGAGCTGGACGAGCTGCGCGAGGGGTTGCTGGCGGCCGAATCGCTGCTGGGCGAGGGTGGGAAACTGGCCGTTGTCAGCTTCCACAGCCTTGAGGATCGCATCGTGAAGCAGTTCCTGCGCGATGCCAGCGGCGCAGTGAGCGGCGGATCGCGCCACCTGCCCCAGGTGAAGACCGCCCAGGCGCCGACTTTTGCACATATTTCCAAGGGAATCCGTCCTTCCGATGAGGAAGTGGCCTTCAATCCCCGTTCGCGTTCCGCCACATTGCGCAGTGCCATCCGCACCGCGGCACCTGCAAGGAGGGCAATCTGATGCTCACCCGCTCCCGTGCTCGTTCCATTGGCTGGGCCGTTGTGCTCAGCCTGTGCTTTGGCCTGACGCTGGCGCTGACCTTCCGGGTCAACGCGGTAAAAAGCCAGGTGCGGCTGACCGAGCGCAAGATCGTGGCCTTGCAACTGGAAAAGCGGTTGCTGGAAACAGAGTTCCAGACGCGGGCCAACCAGCAGCAGTTGCGCGCGCTCAACGAGGTTGAATTCGGCTACGAGGCGCCGACCGCCGGCCAGTATCTGGAAAGCGAGCGCCAGCTTGCCATGCTGGGCAAGCCGCGCGCGGCGGACGCGCCGGAGATGATCCGCGTGGCGCGGGCCGATCCGGTGCAGGAATCCGGGGATTCCCTGCTGCCGAACATGGTCAACCCCTTGACCGGGAAAGCCATCGCTGCCGAATTGCCCAAGGTTAAGGTGGGCGCGGCCGAACTGGCTCCGGGCAAGGCGAAGGTCGAACGGCTGAGCCATATCGAACGTACCCCCAAACCTGTTGGCAAGAGCCTGAAGGTAGCGCTGGACTGATGACCTCCCTCACCGTCTCGACCGCGATTTCATCGGGGCGGGTGCGGCTCGTCGATGTGCGCCAGCGTTCACTGCTGGTGGCCAAGTGGCGGGTTTACTGGGTGGTGGCCGTGTTCGTGTTCATCGCGGTGGTGGTGTTTATCCGCATCGCGTGGCTGGGAATTTCGGGGCATGCGCCGGAACGGCGCTCGATGGCCGAGGCGATGCTGCCTGACCGGGGCGAGATCGTGGACCGCAACGGCGTGCCGCTGGCGCGGGCCTTTCCGGCCTATGCCCTGTGGTTCAACCCCAAGGCGCTGGGCGATGGGCCGGCGCTGGTGAAAAGCCCGGCGGAAGTGGCTGCCGCGCTGATCAAGGTGTTTCCGGACGAGGACTACGCCAAGCTCAGGGCCAAGCTGGTTTCGGGCAAGCCGCAATACCTGCGCCGCCGGATCATGCCCGAAGATGCCAACCGCATCCATGCGCTGGGCGAGCCGGCGCTGGAATTTCCGCGCGAGACCGAGCGTTATTACCCGCAAGGTTCGATGGCGGCGCATGTGCTGGGCTATGTTTCGGCCGAAGGGCACGGCCGGTTGGGCATGGAAGCGGTGTTCGACAAGCACCTGACCGACCCGGCAACCCGCGCCCAGCCGGCGGTGCTTTCGATCGACAGCCGCGTGCAGGGCGCGTTGGAGGATGAACTGCTGAGGAGCATGCAGCTTTCCAACGCCAAGGGCGCTGGCGGGATCGTGCTGGATGTGGATACCGGCGAAGTGCTGGCGCTGGCTTCGCTGCCTTCGTTCAATCCCAACCTGATCGATCAGAAGAGCGTTCCCAACATCTTCAACCGGGTCACGAACCAGGTTTACGAACTGGGTTCGGTTATGAAGCCGATCACCATTGCCGCCGCGATCGACGCCGGCGTGGTAACCGACATGGCCCGGCGCTATCCGGCTGGTGAGCCGCTGCGGATCGGCGGCTTTGCGATCAGGGACAGCCATAATTACGGCGCATCGCTCAACGTGCCGGAATCACTGATTCATTCTTCCAACATCGTGACCGCGCAAGTGGGCGATCAGTTGGGCGGGGCGCGGCTCAAGGCAACGATGAAGTCGCTCGGCTTTGACCGGCGGCCACAGATCGAACTGCCGGCTGGCCAGTCGATCTGGCCCAAGGGCGATTGGGCGCGCATCACGACGATGACCGTCTCCTTCGGGCATGGCGTGGCGCTGACCCCGATGCATCTGGCTTCGGCTTATGCCGCGCTGGTCAATGGCGGGATCTGGCGGCCATCGACCTTGCGCAAGCTGGGGTCGGGCGAGGTTCCGGCGGGGCAGCGGGTATTCCAGGCCAGCACCAGCGCACGGATGCGCCAGCTGTTGCGAATGATCGTGTCGGATGGCACCGGGCGCAAGGCCGATGCGCCGGGCTTCCGCGTGGGCGGGAAGACCGGTTCGGCGGAAAAGCCTGGTGTGCATGGCTATCAGCGCACCAACATCATCGCCACTTTCGCCGCCGCCTTCCCGATGGACAAGCCGCGCTATGTGGTGATTTCGATGCTGGATGAGCCGCGAGCCACGGCCGCCACGTCGGGCCAGCGCACGGCGGCGTGGAACGCTGCTCCGGTGGTGGCGCGGGTGGTGCCGCGCATCGGCCCGCTTCTGGGCGTGATGCCCGACGCGACCCGCGATGTAGATATTTCCGAGCTTTCGCCGCTGGTGGCAAACGGGGAAGGCGAATGAACCTGGCCGCCCTTGCCAAGGCGGCAGGAATGCCGCTGAAGGGCGCGGCAGGGGCAAGTGCGGGCGGAATGGACGGCAGCCTGACCGTTACCGGCTTTGCGATCGACAACCGCAAAGTGGCGCCCGGCACCGTGTTCGGCGCGTTTCAGGGCACCGCGGTGAACGGCGAGGATTTCATTCCCGCCGCGATCCAAGCCGGCGCGGTGGCAGTGGTGGCGCGGCCGGAAGCACAGGTGGTGGGGGCGCTGCACATTGCCGACGCCAATCCGCGCCGGGCCTTTGCCCGCCTTGCGGCCCGGTTCTTCGTGCCGGTGCCCGAAACCATCGTTGCCGTGACCGGGACCAACGGCAAGACTTCGACCGTGGAAATGGTGCGCCAGCTGTGGCGCATGGCCGGCCACCGCGCCGCATCGATCGGTACGCTCGGCGTGACCACGCCGGAAGGCAGCGTTTCCACTGGCCTCACTACACCCGATATCGTTACCTTCCTGGCCAACATGACCGGTCTGGCGCGCGAAGGGGTGACCCATGTGGCCTATGAAGCTTCGAGCCACGGCCTTGCGCAGTTCCGCAACGAAGGGCTGCGGGTGCGGGCCGGGGCCTTTACCAATCTGAGCCGCGACCACCTCGATTATCACAAGGACATGGCGGACTACTTTGCCGCCAAGATGCGCCTGTTCGACGAGGTGGTGGAAGAGAACGGGGCGGCTGTTCTCTGGGCCGACGACGAATGGTCGGCAGCGGCGATCGAGCGGGCGCGGACACGGGGGTTACGCCTGTTCACAGTGGGCGAGAAGGGGGATTCGATCCGCCTTCTCGCCCGTTCCCCTAGTGCCTTGGGGCAAGTTCTTCAGATTGAACATGAAGGCCGGCCATTCACGGTGAACCTGCCGCTGATCGGCGGATATCAGGCGGCCAATGCGCTGGTTTCGGCCGCGCTGGTAATTGCCACCGGGGGCGATCCGGCGGAAACTTTCGATGCACTGACGCGCCTGCAGCCGGTGCGCGGGCGGCTGGAGCGAGCGGCGATTACCAGTCATGGAGCGCCCGTTTACGTCGATTATGCCCACACGCCCGATGCGCTGGAGGCAGCCATCGCCGCGCTGCGCCCGCATGTGACCGGGCGGCTGATCGTGGTGTTCGGCGCGGGAGGCGACCGCGATGCCGGCAAGCGCCCGCAGATGGGCCGCGTGGCGGCAGAGCAGGCCGATGTTGCCATCGTGACCGACGATAACCCGCGCGGCGAAGATCCGGCCGAAATCCGCCGGACGGTGCTGGAAGGTTGCCCCGGCGCGCAGGAAGTTGCAGATCGGCGCGCGGCCATCGCGGCGGCGATATCGCAGGCCGGTGCCGGCGATATCGTGCTGATCGCGGGCAAGGGGCACGAACAGGGGCAGATTGTCGGGCGGGGCGCCGAGATGCGCGTCCTGCCGTTTGACGACGTTGCGGTAGCAAGGGAGTGCGCCGGGCAATGAGTGCAGCAGTGGCCGCCCTGATCGATTGGCCGGAAGACGCCTTCGACGATTACCGTCTGGCGCTGTGGACCTCGGCCGAGCTGGCCGAGGCGATGGGCGGCACGGCGAGCGGCGCGTTCGAGGTTTCCGGGGTGGAGATCGACAGCCGCGATGTGGTGAATGGCGACCTGTTCTTCGCGCTCAAGGGCGAGACGACCGACGGGCATCGCTTCCTTGATGCCGCCTTTGCCAAGGGCGCTGCGGCCGCGGTGGTGGAGCGCAGGATCGATGCCCCGCATATACTTGTGGCCGATACCTCGAAAGCGCTTGAAGCTCTGGCCCGGGCGGCACGGGCGCGGGTGGAAGGCATCTGCACCGTGATCGGGGTGACCGGATCGGTCGGCAAGACCAGCGTCAAGGAGGCGCTGTTCGCCGCCCTGGACCGGGGCAGCCATGGCCGGGCGCACCGCTCGGTCAAGAGCTACAACAACCACGTGGGCGTGCCGCTCAGCCTGGCGCGGATGCCGCTGGGCAGCCACTTCGGCGTGTTCGAGATGGGCATGAATCACGCGGGCGAGATTGCCGCGCTGACAGTGCAGGTGCGCCCGCACGTGGCGGTGATCACCACCATTGCGCCGGCCCACATCGAAAACCTGGGCAGCGAGGAGGCGATTGCCGACGCGAAGGCCGAGATCTTTGCCGGGCTGGAACCGGGCGGGGTGGCGGTGATCCCGGCCGATAGCCCGCATTTCGATCGTTTGCGCGATGCGGCCCGACGGATCGGGGCCGAGGTGGTTTCGTTCGGCCGGGCAGAGGGCGCCGATGTGCGCCTGCTGGATGCCGTTGCCGCGCCGGGCGGCGGTTCGCTGGTGACGGCCGACATGGGCGACCGCCGCCTGTGCTATACGGTGGCAGCGCCGGGTGAGCACTGGGTGACCAATTCACTGGCGGTGATGGCCGCAGTGCGCGCCGCTGGCGGCGATCTTGGCGCGGCCGGGCTGGCCCTGGCCGAGCTGGAGGGCCTGAAAGGGCGTGGCGCTCGCCACCAGATCCCCGCCGGGCAGGGCGGCACCGCGCTGCTGATCGACGAAAGCTATAACGCCAACCCGGCATCCATGGCCGCCACACTGGCGCAGCTGGGCGCCACTCCTGCTGCGCGCCGCATCGCCATTCTCGGTGCGATGAAGGAACTGGGCGAGCACGGCCCGCGCTTCCATTCCGAGCTGGCCGGGCCGCTCGCCGCCGCCAGGGTGGATCATGCCATTCTGGTGGGCGACGAGATGAGCCCGCTGGCCGACGAACTGGGGAAATCCGGCGGCGGCGCGCTTGGCAAAGCGATCCCCTTCGCTCATTGCCGCACAACGGCCGAAGCCATCGTGGCGCTGGCGGAATTGGGCGTGGAGAACGGTGATGTTCTCCTCGTCAAAGGATCGAATTCGGTGGGGCTCGGCGCGCTTGTCGCGGCGCTCACCCAAAGGCAAGGTTAGGTTCGCAAGGACATGCTCTACCTCATCGCCGAATGGATGAACTTCCCCGGCATGGCGAACCTCATTCGCTATCAGTCGTTCCGTGCGGGAGCCACCATGGCCACGGCGTTCCTGATCGGACTGGTGATCGGGCCGCGCTTCATCAACATGCTGCGGGTGCGCCAGGGCAAGGGTCAGCCGATCCGCGAGGATGGGCCGCAAAGCCATCTCGCCAAGCGCGGCACGCCCACGATGGGCGGGCTGATGATCCTGATCGCGCTGGTCATTTCCATGCTGCTGTGGATGGATCTTTCCAATCCGTTCGTTTGGGCATGCCTTGCCGTGACGGTGGGCTTCGGCGCGATCGGCTTCATGGACGATTACGACAAGGTCACCAAATACAGCCACAAGGGCGTGCCGGGCCGGGTGCGGCTGGCGATGGAATTCGTGGTGGCGGGCATCGCCGCGTGGATGATCGTCAGCCAGATCAGCACCAACCTCTATGTGCCGTTCCTGTCCGATCGCTATATTCCGCTCGGGCCGTTCTATTATGTATTTGCCGCCGTGGTGATCGTGGGGGCGGGCAATGCAGTGAACCTGACCGACGGGCTGGATGGTCTGGCGATCATGCCGGTGATCATCGCCGCCGGCACTTTCGCGATCATCGCCTATCTGGCCGGTCGTATCGACTATGCCCACTACCTGGGCATCCCGCACGTGCCGCGCGCTGGCGAACTGGCGATCCTGTGTGCCGGGATCATGGGGGCGGGGCTGGCCTTCCTGTGGTTCAACGCGCCGCCGGCGGCCGTGTTCATGGGCGATACCGGCAGCCTTGCGCTGGGCGGGGCGCTGGGCGCCATTGCCGTTGCCGCGCACCATGAAATCGTGCTGGCCATCGTGGGCGGGCTGTTCGTGATGGAAGCCGTTTCGGTGATCATCCAGGTCTTCGTCTACAAGCGCACCGGCAAGCGGGTGTTCCTGATGGCGCCGATCCATCACCACTTTGAAAAGCTGGGCTGGGCGGAATCGACCGTGGTGATCCGGTTCTGGATCATTTCGATCATTCTGGCCCTGATCGGCCTTTCCACGCTGAAGCTGCGATGATCGGCGCGGCATGATCACCAGCCCCGCCTTTGCCGGAAAACGCTATGCCGTGCTGGGCCTTGCCCGCACCGGGCTGGCGGCGGTGCGCGCGCTGCTGGCCAGCGGAGCGCAGGTTTCGGCATGGGACAGCCGCGAAGAGCCGCGCAGCGCGATCGCGGCCGAGTTTGGCGAGCGGGTTCTGCTGGCCGATCCGGTGACGGCGGACCTGACCGGATACGATGGCGTGGTGGTTTCCCCCGGCGTGCCGCTCAACCGCCATCCGATTTCCGAGGCAGCGGCGCGTCATGACGTGCCGCTGATCGGCGATATCGAGATTTTCGCCCAGGCCCGCGCCAGCCTGCCCGATCACCGCGTGGTGGGGATTACCGGCACCAACGGCAAATCCACCACTACGGCGCTCGTCCACCATCTGTTGCAGGTGGCCGGGATACCGAGCCTGATGGGCGGCAACATCGGCCTGCCGATCCTGGGTCAGCAGCCGCTAGCCCCGAATGACAAGGGGCCGGGCGTCTATGTGCTGGAGCTTTCCAGCTATCAGATCGACCTGACCCGTTCGCTCGATTGTGATGTGGCGGTGGTGCTCAATCTCAGCCCGGATCACCTCGATCGCTATGGCACGTTCGAGGCCTATGTCGCGTCCAAGGCGCGCATCTTTGGCATGCAGGGAGCGGGCCGGCTCGCGATCGTCGATTACCGGGCCGAGATGGACCACGATATCATGCGGTCGGCGCCCGATGGCCAGCCGTTCCAGTTCATCGACGGGGTGGACCTTCCGGGCGACCAGGCAGACTGGCCTTCCCTGCAGGGGCCGCACAACCGGGCCAATGCCGCCGCGGCCGTGGCCGCCGTGCGCCATCTTGGCGTGAGCGACGAAACCATCATCGCCGGGCTCAAGACCTTCCACGGCCTGCCGCACCGTATGGAACGGGTGGCCGAAGCGAACGGCGTGCTCTTCATCAACGACAGCAAGGCCACTAACCCGGCTTCCGCCGCCCCGGCCCTGGCCGCTTTTCCGCCTGGTCCGGATCGGCGCATCCACTGGATCCTGGGCGGCCTGCCCAAGGGCGACGATCTGGACGAATGTGCGCCGTTTTTCGGCAACGTGGCGGCCGCCTATACCATTGGCGATGCCGGCCCGCGCTTTGCCGAACTGCTGGAGCCGGTCATGCTGGTGCGCCGCAGCGAGATGATGTGCGAAGCGATCCGGCAGGCCATCGAGGCGGCCAAGCCCGGCGATGTCGTCCTGTTTTCGCCTGCCTGCGCCAGCTTTGACCAGTTCCGCGATTATGAAGCGCGCGGCGATGCCTTCCGCCAGCTGGTTGGCGCGCTGCTGGAGGGGGAGAACTGCGCATGAGCCAGTTCGCGCCCGGAAGCGCGGCCGATCATACCCCTTTCGTCCCGCGCGCGGGCGCAGTTCCGGCCAACCTTCGGCTGAAGCGCAACCGCCGTCACGAACTGGCCGTGTGGTGGCGCGAGATCGACCGGGTGCTGCTGTTCCTGGTGCTTTCTTTGATGGCGATCGGCACGGCCGCGGTGGCCGCGGCCTCGCCGGCCAGCGCGCGGCGGCTTTCCACTGCGGCCACTCGGCTGGACGATCTCTATTTCTTCGCACAGCATGTGCGCTGGCAGTTGCTGGGGCTGGTGGTGATGTTCATTGCCGCCAACCTGTCCAAGGAAACGGCCCGGCGCGCCGGGATCGTGCTGGGCTTTGCCATGATCGTTGCGCTCATGCTGGTGCCGGTGGTGGGCACCAGCGTCAACGGGGCGAAGCGGTGGCTGAACCTGGGCGTTTCGTTGCAGCCTTCCGAGTTCCTCAAGCCGGCCTATGCGATCACGCTGGCGTGGATCCTTTCGTGGCGGGTGCGTGATCCCAATCTGCCGGTGCTGCGGCTGGCCACCGCCGTGATGCTGCTGGTGGCCGCCCTGCTGATGATGCAGCCCGATTTCGGCTCCACCGTGCTGTTCGGCGGCGTGTGGTTCGTGTTGGTGCTGCTTTCGGGTATCGAGGTGAAGAAGATTTCGGCGCTGGGCGCGTTCGGGGTGGCGCTCATTGTCGCCACTTATTTCCTGTATGACAACGCCCGCCACCGGATCGACAGCTTCCTTGGCGGCGGCACCGCCTATGACCAGGTGGACCTGGCCTCGCGCACGATTACGGCCGGGGGGTGGACCGGTTCGGGCCTGTGGCTGGGCACTCGCAAGCTTTCGCTGCCGGAGGCGCACACTGACTATATCTTCTCGGTCATCGGAGAGGAATTCGGCCTGCTGATCTGCGCGCTGATCGTGCTGATCTATCTGGTGCTGATCATGCGGGTGCTGATGCGGCTGGTGGGCGAGGAAGACCTGTTCACTGTGCTGGCCGCCACGGGGCTGACCGCGCAGCTGGGCGGGCAGGCCTTCATCAACATCCTGGTCAACCTGCAGCTGTTCCCATCCAAGGGCATGACCCTGCCGCTGATCTCCTATGGTGGATCGTCCACCGTGGCGCTGTGCATGAGCGTTGGCTTCCTGCTGGCGATCACCCGTCGTAACCCTTATCTGCAGCGCGAGCGCTTTACCCTGCGCGATGCCGGAGTGCTGAAATGAGCGCTGTTTCCCGCCACTATGTCCTGGCAGCCGGTGGCACCGGGGGGCACCTGATCCCCGCATTTGCGCTGGCTGCAGAGCTGGAACGGCGCGGCCATCACGTGGCGCTGATCACCGATGCGCGCGGCGCGGCCATTCCCGGCAAGCCCGATTTCCTGCCCGCCCATGTCCTGCCGGCCGGGCGGATCGAAGGGCGCAACCCGATCGGCTGGATCAAGGGCCTGCGCGCGATCCTTGAAGGGCGGCGCATGGCGCTGCGCCTGTTTGAAAGCTTTGAGCCCAGCGCGGTGGTCGGCTTCGGCGGCTATCCGGCGCTGCCGGCACTGCTGGCGGCCACTTCCGCGGGCGTTCCTTCGATCATCCACGAACAGAACGCGGTGCTGGGGCGGGTCAACCGGTTCCTGGCCGGCAAGGTCAATGCGATTGCCACCGCCTATCGCCAGGTGGACCGGCTGGCCTCCAAGCATGCCGGCAAGGCGGTTCTGGTCGGCAATCCGGTGCGGGCCGAAGTGCTGGCCCTGCGCGACCAGCCCTATCCCGAATTTACCGAGGATGGCCTGTTGCGGGTGCTGGTGACCGGCGGCAGCCAGGGCGCGCGGGTGCTTTCCGAAGTGGTGCCGGATGGGCTGGCGATGCTCCAGCCAGCGCTGCGCGGCCGCCTGCAAGTGATCCAGCAGTGCCGCCCCGAAGATATCGAGGCCGTGCGCCAGCGCTATGCCAGCCACGGCATCCCGGCCGAACTGGCCACCTATTTCGAGGACATGGCCGAGCGGCTGGCCGATGCCCACTTGTTCATTGGCCGGGCCGGTGCTTCGACCATTGCCGAACTGAGCGCGGTTGGCCGGCCGGCCATCCTGATCCCCCTGCCGATCGCGACCGACGATCATCAGGCCGCCAACACCCGCGAAATCGTCGAAGCGGGCGGGGCGCGGGCGATCCGCCAGCAGAAGTTCACCGCCGTGGAACTGGCCAAGCAGATCCAGGCCATGGCCCAGCACCCGCAAAGCCTGGCCAATGCCGCCCACGCGGCATGGAACTGCGGCTATCCCAACGCAGCCTCCGATCTGGCCGATCTGGTGGAAAGCTTTGGCGGTGAGCCACTGATGGATGTGATCCGCGTGGGCGGCAGCGGCGCCGCGGTGGCCGGGCAGGAAGCGCTGGCGAGGGAGCAGGGGGCATGAAGGGCGTCGGCACGGATATCGGCACGATCCACTTCGTCGGCATCGGCGGGATCGGCATGTCCGGCATTGCCGAGGTGATGAACAACCTTGGCTATACCGTGCAGGGTTCCGACATCGCCGAAAGCTATGTGGTGGAAGGGCTGCGCAAGCGCGGCATCACCGTGATGATCGGCCACAAGGCTGAAAACCTGGGCGATGCGGCCGTGGTTGTCACCTCCACCGCGGTGAAGCGCGATAACCCGGAAGTGGCCGCGGCGCTGGAAAACCGCATCCCCGTGGTGCGCCGGGCCGAAATGCTGGCCGAACTGATGCGGCTGAAGAACACCGTGGCCGTGGCCGGC
Source organism: uncultured Novosphingobium sp. (assembly GCA_964627175.1). GTDB lineage: Bacteria > Pseudomonadota > Alphaproteobacteria > Sphingomonadales > Sphingomonadaceae > Novosphingobium. The sequence continues at coordinate 6,074 of CAZVHM010000041.1, read as the reverse complement.
ACGCACGGCAAGACGACGACGACCTCGATGGTGGCCGCGCTGCTCGATGCCGGCGGGGTGGACCCGACCGTGATCAATGGCGGGATCATCAACTCCTATGGTTCCAACGCCCGGCTGGGCGCGTCGGACTGGATGGTGGTGGAAGCCGACGAGAGCGACGGCTCGTTCCTGCGGCTGGACGGCACGATTGCCGTGGTCACCAACATCGATCCCGAACATCTCGATCACTATGGCTCGTTCGAGCGGGTGAAGGAGTGCTTCGTCGAGTTTATCGAAAACGTGCCGTTCTATGGCGCGGCGGTTCTGTGCATCGATCATCCCGAAGTGCAGGCGATCATCCCCAAGGTGCGTGATCGCCGGGTGATCACTTATGGTTTTTCCGCCCAGGCCGACGTGCGCGGTGAGGCGGTGACCCCCATTCCGGGCGGCAACCGCTTTACAGCAGTGCTGCGCCAGCGCGATGGCAGCTTTCGCCGGATCGAGGGCATCGAGTTGCCGATGCCGGGGCGCCACAATGTCCAGAACGCGCTGGCGGCGGTGGCCGTGGCGGTGGAAATGGGCTGCGCCGAAGAGATCATCCGCACCGGCTTTGCCAAGTTCGCCGGGGTCAAGCGGCGCTTCACCAAGGTGGGCGAAGTGGATGGCATCACCGTGATCGACGATTACGGCCATCACCCGGTGGAAATCCGCGCGGTGCTGGCCGCGGCCCGCGAAGGGGTGAAGGGCCGGGTCATCGCCGTGGTCCAGCCGCACCGTTTCACGCGGCTGCGCGATCACATGGAAGAATTCCAGGGCGCGTTCAACGATGCCGATGTGGTCTATGCCGCGCCGGTCTATTCCGCGGGTGAACAGCCGATCGAAGGCGTGGATAGCGCAGCGATGGTGGAAGGGATCAAGGCGCGCGGCCACCGCGCCGCCTTCGTCACCGCAGGCCCGGCCGAACTGGCCGAAACCCTGGCCGCTTCGGCGCGCGACGGCGACATGATCGTGTGCCTTGGCGCGGGCGATATCACCAAGTGGGCAGCCGGGCTGGCCGACGCGATCCGGCAGAGGAGGGGGTGATGGCATGAACGGCTTCCTTCCCGATCCGCTGGGCTGGATGCGGGTCATGATCGAGGTGCAGAAGGCGCAGCTCGATGCCACCGAAAAGCTGGTCGAGGCCGGCAGCGAGGCGTTAGACCCGGTCCGGATGGAAGCCGTGCGTCAGCAGCTGGAAGAAGCCGGTCAGCAGGCGCTGGAAGCTGCTGAGAACTGGTCGCGCGCGCAGTGGGAGTGGCTGGGCCTGTGGCGGATCTGACCCTGACCGACATGCCCGACGTGGCCGGCAAGCTGACCGCCGATGCCCCCCTTGCGCCGCTGGTGTGGTTCAAGGCCGGCGGGGCCGCGCAATGGTTGTTCGAGCCGAAGGACGTGGCCGATCTGTGCCGCTTCCTCGCCGCGCTTGACCCGGCTGTGCCGGTCATGGCGCTGGGGCTGGGCTCCAACCTGATCGTGCGCGATGGCGGGGTTCCGGGCGTGGTGGTGCGGCTGGGCAAGGCCTTTGCGCAAGTGCGCGAGGCGGGCGAGCTGACACTGGATTGCGGCGGCGGGGCTAGCGGCATCCTCGTTTCCTCTACTGCGCGTGATGCTGGGATCGCCGGGCTGGAATTCCTGCGCTCGATCCCCGGCACGGTGGGCGGGTTCGTGCGGATGAACGGCGGCGCTTATGGCGGCGAGGTCAAGGATATCCTGGTCGATTGCGATGTGGTGCTGCGCGATGGCTCGCTGGTGACCCTGCCGGTGGCCGATCTGCACTATACCTATCGCCATTCCGAACTGCCGGCAGGCGCCATCGTCGTCTCGGCGCGCTTCCGTGGCCGCCCGGGCGATTCCGCCGCGATCCAGGCGGAGATGGACCGCATTTCCGCCAGCCGCGAGGCCAGCCAGCCGCTGCGCTCGAAAACCGGCGGCAGCACGTTCAAGAACCCTCCCGGCGCCAAGGCGTGGGAGCTGGTCGACCGTGCCGGGTGCCGCGGGCTGGTACTGGGCGGGGCGCAGGTGAGCGAGAAGCACACCAACTTCCTGATCAACACCGGCCATGCCACCAGCGCCGAGATCGAGGCGCTGGGCGAAGAAGTGCGCCGGCGGGTGAAAGAGAATTCCGGCGTTGAGCTGGAGTGGGAAATTCAGCGCGTGGGCCAATCCGCCCCCGCGCCAGCGGAAAGATGAGCGGGCAAACGTGAACCTCCCCAAACTTCATGTCGCGGTGCTGATGGGCGGCTGGTCTTCGGAACGGCCGGTGTCGCTGATGAGCGGCGAAGGCGTGGCAACCGCGTTGGAAGCGCGCGGCCACCGCGTGACCCGGATCGACATGGATCGCAACGTGGCGGCGCGGCTGGCCGAGGCGGCGCCCGATGTGGTGTTCAACGCGTTGCATGGTTCGCCGGGGGAAGACGGCACGGTGCAGGGGATGATGGACCTGATGGGCCTGACCTACACTCACTCCGGCCTTGCCACCTCGGTTATCGCGATCGACAAGGAACTGACCAAGCAGGCGCTGGTGCCGCATGGCGTGCCCATGCCGGGCGGGCGCATCGTGGCCACGGAAGAACTGTTTGAACGCGATCCGCTGGCGCGCCCCTATGTGCTCAAGCCGGTCAACGAAGGCTCGTCGGTGGGCGTGGCGATCGTGACCGCCGATGGGCCGATGGGCAACCCGATCAGCCCTGCCGCCACCGGGCCGTGGCAGGAGTTTGACCGCCTGCTGGCCGAGCCGTTCATTCGCGGCAAGGAATTGACCACCGCCGTGCTGGGCGACCGCGCGCTGATGGTGACCGAGCTGAAGCCCAAGTCGGGCTTCTATGATTTTGCATCGAAATATACCGACGGGATGACCGAGCATGTCTGCCCGGCCGAAATCCCGGAAGAGATCGCTGAGGCCTGCAAGGATATCGCCCTGCGCGCCCACCAGCTGCTGGGCTGCAAGGGCACGAGCCGATCGGATTTCCGCTGGGACGATGAACGCGGCGTGGAAGGGCTGTTCCTGCTCGAGGTGAACACCCAGCCCGGCATGACCCCGCTGAGCCTGGTGCCCGAACAGGCCCGGCATTGCGGGATGAGCTACGAGGATCTGGTCGAGGCGATCATTGCCGAAGCCCTGCGCGATGCCGGTAAACTGGCGGCGGAGGATGCGGCCGGATGAGCCAGACCCTCAAGCGCAAGGCGCCAGCCGCGCGCAAGGTGGCCGCGCAGCAGGGCAAGGCCCGCAAGGCCCAGGCCGCACGGGCGCGCACCGGATCGGCGCTCGATGCGGTGATGTCGTGGCTGCCGTTCACCGATGAACAACTGCACCGGATCTTCCTGGCGCTGATTTTCGCCGTCGCTCTGGCGCTGGCCTGGATGGTCGCCGTCATGGCCGGAGTGCCGACGCTGGCCACCGGGCAATTTGCCGCCGTGGCTGCCGACACCGGCTTTGCGGTGCGCCGGGTCGATGTGCGGGGGGTGAACCACCTCAACGAACTCAAGATCTATGAAAAGGTGCTGGGCGAAAAGGACCAGGCCATGCCGCTGGTCGATATCGCCCGGCTGCGGGCCGATCTGCTGGGCCTGTCGTGGGTGGAGGACGCCCGCGTTTCGCGTCAGCTGCCCGATACCCTGGTGATCGACATTGTTGAGCGCCGGCCCCACGCGGTTTTGCGCAAGCCGGATCGACTGGTGCTGATCGACGCGACCGGGCACGAGCTGGAAACGGTTTCTGCCGAACGGGCCAAGGGCAAGCTGGTGGTTTTCGGCCCCGGCGCCGGCCAGCAGGTTGCCGCCCTGTCGACCCTGCTTGAAGCCGCGCCGGCGATGAAGCCTCAGGTGGCCGAGGCCGAATGGGTCGGCAACCGCCGCTGGAATCTCAAGTTCAAGACCGGCCAGGTGCTGGCCCTGCCGGAAGGGGAAAAGCCTTCCGCCAATGCGCTGATGGCCTTTGCCCGGCTGGATGGGGTCAATCGCCTGCTCGGCGGCAAGGTAGCCGCGTTTGATATGCGCGCGCCAGACCGGATCTATTTCCGCATCCCCGGCCGCACCGAGGAAGAGGCCCGCGCCGCTGCGGTGGCCGCCGCCGAAAAGGCAGCTGCCGCCGCAGACCGCAAGGATGCTGCGGCACAGGGCGATAGCGAGCCGTCGGCTGCGACCCGCGAGCGGGAGGAAACCTGATGGCTGCCGCCCCGCGCATCACCCGCCTGATCGGCGCGGTGAACATCGGCTCGTTCCGCATTTCGGCGATGATTGCCGGGATTTCCGAAACCGGCGAATTGCAGATCCTGGGTTCGGCCCACCGTGCGGCGCAAGGCGTCAAGCGCGGCTATGTGACCGACATGACCGCCGCGACCTATGCCGTGCGCGATGCGATCGAGCGGGCCGAAAAGGTCGCGCAGACTTCGGTTGGCCCGGTGTGGATCGGTACGGCCGGGGCAGGGCTGGCCAGTTCTGTCGCCCAAGTCGAGGTCGAAATCGGCGGCCGGCGGATCGACGAGGACGATATCGCGCAGTTGATGGTCGCCGGGCAGGATGTGATCCAGCCCGATGGCCGGATGGTCCTTCATGCCCAGCCGGCGCACTATACGCTTGATGGCGCCCACGGTGTGTCCAACCCGCGCGGCCTGCATGCCGAACGGCTGGGCGTGGACATCCATGTGATGCTGGCCGATGGCGCCCCGGTTCGCAACATCACCGAGGCGGTGCAGAACGCGCACCTCGAAGTGGAGGCGGTGGTCGCTTCGCCGATGGCGGCGGGCTACGCCTGCCTTTCCCCGGAAGAGCGCGACTTGGGCGTGGCGCTGGTGGAATTCGGAGGGGATGTAACCAACGTGTCCGTCTATGCTGGCGGGATGCTGCTGGGCCTGACCTCGATTCCGCTGGGTTCGGGCGATATCACTGATGCAATCGCTTCGGCATTCGGCATCCGGCGTTTTCAGGCGGAGCGGCTGAAGTGCGTCAACGGATCGGCCATCGCCAGCCCGGCCGATCACCGCGAGATGGTGCCCGTCAACGGGCCGGGTGAGGAAAGCACCGGCTCGATCGCCCGCCATGCGGATGAACAGAACCGCATCCCGCGTGCCGAATTGGTCTCGGTCATCACCACCCAGTTGGGGCGGTTAATGGAAGAGATTAACAGGTCGTTGAAAGCCCTTGGGTTTTCTGGCACGCGCGGGCAGCAGGTGGTGTTTACCGGCGGCGGGGCGGAGCTGGTTGGCTTGGCCGACTATGCGCAGCAGGCGCTGGGCAAGCCGGTGCGGATCGGTCGACCGCCGCAATTGCGCGGGCTTCCCGAGGCGCATGCGCGGCCCGGATTCGCCACGCTGGCGGGGCTGGTGCTCTATGCGGCGGCAGAGCCGGTAGACATTCGCGCCGTTGGCCGTGGGGGGCGCACCACGCCGGGTGAGGGTGGGCGAGGGCTGATTGAACGGATATACCGTGCCGTTCTGGAGTATTTCTAGGCGCGTTTAGCGGAATTCTGCGGTTTCGGACTGTGGACAAAGCCTTTATGGCCCTTGGTCTGCCGATTCGAAGGGTGCATTTACCAAGGATTAGAGCGCTCGCTGCGGCGGGCCCTGCGTGGAGATCAGGATGAGCATCAATATCGGTCCGCCGGCAGTCGAGGAGCTGCGTCCCCGCATTACCGTGATCGGTGTGGGTGGTGCCGGCGGCAACGCCATCGCCAACATGATCCAGGCCGAGATCGAGGGTGTCGACTTCATCGTCGCCAACACCGACGCGCAGGCGCTGAACAATGCCATCGCGGAACATCGCATCCAGCTTGGGCCTGAAATCACGCAGGGGCTTGGCGCTGGTTCGCGGCCCGAAGTTGGCCGCGCTGCCGCGGAAGAAACCATCGCCGAGATCGAGCGCGCGCTGGACGGGGTGCACATGTGCTTCATCGCCGCCGGCATGGGTGGCGGCACCGGCACTGGCGCAGCCCCGGTCATCGCCAAGACGGCGCGCGACAAGGGCGTGCTGACCGTGGGCGTGGTGACCAAGCCTTTCCTGTTCGAAGGTACGCGCCGGATGCGTTCGGCCGAATCCGGGATCGAGGAGCTGCAGAAGCA
>CAZVHM010000040.1:17030-20555 GCA_964627175.1 uncultured Novosphingobium sp. | reverse complement strand
CCCGATCGCGGCTTCCGCCTCGCCACTTATGCGATGTGGTGGATCAAGGCCTCGATGCAGGAGTTCATCCTGCGCTCGTGGTCGCTGGTCAAGATGGGCACCACCGCCGCGCAGAAGAAGCTGTTCTTCAATCTGCGGCGGATGAAGAAGAACCTCGACGCTTATGAGGACGGCGACCTTCACCCTGACGATGTGAAGAAGATCGCCACCGATCTCGGCGTGTCCGAGCAGGAAGTGGTGAACATGAACCGCCGCATGATGATGGGGGGCGACAGTTCGCTCAACGTCTCCATGCGCGAGGACAGCGAAAGCCAGTGGCAGGATCTGCTTGCCGACGATCGCCCGCTGCAGGACGAAACCGTGGCCGAGGCTGAAGAAGCCGCCTATCGCCGCGACCTGCTCAACGAAGCGCTGGGTTCGCTGAACGAACGGGAACGCCATATCCTGACCGACCGCAGGCTGGTCGATGACCCCAAGACGCTCGAGGAACTGAGCCAGGTCTACAACGTCAGCCGCGAGCGGGTTCGCCAGATCGAGGTGCGCGCCTTCGAGAAACTACAGAAGGCGATCCACCGCATCGCCACCGAACGGCACCTCCTGCCCGCTGCCTGAAACCCGGCGTGACAGAACATGAAGGGCGGCCCTGTTGGGTCGCCCTTTGTCGTTTTCGGGAACTTCGTCCCCAGCAAAGTGTGACAACTTTATGACAAGCGCCTTTCCACGGGCGCTTCAGGGGGATAAGGGCGCGGCCAGGATCACCCACGGAATCACTGCCATCCACCAGGTAGCCGCCCTGCCCTATCGCACCGAAGGCCATGCGCAGGACGCATCGGTCCGGGTGCTGCTCGTGACCTCGCGGGGCACGGGGCGCTGGGTCTTGCCCAAAGGCAACATCGGCACGCGCCTGGCACCGCACGTTGCCGCCGCGCGCGAGGCTGAGGAAGAAGCCGGCATGCTCGGCGCCGTCTGCCCGGTTCCGCTTGGTTCCTACCGCTTTCGCAAGCGCCGCAGCAGCGGTGCCTCGCTGATCACCGACGTTGACGTCTTCCCGCTCGCCGTTACCCGTGAACTGGGCGAGTGGAAGGAACAGCACGAGCGCGAACGCCGCTGGTTCCCGCTCGACGAGGCAGCCGAAGCCGTCGACGAGCCCGACCTGCGCGAACTACTGCGCTCGTTTGCGCCTGCCGAATTCCGCTCGGCTGCCAACCGCTCCAGCTTCTTAAACGCGATGGTCGACAAGACATCAGGGGTCCGATCCATGTTTGCCTGGTTCCAGCGCCTGCTCCCCAAGAGCGGCAACTTTTTCGAGATGTTCGAGGCGCACGCCGCCACCGTGCTGGCCGCGGCCGAAGCAACCGCCCGGCTGGTCGACAATACGACCGACAACGCCGAACATATCCGCGAAGTGATCGAGCGCGAGCACGACGCCGACGAGATCACCCGCGAAGTGCTGCACGAAGTGCGCCGCACCTTCCTCACTCCGTTCGATCGCGGCGCGATCACCAGCCTGATCGGATCGCTCGACGATACGGTGGACGAAATGCGGGCCGCCGCCCTGGCGATCGATCTCTACAAGTTCACCACCTTCTCCCCACAGATGCGCGACATGGCTGCCATCGTGGTCGATGCTGCACGGCTGACGGCCGAAGCCATGCCCCTGCTTCGCGACGTGGCCAAGAACGGCAAGCGCCTGCACGAACTGACCGAGCGCCTCGTCCGCATGGAAGGCCATGCCGATACAATCCACACCGATGGCCTGCGTCAGGCCCTGGCCGATCACGGCGCCACCGACACGCTGCGCTTCATGGTCGAGCGGGAAATCTACAAGCACCTCGAACGGATCGTCGATGCGTTCGAGGATGTCGCCGACCAGATCGACGGCATCGTGATCGACCACGCCTGAACGACGACGAGCCGCTTCCAAGATCGGATAGGTCATGCACGAACTTGCCCTGCCCCTGCTCGCCGCACTGATCTTCATCGCGCTGGCGTTCGATTTCCTGAACGGCCTGCACGATGCAGCCAACGCCATCGCGACCGTGGTGGCCACGCGCCTGCTGTCGCCGGCCAAGGCCGTGGCGTTTGCCGCCTTCTTCAACTTTTCGGCCTATTTCCTGACCCTTGCCTTCCCCGCCCTGCACGCGGTGGCCGATACCATCGGCAAGGGGCTGATTGACAAGGACGTGATCACCCCAGGCGTGATCTTCGGGGCACTGGTCGGCGCGATGTTCTGGAACGTCGTCACCTGGCTCAAGGGCATCCCGTCATCTTCCAGCCACGCGCTGGTGGGCGGGCTGGTCGGTTCGGGCGTGGCGCATGCCGGCTTCAGCGGGGTGCAGTGGGCCGGTCTGTCCAAGACCCTGATGGCGATCGTCGTCTCGCCCGTCGTCGGGATGTACCTTGCGATGCTGGTCATGCTGCTCAGCTCCTGGGCGCTGTGCCGCATCACGGCCAAGGCCGCCGAAGGCAAGCTGCGCCACCTCCACCTTCTGTCGTCCGCGGCCTATTCGCTCAGCCACGGCCTGAACGACGCCCAGAAGACGATGGGGATCATCACCGTCCTGCTCTATTCCACCGGCTATCTGCACGGCGAATTCGAAGTGCCGCACTGGGTGGCGATCTCGTGCTACGTGGCGATGGGCCTGGGCACGCTGTCTGGCGGGTGGAAGATCATCGAGACGATGGGCTCGCGCATCACCAAGCTCAGCCAGCACCAGGGCTTCAGCGCCTCGTTCGCGGGTTCAATCGTGGTGTTCAGCGCGTCGACCCTCGGCATCCCGGTCTCCACCACCCACACCATCACCGGCGCGGTGATCGGCGCGGGCACGGCGCGCCGCGCATCGGCGGTGCGCTGGGGCGTGGCGCAGAACGTGGTCATGGCCTGGGTCATCACCATTCCCGCTTCCGCTTCGGTGGGCGCATTGTTCTATATGCTCACGCGCCTGTTCTGATCGAAACCCGGTTGGCTAAAGGGCAACTGCTGCGCTAATCGGTGCCCCGGATGATGCGGATCTCTCCCTTGTCGCGCCCGCCTGCGGGCAGCAGCTTGCGCTATCGCCTGGCTTGGTGGCTGGGCCGCGCGGTACTGGCCTTCGTGGGGCTCAGCCTGTTCTTCGTGCTGCTCTTCAAGTGGGTTCCGGTCCCGGTGACCGCGACCATGATCCTTGACCCCAACGGCTTCACCAAGGAGTGGACCCCGCTCAGCCGGATCGACCGCGACATGGTGGCTGCGGTGATCGCCGGCGAGGACGGCAAGTTCTGTAGCCACCACGGCTTTGATACGGCGGCGATGCAGCAGGCCTGGAAGCGCAATCAGCGCGGAGGCAAGATCCGCGGCGGATCGACCATCAGCCAGCAAACCGCCAAGAATGTGTTTCTCTGGCAAGGCGGCGGCTATGTCCGCAAGGCGCTGGAAGCCTGGTTCACCGTGCTGATCGAACAGATCTGGGGCAAGCGGCGGATCATGGAAGTCTATCTCAACGTCGCTGAAACCGGGATCGGCACCTATGGCGTGGAAGCCGGCGC
>CAZVHM010000040.1:0-16930 GCA_964627175.1 uncultured Novosphingobium sp. | reverse complement strand
TGCTGCTGCTGGCACTGGGCGCGATCACCGTGGAAACGGTGCGCCGCCTGCTCGATCCCCAACCGGTGATGAGCGGAACAGTTGTCGCCGTCGCGCTGGTGGGCATCGTTATCAACACGGCAACGGCGCTGATGTTCATGCGCGGACGCCATCATGACCTCAACGTGCGCGGTGCCTTCCTGCACATGGCCGCCGATGCCGCGGTTTCGGCGGGGGTTGTGATCGCCGGCCTGCTGATCGGGTGGACCGGGGCATGGTGGATCGATCCGGTCACCAGCCTGCTGATCGTCGCGGTGATTTTCTGGGGCACCTGGGGCCTGTTCAAGGCATCGCTCAAGCTCGGCCTGCTCGCCGTGCCGCCGGGGATCGACGTCGGCAAGGTCCGCAGCTTCCTGGAAGAACAACCCGGCGTCAGCTCGGTGCACGACCTGCACATCTGGCCGATAAGCACAACCGAAACGGCCCTGACGGCCCATCTCGTCATGCCCGGCGGTTGCCCCGGCGATGCCTTCCTGCATGATCTGGCCCACGAACTGGCCCACGATTTCGGGATCGGCCACGCAACGGTTCAAATCGAATGCGCCGCCGATGTCACCTGCGCGCTCGAAAGCGACGAGGTCGTGTAAGCCGCTCCTGCAAGACCAACGAAAAACGCCCCAGAAGCAAACTTCCGGGGCGTTTTCAAAGCATCAAGCTCTTGGCCGGATCAGGCAGCCTGTTCCTTGCCCTTGTGGACGCGAACCGGTTCCTTGCGGCCTTCGACCACATCCTTGTCCACCACCACTTCGGAGATGTCCTCCTCGGTCGGCAGGTCGAACATGGTGTCGAGCAGTAGGCCCTCCACGATCGAACGCAGGCCGCGTGCGCCGGTCTTGCGAGCGATGGCCTTCCTGGCGATGGCTTCCAGCGCATCATCGGTAAAGGTCAGCGTCACGTCTTCCAGCTCGAACAGCTTGGCATACTGCTTGATCAGCGCGTTCTTGGGTTCGCGCAGGATCTTGACCAGCGCCTCGATATCGAGGTCTTCCAGCGTAGCGATCACCGGCAGGCGGCCGACGAATTCGGGGATCAGGCCAAACTTCAGCAGATCTTCCGGTTCCGCCTTCTGCAGCAGTTCGCCAACCTTGCGCTTGTCCGGATCGGCAACGTGCGCGCCAAACCCGATCGAGCGCTTTTGCAGGCGGTCGGAAATGATCTTGTCCAGCCCGGCGAACGCGCCGCCGCAGATGAACAGGATGTTGGTCGTGTCAACCTGCAGGAATTCCTGCTGCGGATGCTTGCGCCCGCCCTGCGGCGGCACCGAAGCGGTGGTGCCTTCCATCAGCTTGAGCAGCGCCTGCTGCACGCCTTCACCGGAAACATCGCGGGTGATCGACGGGTTCTCGGCCTTGCGGCTGATCTTGTCTATCTCGTCGATGTAGACGATGCCGTGCTGCGCCTTCTCGACGTTATAGTCGGAAGCCTGAAGCAGCTTGAGGATGATGTTCTCCACATCCTCGCCCACATAGCCAGCCTCGGTCAACGTGGTGGCATCGGCCATGGTGAAGGGCACATCGAAGGTCTTGGCCAAGGTCTGCGCCAGCAAGGTCTTGCCGCAGCCGGTGGGGCCGACGAGTAGAATGTTGGACTTCGACAGCTCAACTTCGCTGCCCTTGCCGCTGTGCTTCAGCCGCTTGTAGTGGTTGTGCACCGCCACGGAAAGCACGCGCTTGGCGCGATCCTGGCCGATCACGTAATCGTTCAGCGTCTCGAAGATGTCGCGCGGAGAAGGAACGCCGCCGTCCTTCTTGCCGGCAATGCCCGCCTTCGTTTCTTCGCGAATGATGTCGTTGCACAGCTCGACGCATTCATCGCAGATGAACACGGTTGGCCCAGCGATGAGCTTGCGCACCTCATGCTGCGATTTGCCGCAGAAGCTGCAGTAGAGAGTGCTCTTCGCGTCCGATCCGCTCAGTTTGGTCATGCCTTGTCCTGTTTGCCTCCCCGGTCGGGAGACTCGCCGAGGATAAACCCCCGGCGGTTTTAATCAATCCTGCCCTTTAGCCGCGCGATCCTTGCCCAAGGCTGAAGCCAGAAGCTGGGAATCAGAGCGCGCGGCCGGGCACATTTCGAATATCCGGCTTAGACCGTCGGATCGTCAGCCGCAGGGATGGCGTCAGAAGCCGGACGGCTCTCGAACACCTTGTCCACCAGGCCGAAGGCCAGCGCTTCATCCGCTTCCAGGAAGGTATCGCGGTCCATCGCCTTCTCGATCTCGTCGAGCGACTTGCCGGTGTACTTCACGTACATGTCGTTCAGGCGCTTGCGCATGCGCAGGATCTCGCGCGCCTGGATCTCGATATCCGAAGCCATGCCGCGCGCGCCGCCCGAAGGCTGGTGCACCATGATCCGTGAATTGGGCAGCGCGATGCGCATGCCCGGCTCACCGGCGGCCAGCAGGAACGAGCCCATCGAGGCGGCCTGACCGATGCACACGGTGGAAACGCGCGGGCGGATGTACTGCATGGTATCGTGGATCGCCATGCCCGCCGTGACGACCCCGCCCGGCGAGTTGATGTACATCGAGATATCCTTCGACGGATTTTCCGATTCGAGGAACAGCAGCTGGGCCACGATCACCGAGGCCATGTGATCTTCAATCTCGCCGGTGATGAAGATGATCCGTTCGCGCAGCAGCCGCGAATAGATATCGAAGCTGCGCTCCCCACGGCTGGTCTGTTCGACGACGACGGGAACGAGAGCGCCGGTGACCGGATCAATGTTGAATTTACCCTGGGCGGAAGAAGCGCCGAACAGATCGAGCATGGAGTTCCTCATTGCGTTGCCGGGCCTATGTCGCGCGCCGGGGGACGATGTTCAAGGGGATTAACCCCGAAAACCGGCAATTGCCGCTTCTGACCACGGATTACCAACAGCATCACCGGCGGCAGCGCCCTGGATCAAACGTTTTTCCTTCCGAAACACGGTTCCGGGTTACCCCGCCCGAAGCTCCCCGCCCAAACATTCCGAGCCGCCCCGGCCCGCCGGCGCTTTTCTGCTGCCCGTGCACCGCATAGCTGTTGCGATAGTGCCGAGCCGGCAGCATGATGCGGCTAACCAAACAATATACCAAAAAGGGGATACCTGATGGCAAAGCGGCGCTTCGGCGGAAAATCGAAAGCGTGGGTGCAGATCAGCAGCGCAGGGCTGGTGCCGCTGCTCTGGGCCGCTGGCGCCAGCGCATCGACTCCGCCGCCCGCCGCCCCGCTGGCCCTTTCGCCCCAGGCGGCCACTGCTGCTTCCACCACTGAACAGACCCGCGCCGTGGCCAATCGCTTCCTGCGGCGCATGTTCGTGGATAACAACGTGCGCGCCGCCTATGATGAAAACGCGGCCGAGAATCTGATCCAGCACAACCCGGAAATGGGCGACGGCCTGGAAGCGCACCGCGCCTTCTTCCGCGAAAAGTTCCGCAAGAATGGCCCGGCCACCGGCTGGGCCAACGTGATCAACATGATCCTGGTCGATGGCGACCTGTTCGCCGTCCACCACCACCTCTATACCGGGCCGCAGGATTCCGGCCGCGTGTTCGTCGATATCTGGCGCGTGGCGGACGGCAAGATCGTCGAGCACTGGGACGTGATCGAAGCTATTCCGACCACCTTTGCCAACAACAACGGCGTAGGCTGCGGCGATGCCCGCGATTACCAGTCGGCCCTCAAGGCCGGAAACACCGTTGCCCAACCCACTTGCGGCTGGCCCGATGCATCGGCCCGGCGCGAAGATAGCCTGGCCGTGCTGCAAAGCTATGCCGGCGGGCTAAAATCCGGCAACGTCGCCGCCGCGATCGAACGCTGGCTGAGCGACGACTACCGCCAGCACAGCCCCTTGATGGAAGATGGCAAGGCCGGCGCGCTGGCATACCTCGGCAAGCAGTTCGGCAACCGGGCTCAGGCGCCCAAAATGGGCCCTTCGCGCCTGATCGCAGATGGCAACTTCGTGCTCGATCACCGCATGACCACCAAGGCCGATGGAAGCCAGACGGTCTATGTCGATATCTTCCGGATCACCAACGGCAAGATCAGCGAACACTGGGACGTGAAGCAGCCTGTGGCGGCCAATCAGGTCAACCCGCGCAGCATGTGGTAACGGCGGGCGCGGCCACCCCCGCGCCGCCTTCCCTGCCAAAACAAAAGAGCGCGACCCTTGCGGGCCGCGCTCTTTTTTGTTCACCACCTGCCCGAAGGCAAAGGCGGGCTGAAAATCAGCCCTCAGCCTTCTTCTTGGGCGCAGCCTTCTTCTTCGGCGCGGCGTCTTCAGCCGGAGCGTCCTCAGCAGCGGCCTTCTTCTTGGCGGGAGCCTTCTTGGCCGGAGCTTCCTCAGCAGCAGCGTCGTCGGCCTTGGCCTTCTTGGCAGCAGCCTTCTTCTTCGGCTCGGCCTTCGGGGCAGCGCCCTCTTCGGCTTCGATCGCCGCCTGCAGCTCTTCCTTGGTCACGGTGCGCTCGGTCACCTCGGCCTTGTCGAACAGGAAGTCGACGACCTTGTCCTCATAGAGCGGCGCGCGCAGCTGAGCAGCAGCGAGCGGCTCGGAGCGAACGTATTCGACGAAGCGCTGGCGATCTTCAGGGCGATACTGCTGGGCAGCCTGGCTGAGCAGCATCGACATTTCCTGCTGCGTCACTTCCACGCCATTGGCCTGGCCGATTTCCGAAAGCAGCAGGCCAAGACGCACGCGGCGCTCGGCGATCTTGCGGTAATCGTCCTTCTCGGCCTCGATTTCCTTGAGCGCGTCTTCCGGGTTTTCCTCGCGCTGGGCTTCCTGCACCAGCTGGGCCCAGATCTGGTCGAACTCGGCAGCCACCATCGAGGGCGGCACGTCGAAGTCATGGCCGGCGGCCAGAATGTCGAGCAGCTGGCGCTTCATCTGGGTGCGGGTCAGGCCGGCAGTTTCCTGCTCCAGCTGGCCGCGCAGCAGGCCGGTCAGCTGCTCAAGGCTTTCCAGCCCCAGGTTCTTGGCGAAATCGTCATCGATCTTCGCTTCGCCCGGAACCTTCACTTCCTTGACGGTGATGTCGAAGGTGGCGTCCTTGCCCTTCAGGTTTTCGGCCGGATAATCGGCCGGGAAGGTCACGGTGATAGTGGTTTCGTCGCCAGCCTTCACGCCAACCAGCTGTTCTTCGAAGCCGGGGATGAAGCGGCCAGAGCCGATTTCAAGCGCGGCATCTTCAGCCGAACCGCCTTCGAACGGCTCGCCATCAAGCTTACCGACGAAATTGATGATCAGTTGATCGCCGGTTTCCGCCTTCTTGCCCTTCTTGGCTTCGGTGAAGGTCTTGGCACCGGCGGCGATGCGCTGCAGCTGCTCTTCCACTTCGGTGTCGGACACGGGCACGACCAGCTTTTCAAGCTTCAGCCCATCCACCGACGGAGCGGCCATCACCGGCAGCACTTCGAGGCTGACGGTCAGTTCGGCGTCCTTGCCTTCCTCATAGCCTTCGCCCAGCGAAACATCGGGCTGCATGGCCGGACGGAGAGCATGATCGGCCACCAGCTTGTCCATCGCCTCGCGGATCGAAGCCTGCAGCGCTTCGCTGTGCAGCGCAGCCCCGTGCATCTTCTTCACGAGATTGGCCGGCACCTTGCCGGGACGGAAGCCGGGCATACGCACCTGCGGCGCGATCCGTTCAATCTCGCCGGCCACGCGCTCAGCGATCAGGCTCGCCTTGATCGTGATCGTGTAGGCGCGCTTCAAACCCTCGTTGGTGGTCTCGACAATCTGCATGACAAAAGAAGCCTTCTCAAACACCCTTGCCGCGTCGGCACGAAATCAGCGGAAACTGGTGCGGGCGAAGGGACTCGAACCCCCACATCTTACGATACTGGTACCTAAAACCAGCGCGTCTACCAATTCCGCCACGCCCGCACGCCGACGAAGCCCAAATTCCGAAGCCGAGGCCCGTAGCGGCCCCGCGCCAAAAGGGCAAGCACCGCGAACAGCCGAACACCCCTTGCGGAACGGATTGTCAGGTGGAACGCTGCACATACAGCGAAGGAGAATCTTGATGGCGACCCAGCCCGCCCCGCCGCGCCCCGACCGGGCCGACCCGATCGACCCGACCATACCCGGCGAGCTGCCCCCGGTGATCAGCCCGAGCGAAACCCCTCCCGAGCCGGAAGGGTTTCCCGAAACGCCGCCCGATTATGACCAGCCCGGCACCAGCCCGAGCGAAGTCCCGCCGCAGGACTAGGCGTCAGTCCAGCAGGCCGGCCAGTCGCTTCAACCAGCCTTGCGCGCCCGACTGAGCCGGCGGGGCCATTTCGGGGCAGCCAAGACAACGCGCCTGCACGCCATGGCCGGCCATCAGCCGCTCCATCCCGGCAAACGCCGCGATCAGCGCGTGTTGCTGGCGCAGCGCCATGCGGGCCACAGCATCCACTTCCGGCGCGGCACCATCGTCATCTGCCAGCAACCACTCCAACAGGGTGACATAGCCGCCGCCGCTTTCGCCCAGATAGACCGGGCGCCACTCACCCTTGCCCAGCTTCGCGGCTTCGGCAGTCCACGCCAGCGCATCGTCGAGCGTGCCAAACTGATCGACAAGCCCGATCCGGCGCGCGCTGGCGCCGTCCCAGATGCGCCCCTGGGCGATGCTGTCCACCTCTTCGGGCGATTTGCCCCGAGCCTTGCCGACCAGCCCGATGAAGCGGGCATACCCGGCCTCCACCCCCTGCTGGAGGACCGAATCGACCTGGGGCGAAAAACCGCCCAGCACATCTGGCTGCCCCGATAGCGGGGTGGTGCCCACGCCATCCGATGTCACCCCATAATCGGCCAATGTCCGTTCGAAGCTGGGCAGCACGGCAAAGATGCCGATCGAACCGGTAACCGTGCCCGGTTCGGCAAAGATGCGGTTGGCCGGGGTTGCCACCCAATAGCCGCCACTGGCCGCGGTGTTGGCCATGGAAACGGCCACAGGCACGCCGCGCGCCTTCACCCGCGCGATCGCGGAACGGATCTGTTCGGAAGCCAGCACCGAGCCGCCCGGCGAATCGACCCGGACGACCAGCCCGGCCAGGTCGCGCGCCGCCGGCGAATCGAGCAGGCCGGCGATCCGGTCGCCCCCGGCGATTCCGGGCCCCGCCTTCCCGTCGACAATATCGCCGGCAATCGTGATCACCCCGATCTTCTTGTTCCCGCTGGGCGTGGGTGCGGCGGCAAGCATGGCCTGGAGACTGGTGTGCGAAAAGGCGCCCGGTGCCGGATTGACCGGATCCTTGCCCACAAGTTGCGCCACCCGCGCGCCGAAGGCCACCCGATCCCCCACCCGATCGACCAGCCCGGCCGCACGCGCCGCCTCGGCGGTATTTCCGCCCGACGCGCGCAGCCAGCCGGCCGGATCCTGCGTGACCAGCGCGAGGTTCGCCTTCGGCCGGGCGCGGGCCACATTGGCTTTCCATTCAGCGAACAGCGCATCAAGCACGGCCTTGCGCGCCTCGCGCGCCGGCTCCGACATCGAATCTCGCACGTAAGGCTCAACGAATTCCTTGTATGTGCCGACCCGGTAGACGTGGACGTTGACCTTCCACTTCTCCAGCAGCGCGCCGAAATAGGGGCTATTGCCCCCCGGCCCCAGCACATAGGCCCCGCCCATGGGGTTGATCCACGCCTCGCTGGCATGGGCCGCCAGCAGCAGCGAATCATCATCATAAGCCGTGGCATAGGCCAGCACCGGCTTGTTGGCCGCGCGCACCCGGTCCAGCGCCTTGCCGATCTCGGCCAGATGCACCGTGCCTCCGCCAAAAAAGCCCGACAGATCAAGCACCACCGCCTTGATCCGGCTATCCTTGACCGCAGCGTCAATCGCGCGAACCAAATCGCGGGCGCGATACTGGCGCTGCCCGGCCCCGCCGCTCATCAGCAAGGCGATGGGATCGGTTTCGGCCGGTTCTTCCACCACCGTGCCGCGCAACTGCACCAGCAGCGCGCCTTCATGCACTTGCGCCGGCCCCGGCCGGCCCGCCAGCACCGCATAGAGCGCACCGAAAAACAGCAGCAGGAACAGGAGGACAAGCCCATCCTTGATCGCCACCAGCAGCCGCCAGACCTTGCGCGCGAATTGCATGGAATTCCCAACCTGACAAAAGGGTCGAAGCCCCCTGATATAGGCGGCAACCGGTTTGGCAATGCGCCTTGGCCGGCCCGCATCTTCCCGCTGGACAAAGTCTGCGGTTGGCGAAGCGCCAAACAGCCTCTAAGGCGCTGTCTTCAATGACAGCCGCGCAAACACCCCCGGCAGGCCGCTACCCAGTTGGCGGCGCAGCCTTCCCGCATCGCAACCTCCTTGGCCTTGCCGGCCTTGCCCCGCACGAGCTTCTGTTCCTGCTCGACGAGGCCGAACAATGGGTCGAACTGAACCGCCAGCCGCACAAGCGGGCCGAGGTTCTTTCGGGCCTGACCATCATCAACGCCTTCTTCGAGAATTCCACCCGCACGCTGCTGTCCTTCGAGATCGCCGGCAAGCGGCTGGGGGCCGACGTGGTCAACATGCATGCCGCCACCAGCAGCGTGAAGAAGGGTGAAACCCTGATCGACACCGCGCTGACGCTGAACGCCATGCGGGCCGATGCCATCGTCATCCGCCACGCCAGTTCGGGCGCGGTGCGGCTGATCGCCAACAAGGTCGATTGCCCGGTGCTCAACGCCGGCGATGGCCAGCACGAACATCCCACGCAAGGGCTGCTCGATGCGCTCACCATCCGCCGCGCCTTCCGTGAACGCGGCGAAAGCGCCGAGCCGTTCTGCGGGCTGAAAGTGGTGATCTGCGGCGATATCCTGCACAGCCGGGTGGCCCGCTCCAACATCCAGTCGCTCACCACGCTGGGCGCCGAAGTGCGGGTCTGCGCCCCTCCGGCGCTGATGCCGGCCGAGATCGAGCAGCTGAAGGTCAAGGCCTATCACGATTTCGATGCGGCGCTGGCCGGTGCGGATGTGGTCATGATGCTGCGCCTCCAGCTGGAACGGATGCAGGGGCAATTCGTCCCCTCACCGCGCGAATACCGCCACCTCTATGGCCTCACGCTGGATCGGCTGGCCAAGGCCGCGCCGGGCGCGCTGGTCATGCATCCCGGCCCGATGAACCGCGGCATAGAGATCGACAGCAACGTGGCCGACGATCCGCGCTGCTCGCTTATCACCACCCAGGTGGAAATGGGCGTGGCCATGCGAATGGCCTGCCTCGATGTGCTGACCCGCCGCGGGCGCGGGGTGGAGGGCTGGCAATGATTTCGGCACCGCTGACCATCACCAACGCGCGCCTGGTCATGCCCGCCGGCGATCCGGTTCGCGGCGCGATCCGCACCGAGGGCGATCGGATTGCCGCCGTGGGGCCACACGTTGCGCCGCAGGATGGCGACCGGGTGTTCGATGCCAAGGGCCTGCTGGTCACCCCCGGCCTGGTCGATCTCGGCGTCTTCGCGGTCGATAAGCCGGCGTTCCATTTCGGCGGCATTACCCGCGCCGCGCTGATGCCCGATCAGGGCCTCCCGCTGGATCACCCGGCGCGGGTGCGCTTTGCCGCGCAATCAGGCAAACCCGATTTCTGGGTTCATCCCCTCGCCGCCGCAACCCGCGGGCTGGAAGGCACCGAAATCGCTGAAATCGCCCTGATGCGCGAGGCTGGCGCCCGTGCGGTCAGCACTGGGCGGGGGTGGATTGCCGATTCCGGCACCATGCTGCGCCTGCTCAGCTATTGCGCCATGCTCGGCATGGTCGTGGTCAGCCACGCCGAAGATGGCGGCATTGCCGGCAATGCGGTCGCCACCGCGTCGGAAATGGCCACCCGGCTGGGCCTGCCATCGGCCCCGGCCGAGGCCGAGGCGCTGGCCGTGGCGCGCGATATCGCACTGGCCGAGATGACTGGCGCCCGCCTCCATCTGCGGCAAGTCACCACCGCCGCCGCGCTTGATCTGGTCCGCGCGGCCAAGCGGCGCGGCGTCGCGGTCACAGCGGGCGTCACCCCGGCCCACTTCATGCTGTCAGACAATGCCTTGGCCGATTTCCGCACCTTCCTGCGCCTTTCCCCGCCGCTGCGTTCGGAAGCGGATCGGCGCGCGGTGATCGCCGCGATCGGCGATGGCACAATCGATGTGATCTCCTCGGGCCACGATCCGCGCGGCCCGGAAGATAAACGCCTGCCGTTTGCCGATGCCGAACCGGGCATGGCCGGGGCCGAAACGCTGCTGCCCACCACGCTCACCCTGGTGCGCGACGGCGTGATCAATCTGGCGCGGGCCTTCGCCCTGCTGGCAGAAAATCCGGCTGGCCTGCTGGGGGTCAACGCTGGCCGACTGGAAGTTGACGCTGCGGCAGACCTTGCAGTGATCGACGCCGAGCGGCCGTGGGTGGTCGATTCCGCCCGCATGGCGGCCAGCGCCGGCAACACCCCGTTCGATCGCCAGCCTGTGCAGGGCCGCGTTATAGCCCTGTTCAAGGGCGGGGCCGAAGTCGGCTGAGCCGCACCACCGCCAGCCTTAACAAAAAGGCCCGCATCGCAGGATGCGGGCCTTTTTGTTTGAACGGCAAAGCCGCTTAGCGGCGCGCGCGCTGCACACCGCCACCAACAAGCTGCGGCGCGGCGGGTGCCGGCGTGGCCTTCACCGATCCGGCATACGCGAAACACGCCCCGCCCGAAGACTTCACCTTGGAACATAGCGATGTGGCAGCGCCGCGACCGGCAAGGCCGCCCGCGGCAACCCGCCAGACCGCCTTGCCATGCACAACGGCGGGCGTAATCGTCATGCGATAGGCCGCGAGGCCCGGATCGCGGCGCGTGAAGATATCCCACGCGCGCCGCGCGCCCTGAGCGCTGGAAAAAGCGCCGAGCTGAACAAAGTGGTTGCCATCGCGCGCCGGCTTGGCCGCCGCCGCAGCGACAAGATTGCGCGCCGGGCGCGGTGACACTGCCGGGGCGATCCGCACAGCCGCCTGGCGCTGCGCCACGGCGTTCTGCTCCAGAATGGTCAACGCCGGGGCGGATGCCACAGCGGTTGTCATGGCCGGGGCGTTTGCCGGGGCAAGTTCCCCCGTAGGTGCCACGGGCAGGGACGGGGCCGCTGCCGGTTCGGCAACGGCAAGCTGCGGCGCAGCCTCAACCGCAGGTGCGATATTGAGCGCAAGCGCGGCAGGCTGGCCAGGATCGAGCGCAGTGGCCGGCACACCGATCAGCGCGGCCACGCGATCGACATTGCGATCGGGCAGCATCGACAAGGCCCAGAAGGCCAGGCGCTTATCCAGTTCATCGGCAGGAACATCCTGCGCCGCCATCAACTTGGCCTCGGTCCAGCGGCCATCAAGGGCATAGGCATAGGCCAGGTTCTGGCGCAACTTCGGTGTGTTATCACCGTTCCGCAGGGCATCAGCCAACACGGCCACGCCGCGCGAGGTCTCGCCCGAAAGCGCCAGGGCCAGGCCCAGATCCCCGGCCGGGATCTCACCCCGCCAATCATCGAGAATCGCCACCGCCTCGCGCGCATCACCGCTGCCAAGCTTGGCCAGCGCCAACGCAAGCGCCGTGCGGCCGGAATTGTCGCCCAGCGCCATCGCATCGTCCAGCGCAGTGGCAGCCGAGGCAAAGCGCCCAGCGGCAAGATAAGCCTGCCCCAGCGCGGTGCGCGCAGCGACATCGTCAGGCCGGCTGGCAACCTCACTCTCCGCCCGAACCACCGCCTTGGCCAGCTTCGCGTTCCCCTTCGAAGAGGCAAGCGGAGTTTCCGGCATGGCGGCGTTGGCCGACTTGATCCCCCCCACGCCAGAACATCCCGCCAGCAATGCGGCGGCAAGCGAGGTTCCGGCAAGGAAAATGGCAGGGCGGGCGGTAATCATCTGTGGTCCCCTTGGGCAATCACGATTGGCGGCGCTCGCCCACATGGTCGGCAAGCGCGGCAAGTTCAGGCATTTCGGCAAGAAGCCGATCGAGAGCATCGATCACCAGCGCCTGGGCACTGCGCGAATCGAGCGTGCAGGCCAGCCGCAGCTTGAGGTGGCGTTCGGCATCGAGCCGAAGGGTGAAAGCAGCTTTCTTGCGCCCCTTGCCCAATGTAGAGCCCCGCGTGCGGCGCACTGGCGCAATCGGCGCCTCAATCGCCGCAGGCTGGTTGAAGGCAGCGTCGCGCGGGAATGCGATAACCGTGCCGGTCATCACCTCTTCGCCCATGTCGTTCCAGCCCAGATCGTCGGCCCAGCCGGCGGCTGGCTCGCTCTCGGCCGAATCGACCATCACCGCCAATTGCGAGCGCATGGCAGGGCGGGCAGTGCCCTTGCGGGCCAGAAGACTGGGCATGAGCGAGGCCACTGGCCTGCCCTGGGGCGGAGGCGTTTCCATCGCGCCCGGCCCGCTCAGGAGCCGGCCACCCGACGGCCGAAGCCGCCGACGGGGCGATTGATACCCGCGCGCTGAGCACCCGGAGCCATGCCCGGCTGGGCCGGCGGCGCGGCGGCAAACACGGTGCGGCGGAAGTTCTTTTCCAGCCGGTCGGCGATGTAATTCCACAGCGCCCCCACTTCGAGCGAGGAACGCCCGTTCGGGTCCACTTCCATCACCGTGCGCCCATCGATCATCGAGGCGGCGAAATCGGTGCGATGGTGCAGCGTGATCGGCGCCACGGTGCCATGCTGCGAAAGGGCCACAGCTGCCTCGCTGGTGATCTTGGCCTTGGGCGTTGCCCCGTTCACCACGAAGATCAACGGCTTGCCGGCACGTTCACACAGATCCACTGTTGCCCCCACGGCGCGCAGGTCGTGCGGGCTGGGGCGAGTGGGCACCACGATCAGTTCGGCCACCGAGATCACCGACTGGATCGCCATGGTGATCGCCGGCGGGGTATCAATCACCGCAAGCTTGAAGCCCTGCTGGCGCAAGACCTGAAGATCCGCCGCCAGGCGGGCGACGGTCGTCTGCGCGAAGGCGGGAAAATCGTCGGCACGTTCATTCCACCAATCGGCCAGCGACCCTTGCGGATCGATGTCGATCAACACCACCGGACCTGCCCCGGCGCGCTGCGCCTGAACAGCAAGATGACCGGACAGCGTGGTCTTGCCGGAGCCACCCTTCTGCGATGCCAGAGCCAGAACGCGCAAAGTACAATCCCCCCGGATACGTAGAACCTGCCTGCGGATGCTGCCCTTAAGCCGGAAAGTCCCTAAGATCGGGTTAATGCCCCCAATCCGGCTGCAAGGTACAAGGAAGGACTGCAAGGAGGTGCCGCAAGACCGACAAAGCCTTTGCCAGCAGGCGCCGCTGTGGCAAAACCGATGAACCGGGTGCGAGCGGGGATTACAGGCATGAACAGGATGCAAATGGCGCGCGGCGCAGCGGCAATCGCGTTGCTGGCACTGGCCACGGCGGCACCCGCCGATGTCAAGACAGGCGCCGATGCCTGGGGCCGGGGCGATTATGCAGCGGCCGTGCGGGAATGGCAGGATCCAGCGGAAAAGGGCGATCCCGACGCCCGCTTCAACCTGGGGCAGGCCTACCGGCTGGGGCGCGGCGTACCGCGCGATCTGACCCGAGCCGAAGCGCTGTTCGGCAAAGCCGCGGCCCAGGGCCACCTGCAGGCGGCAGACAATTATGGCCTGCTTATGTTCGATCGCGGCGAACGCGCCGCCGCCCTGCCCTACATCCGCGCAGCGGCCGAGCGGGGCGATCCGCGGGCGCAATACCTGATGGGAATCGCCCACTTCAACGGCGATCTGGCGGCCAAGGACTGGACCCGCGCCTATGCGCTGATGAGCCTGGCCCAAGGCGCAGGATTGCCGCAGGCCGCCCCGGCACTGGCGCAGATGGACCAGAACATCCCCCTGCCCCAGCGGCAGGCCGCCGCCGCCCTTGCGCCGCGCCTTGCCCAGCAAGCGCAAGCCCGCCGCGCCGCGCAGCTGGCCAGCGCCGATCTCGCCACGCCAGATGCAATCACGCGCCCCGCCCAGCCGCGCACCACCCGTAGCGCGCGCGCCGCGAGCGCGGCGACTGCCGGGGCGGACTACGCAAGCCCGGCAGCGCCTGCTGCCGCAGCCCGGCCAGTAAAGGCCGCGGTCGCTCTGCCCGCGCCCAGCCGCCCCGCGCCGGTGGCTGCGGCAGGCAAATGGCGGGTGCAACTTGGCGCCTTCGGACGTGCCGCCAACGCCGATGGGCTGTGGGCAAGGGTGAAGGCCCGCCCCGAACTTTCCGGCCGCCCCCGCCTCAATGTGCCGGCGGGCAAGGTAACCAAATTGCAGGCCGGCGGCTTTGCAGATCGGGCCGCTGCCTCGGCCGCCTGCACGGCGCTGGGCAAGGCCGGGTTCACCTGCATCCCGGTGCAGGACTGAGCGCTTGAACCAGCCACAGCGCCGTATTGTGGCGCTGGATTTCCTGCGCGGCGTGGCGGTGCTGGGGATCCTCGCGATCAACATTGCCGGCATGGCCGGGCCGGCTGCGGCAACGCTGTCGCCGCATCTGCCGGTATCCGGAACCTGGGCCGACGAGGCGTGGTTCGCCTTCGCCCTGGTGTTGTTCGAGGGCAAGATGCGGGCGCTGTTCAGCCTGCTGTTCGGCGCCTCGCTGTTGCTGTTCATCGAACGAAGCCAGGCGACCGGCGATGACGGCGAAGTGCTGCAGATGCGCCGCCTCGGCTGGCTGCTGGTGTTCGGTTATCTTCATTACCTGGTCTGGTGGGGCGATATCCTGTTTGCCTATGCCTTGTCGGGATTTGCCGCGCTGGCCTTGCGGGGCGCTTCGGCCAGAACGCTGGCCACAGCGGCGCTGTTGCTGTTTTCCGCCTGGCACCTGGCCCCGCTGGGCGATGGTCTTTCGCGCATTGCTGCGGAAAACAGAGTTCTGGCCGGCCACGCGCCCCCTACCGAAACCACCCTCTATCATGCCGAGCGCGCGCGCGAAGCCGCTGAAACGGCGCAGGAAATGGCCCGCGCCCGCAGCGGCTTCTTCGCTCAGGCCAACGCCAAACTGGCTGAGGATGCAGCCGCTCCGCTGGAAACGACCCTTGCCACCATCGGCGAAACCCTGCCGCTGATGCTGCTGGGCATGGCCCTCTATCGCAGCGGCTTCTTCGCCGGCGGGTGGAGCCGGCGGCGGATGCGGCTGCTGGCTGCGGGCGGGATCGGCGTAGGCGGCGCGCTGACGCTGGGCTTTGTGGCATTCGCCTGGCTGCGCCACTTTCCGCCGGTGTTGATGGTCCATGCCATCTCCTATGGCCTGGCCATTCCTCACCTGCTGATGGCGCTGGGCTATGCGGCAGCGCTGGCAAGCATCGCGCCTGCTGCCGCGCGCACCGTGCCGGGCCGGCGCCTGATTGCCGCCGGACGGATGGCTTTTACCAATTACCTTGGCATGACCCTGGTGATGACCGTGGTGTTTCACGGCTGGGGCAGCGGGCTTTACGGCACCGTGGCGCCGCGCTGGCAGCCGCTCTTCGTGCTGGCCGGATGGGCGCTTATGCTGGGGTGGAGCGCGCCGTGGCTAGCCCGCTTCCGCCAGGGCCCGCTGGAATGGGCCTGGCGTTCGCTGACCGCACGGCAAATGCTGCCGCTGCACCGGGATCGCTGATCGCTACTTCTTCTTGGCAAAGGGATTTTTCGGGGTGCGCAGCGTGAGCCGGATCGGCACCGCATCGAACCCCAGTTCGCGGCGGATGCCGTTCACCAGATAGCGCCGGTAGCTTTCAGGCAGCATATCCAGCCGGGTGCCAAACAGGACAAAGCCCGGCGGGCGGGTTTTCGCCTGCGTGATATAGCGCAGCTTGATCCGCTTGCCGCCGGGCGCGGGCGGCGGATTGGCGCCCAGCGCATCGTCGAACCAGCGGTTGAGCGCGGCGGTCGGCACACGCTTGGACCAGGCATCGCGGATCTCGAAAGCCACGTTCAGCAGCTGATCCAGCCCCTTGCCGGTGCGGGCGGAAACCGCCACCACCGGCACGCCGCGCACTTGTGCCAGACCGTCGTCCAGCGCAGCGCGAATGCCGTTGAACAGGGAAGAGGGGTTTTCGGCCACGTCCCACTTGTTGATCGCGATGACCAGCGCGCGGCCTTCTTCCAGCACCAGCGAGGCGATCTTGAGATCCTGATGCTCCAGTCCGCGCGTGGCATCGAGCAGCAGCACGACGACTTCAGAAAAATCCACCGCGTGGCGGGCATCGGCAACAGAGAGCTTTTCCAGCTTCTCGGTCACTTGCGCCTTCTTGCGCATGCCGGCCGTATCGATCAGCCGCACGGGCCGCACCTCCCCGCTCTGCGGATCGGTCCACGCCCAGTCCACCGCGATCGAATCGCGGGTAATCCCGGCTTCGGGCCCGGTCAGCAGGCGATCTTCCTTGAGCAGGGCGTTGATCAGCGTGGATTTTCCGGCGTTGGGCCGACCAACAATGGCGAGCTTGAGGATCGCCTTGGGGTCGTACTCTTCCTCGCCGTCCTCATCCTCGCCATCAGGGTCAGGCTGCTTGTCGTCCAGATGTGGCAGCAGCGCCTCGAACAGGTCACCCATGCCCTCGCCGTGTTCGGCCGAAAGAGCGATCGGATCGCCCAGCCCCAGCGAATAGGCTTCCAGCAGGCCGCTTTCCCCGGCGCGGCCTTCGGCCTTGTTGCCCACCACGATGACCGGCAGCTTCTGTTCACGCAGCCAGCGGGCGATTTCCTCGTCCAGCGGGGTCAGCCCGACACGGGCATCGAACACGAACAGCGCAACGTCAGCGCCCTGCACCGAAACCTCGGTCTGTGCCCGCATTCGGCCGGGCAGGCTGGAGGGATCCTCGTCCTCCCACCCGGCGGTATCGACGATGGTGAAATCCAGTCCCAGCAGGTGCGCGTCGCCAAAGCGGCGATCGCGGGTCACGCCGGGCTGATCGTCAACCAAGGCGAGCTTCTTGCCGACCAGCCGGTTGAACAGGGTCGACTTGCCCACGTTCGGGC
>CAZVHM010000039.1:0-20664 GCA_964627175.1 uncultured Novosphingobium sp. | reverse complement strand
CCGGAAACCAGATCAAGGCTGACCGGATCGACCACCAGGCTCACGCCATCGGTTTCGGTCACGCTGTCGTCAGCCGCTGGCGCGTCGGCCAACTCGAAGCGGTACTGGAAACCCGAACAGCCGCCTCCATCAACGCTCAACCGCAGAATCGCGGGCTTGCCTTGGCGTGCGGCGATTGCGCCAACCCGCTTGGCGGCGGCGGGGCTGAGGGTAAGTGGGGTGGTATCCATCGCTCCGGATGTAGGCATGGCAGGCCCCGGCGGCAAGCGTTGCCGGAAAGCTGCAGCGGCCTCAGGCGGTCTGGATATAGGCGCGCATGGCTTCGGCCTCACGCTCGATCGAATCGATGCGGAATTTCACCAGGTCGCCAATCGAAACGAGCCCGGTGAGCTTGCCATTCTCTACCACGGGCAGGTGGCGGATGCGGCGCTTGGTCATCAGCGCCATCGCTTCCAGCACCGATACAGCCGGCGTGACGGTGAAGGGATCGGCGGTCATCACGTCGCGAACCGGGCGTTCCAGCGCCGCCGCGCCCTCTTTTGCCGCGCAATAGATCAGGTCGCGTTCGGAAAAGATGCCCACCAGCCGATCCCCGTCAAGCACCGGAATGGCCCCGATCCGCCGTTCGGCCAGCAGGGTCACGGCCTGCTGTACCGACATCCCGGCACTGGCGGAAAACACCTCGGCAATGGGCTTGCCGGCAAGAACGTGGGCGATTGTCATGATGCAGCGCTCCCCTTCTATTCGTGGCTGAAGGATGACACGTTCGGGCCGGCCGCACCAGCGCCCAGCCGAAACGGTTCGGCACGGCGACAGCAGCCCTTTCAGACCGTTGTAACTGCCTGGCATCGGGGCCATGTGGCGTCCATGCCAACCGTTCCTTCCCCGCTCGACGATCCGCACAACGCCGCTCACGCGTGGGCGCGATACCGCCGGAACATGAAGGCGATGAGCTGGGTTACCGGCATGGTGGTATTGGCCACGCTGGGTTTCCTGTTCTGGCAGAACGGGTTTGTTTCAATCAACTTCTTCATCGCCACGGCTTTGGGCGTGGGCGGGATGATGCTGCTGACGGCGGCGTTGATGGGCCTGGTGTTCCTGTCCAGCGGGACAGGGCACGATGCGGCAGTGGTGGATCCCCTCGCGGACGAAGTCGATCCATGATCGGCCGAAGCGTTCAGTCGCGCTCTGCCGGGTAAAGCCGGTATTCCTCAACCGGCGTGCCGCCGATCAGGTGTTCCTGGATGATCCTTTCCAGCACTTCGGGCGTGCAGGAATGATACCAGACCCCATCGGGCCAGACCACGGCCACCGGGCCGGCGGCGCAGATCCTGAGGCAATCGGCCTTGGTGCGTGCAATGCCGCCATCGCGATCCAGATTTAGCTGTTTCAGGCGCTTTTTCAGGTATTTCCACGCCGGCACCCCCACTTCGGGGGTGCAGCATTCGCCTTTTTGCGGCTCGGCGCACAGGAAGATATGGCGGCGAATGCCATCGCCGCCGTTGACCGCCAAGGCCGTGCGCGCGCGCGCCAGTTCGGCCGGATTGATCGCCGGGCCGGTCATGCGGCCAGCGCCAGGCGGGCCAGCACTGGTCGCCATTCCGTCGGGATCGGCACCGGGCGGTGGCCGTCGGTATGGACGATCACGGTCGAGGCCACGGCCACGGCCTGGCCGTCCTGCCGGGCAAGCTGCTGAAGCGTGACACTGGTTTCACCCACCCGCGCCACTGCGGAATGGACCGTGACCGGGCGCGGATAATGCGCCTGGCCAACGTAATCTATGGTGATGCTGGCGATCATCATCGCCCGCGAACCGATCCAGTTGCCCACAAACTCTTCCGTCACGCGGGCGCGGGCATCCTCGAACAGCGCGGCCATGGCCGTGTTGTTGATGTGGCGATTGGGATCCAGATCGGCAAACCGCGTGCCCACCTCAAGCGTGTGCGGATAGCGCGCCGGTTCAAGCAGGGCGGGTTGGGGCTTTGCCATTGGGAATCGGCTGGTCCTGCGGCTGATCGAACAGCGCGCCGACGTTCAGCCGGCCTTCTTGCCCACGATCCGGGCGATTTCGGCCGCGACCAGCCGTTCGACCAGCGGGGGCAGGTTCTTGTCCAGCCAGTCTGCCAGCATCGGGCGCAGCAGCTCGCGCACCAGCCCTTCTAGTGAGGTTTCGCCCGAACGGACGATCTGCGGGGCAACGCCGGGGGCGGAGAGCGTGGCCAGCGCCGCCAGCGAATCGCGCATCGAGGAAATCGCGGCGTCCGCGATCAGCGGTTCAGGATCGGCCAGTTCGGCGGATTCGGCCAGATCCAGCACCTCGTCTTCGTTGGCGCTGGTAAACGCGGCGGCAGCGGAGCGGGTTTCGTGGAGCGGCCGTTCATCGGCCACCATGCGGTTGTCCCGCGCGATGACTTTCTTGATCGACTCGAGGATTTCCTCGACCGAAGGTTCACCCGCCTGACGCATCGCGATTAATTCCCGGATTGACCTGTTTGCCCCGCCGCCGTGGCAGCGGAAGTGGAAATTGAACCGTCCTGCGCCGGCGTGTCAACCGTGCGCGTGGATCGGGCCGCGGGTGCCGGATCGCTCGCCCAGTCGAACACGTTGCTGCGCACCCGGCGATAATTGACGGTCGGATCGTACAGCAGGCCGCTGTCGATCCCCAGGTCGCGCGCTTCGGCCTTGCCCATCGCGGCCAGCAGGTTGAACCCGGCGACATAGGCGTTGCGCCGGGCGCGAACCAGCACGACCTGTGCGTTGAGCAGTTCCTGCTCGGCGTTGAGGATGTCGAGAATCGTGCGATTGCCCACAGTGTTCTCAGCGCGAACGCCTTCCAGCCCCAGCGTTGCCGCATCCACGGCCGACTGGCTGGAGGAGATCACGTCGTTCGCCGCTTTCCATTGCTGGAAATAGGTGCGCACCATGGCGATGACCTCGCGCTCGGTGCCGATTTCCTGCTCCAGCGCGGCGCCTTCGCGGGCTTGCGCCTGGCGTTCCTGCGCGGCGGGAAGCCCGCCCTGGAACAGCGGAATGTTCGCCCGCACCCCGGCTTGCGCCGTGGTTTGCCGCTGCGGCAGCGCGGTGGCCAGCTGCCCGCCCAGCGTGTCGAAATAATTGGTATAGCCTCCGCCCGAAAATACGCTGACGCGCGGCAGTCGGCCGGCGCCGGCCACATCGGTATCGAACCCGGCGGCGCGGCTGCGTTCCCGCGCGGCCAGCAGGTCCGGGTTGCTTTCCAGCGCGATGGCCACAGCATCTTCGGCGGTGGCAGGCAGGCCTGCCAGCGGCGGCGGTGGCTGCAGATCAACCGGTGGCTTGCCCACCAGGCGGATATAGGATTCGCGGCTGCCGGCGAGGTTCGCCTCGGCCGTGCGCAAGTCGCTACGGGCCTGGGCCAGCCGCGCCTGCGATTGGGCCACATCGGTCCGGGTCAGGTCGCCAATCTCGAACCGGTCGCGCGTGGCGGCAAGGTTGACGTCCAGCACCTGCACGTTGTTGCGGTTCAGGCCCACGATGGCCTGATCGCGGATTACATCCAGATAGGCGCCGACCACCTGGGCGAAGATGCCCGATTCCACCGCGCGCAGATCAGCCTGCCCGGCACGCACGCGGGTTTCGGCGGCGTTGACCGAATTGCGCACCGCGCCGCCGGAATAGACCGGCACGGAAAGGCTGAGCTGTGCGTCAAGCGCACGGTCCGGTGCGTTGAACGCAGTCGGGCTCTTCTTCAGGAATTCGGTATAAGTGCCCGTGCCGCTGAGCGAAGGCAGGCCCGGCGCGCGGGCGATCGGCACGGAGGCATCGGTGGCGCGCTGGTTGGCTCGCGCCGCTTCCAGCGTGGGATTGCTGCGATAGGCGGCGGCCAGCGCATCGCGCAGATCGTCGGCCATGGCGGGGGCCAGCGGCAAGGCGGCTGCAAGGGCGCCGCCGGCCAGCAGCAGGGTGCGAAGCGC
Organism: uncultured Novosphingobium sp.; assembly: GCA_964627175.1. Taxonomy (GTDB): domain Bacteria; phylum Pseudomonadota; class Alphaproteobacteria; order Sphingomonadales; family Sphingomonadaceae; genus Novosphingobium. The sequence continues at coordinate 16,711 of CAZVHM010000039.1, read as the reverse complement.
CGTTCCCGTCGCGCGCACCATGATCAGAAGCTCCAGGTCCTCGGCGCGGCGAATTCGGCCAGCACGGGCATGCCGATCTCGGCCAGCGGCAGCAGACTTACCTCGCCGCCAACGCTGGTGCCGACGGCCAGGCGCGTAACCCCGCGCTCCACCGTGCCGGTCACGATCCGGCCGCCTTCGGCGAGCCGCGCGGCAAGGCCTGCCGGCAGCTGCTCGATCGCACCGTCGATCAGGATCAGGCTGACTTGCGCGCCTTTGTGCGCGGCTGCCGCCTCGGCCGGGGCCAGGGTGGAAACCGTGCAGCCGAACGTGGCCACCAGCGCGGCAAGATAACCGTTGGTGGAAACCACCAGCACCTCTTCGCCGGTCACGGGGGCGGTTTCGCCCAGCATGCGGCCATGCACCAGCGGGGCGGGCAGCATGTGCCCATCACCCAGCGGCAGGGCGCGGTCGATATAGGCGTTGGCCTTCAGGCCTTCGGGTACGAAGTCTTCCCGGGCAACAGCTTCGAAGGCGGCCAGCACCGCCGGCTCGTTAACTCCGCTCACGCGAAGCTGGCTGTCGATCATCGCCCGGCGCGCGGCAAGCGGACGCTCTTCGAGAACTGTCATCCGTCTATTCCCTCAGGGCGGGCGAACCCCCGCCGAAAATTACCCCGCCCTCCTAGGCCAAGGCCCCTTGCTCGCCAAGCGCTTTCGCGGGCGTTATGCGCTCGGCGCGAACCGTTCGCCCTGCATCCCGCCACGCTGTCACCGCCCCCACGCATCCCCGCCTTTACGCCGGGTTGTGGTTGCGACTATGGGGCCGCAACGTCTTTGCAGCATCCAGGGGAGCGCGGCTCGATATGTCCGATATGGTCACTATTCGCGAGGAAGACCTGATCGAGAGCGTGGCCGACGCGCTCCAGTACATCAGCTATTATCATCCGATGGACTACATCCGCGCCCTCGGCGCGGCTTACGAGGCCGAACAGGGCCCCGCCGCCAAGGATGCCATCGCCCAGATCCTCACCAACAGCCGGATGTGCGCCGAAGGGCACCGCCCGATCTGCCAGGATACCGGCATCGTCAACGTATTCATCGAATGGGGCCAGGAATGCCGCCTCGAATCGGGCCGTTCGCTGCAGGAAGTGGTCGATGAAGGGGTGCGCCGCGCCTACAACAACGCCGATAACAAGCTGCGCGCCTCGGTGCTGGCCGATCCGGCCTTCACCCGCCGCAACACGCGCGACAATACCCCGTCCGTCCTGCACGTGACGATGGTGCCCGGCCGCACGATCTCGGTCGATGTCGCGGCCAAGGGCGGCGGCAGCGAAAACAAGACCAAGTTCAAGATGATGAATCCCAGCGATTCGATCGTCGACTGGGTGGTGGAAATGCTGCCGCAGATGGGCGCCGGCTGGTGCCCGCCGGGCATGCTCGGCATCGGCATCGGCGGCACGGCGGAACATTGCGTCCTGCTTGCCAAGAAGGCTCTGATGGAACCGATCGAGATGGCCCAGCTCAAGCAGCGCGGGCCACAGAACGATATCGAAGCGCTGCGGATCGAAATCTTCGACAAGGTCAACGCGCTGGGCATCGGCGCGCAGGGGCTGGGCGGCCTTGCCACCATCCTCGATGTAAAGATCCTCGATGCGCCGTGCCATGCCGCATCAAAGCCGGTGGCGATGATCCCCAACTGCGCGGCCACCCGCCACGCGCACTTCACGCTGGATGGTTCGGGGCCGAAGTTCCTCGAAACGCCCAAGCTGGATGAATGGCCCAAGGTCGAATGGGCGCCCGATAGCGCCGCCAAGCGCGTCAACCTCGACACGCTGACCACCGAGGAAGTGAAAAGCTGGAAGCAGGGCGATCGCCTGCTGCTCAACGGCAAGATGCTCACCGGGCGCGATGCCGCGCACAAGCGGATCAAGGATATGCTCGCCCGCGGCGAAGAGCTGCCGGTCGATTTCCGCGGCCGGGTGATCTACTATGTCGGCCCGGTCGATCCGGTGCGCGATGAAGTGGTCGGCCCCGCCGGCCCCACCACCGCCACCCGGATGGACAGCTTCATGGACATGATGCTGGATAACGGCCTGCTCGCCTGCGTCGGCAAGGCCGAACGCGGCCCGGGGGCCACCGAATCCATCGCCAAGCACCAATCGGCCTATCTGATGGCGGTTGGCGGGGCGGCCTATCTGGTGGCCCGCGCCATCAAGGCCTCGCGCGTGGTCGGGTTCGAGGATCTGGGCATGGAAGCGATCTACGAATTCACCGTGGAAGACATGCCGGTCACCGTCGCGGTCGATTCGGCGGGGCAGAACGTCCACAAGCTCGCGCCGCTGGTGTGGCAGCGCAAGATCGCGGAAGAAGGCCTGCTGGCCAAGTAATCGGGTGCGCCGGAGGGGCGTGGCCTTTCCGGTGCGGCCTGCCCCGTAACGGCCAAGTGCATCGCCTATCCGGCGGGCCGGGCTGGCGCTTGGCCCACAACCGGGTAAGCTTGCCGTATGGCGCTGGTTCTCGTCTTCCTGCTCGGCATCGCGAATTTCGCAATGCACCGCGCCGTTTTGAATAGCGGCCATCCGATTCTCACTCAGGTGGCGTGGCTCTTTCGGCCACTGGGCGGGCGGCTCAGCCTGATCGCGGAATTCATGTTGCTGCTCGGCACGATGTTGCTGGTGGCCAGCGGCTCCACCGGCTGGGCGCTGGGTTATGTCGTGTACAGCGTGGTCAACGGCTTCTCGGCATGGCTGATCCTGTCGCAGCGTCTGTAGAGGGGAAGGCGCGATGGCGCATGGCGATGGCCCTGCCATGAACGGCACGGTCTGGCTCGTGGTGAACGAGGCGAGCGGCAGCTGGTCGGCCAGCGCGGTGGAATCCGTGCGCGCGGCCTTTGCCGCTTGTGGGCGGCCGGTGGTGCGCCAGTTCGATGCCCGCAAGGGCGTGCCCTCGTCGGCGGCGCTTGTCGCGGCGGGAAATCCGGTCGTGGCCGTGTTCGGCGGCGATGGCACGGTGAACACGGTTGCCGCTGCGCTGGAAGGGTGGGACGGCGCACTGCTGGTGCTGCCGGGCGGTACCGCCAATCTGCTCGCGCGCGCGCTGCATGGCACGCGGCCGGCGCACGAAATCGCCGCGGATCTGCCGCGCCTGCGCCGCACCCGCCGCAACGCGATCCGCTGGTCGGGCGGCACTGCGCTGGCCGAAGTCCTCGCCGGCCCCGGCGCGGCGTGGAGCGATGTCCGCGAAGGCTTGCGCGAAGGCGCCGTCACGCCGGTGGCGGAAAAGACCGTTGCCGCCATCCGCCAGAGCACGACCGGGCCGATGGTGGCGCTGGTCGATCCGCCGCTTGGCCGGCCGGGCGGCTATGCCGGGGTTCGGCTCGAACCAGCCGGCAGCGTGATGCGCGTCGATGGTTATGGGGCGGACAAGTTCGGCGATTACGTCCGGCACGGCATGGCCTTGCTGCGGCGCAACTTCCGCGAAGGCCCGCATGAAGAGCTTGGCGCTCACCAACAGGTCGCCTGCCGCTCGCTCGGCGATGGGCCGCTGGCGCTGATGATCGACGGTGAACGCCGCGATGGCGCGCGTGAAGAGCGGTTTTCGCTTGCGCCCTTCGCCCTCGATCTGCTTGCACCCGCGTGATGAGCGGCCCTGTCACCCTGTTTCACATCAGCGATCTGCACTTCGGGCTGGAGGATAGCGCGGCGCTGGATTGGGTGGCCCATGCTGTTGCTGCCGAACACCCCGATGCCGTGGCGATCACCGGCGATCTGACCATGCGTGCCCGCCATCATGAATTCACGGCCGCCTGCGAGTGGATTTCCGCCCTCCCGGCACCAGTCACGGTGGAGCCGGGCAATCACGACATGCCCTATTTCAACCTGGCGGAACGGTTCATTGCTCCCTACCGGCGCTTTCGCACCATCCAACGTCTGCTCGAACGCGAACTGGACATCGCCGATTTCCACATCGTCCCGCTGCAAACGGTCACCCGCGCCCAGTGGCGCTTTCCCTGGGTGGATGGCTGGGTGCGCGAACCGGCGCTGGCACGCACGTTGCGGGCGATCGACGCCTTGCCGGCCAATGCGCGGGTGATCGTTACCGCCCATCATCCCCTGCCTGAAAAGGGTCCTGATGGCCGGATCCTGACGATCAATGGCACGCGGGCGATGGAGGAACTGGCCCGCCGCAGCGTGCTGGCCGTGCTGACCGGGCATGTCCACGATCCGTTCGACCTGACCGCGCGCACCGCCGCCGGTCCGCTGCGGATGATCGGCGCGGGCACGCTGTCGCACCGGGTGCGTTCAACTCCGCCCAGCTTCAATGAAATCACCGTCGATGGGCGCGAAATCCATGTGCGGGTGCGCAACCTCGAACATGTGCCCACGGATCGGATGCTGGTGGCCGAAGTGCCCGAAACCGCGCTGCCGCCGCGTAGGCCCGGCGAACCGGTCGCTCCGGTCGGGGCGGTCCCGGCGGAAGACCCGCCGGTACACTGAAAATTCAGCGCTTGGCCGCCACCCGCCGTTCCACCGCGCGGATCAGCGCGTCGAGGTCTTCCCGGCTGACGTCGAGCACTTCGTCCCATTCCTCCAGCACTGCGTCGAGATCCGCTGTTTCATAGCGGGCTACGGGTTCGGGCGGCTGAGGCGGCAAGTGATGGGGCCAGCGATGCCCTGTGGCCGTGTTGTAGAGCCAGCCCATCGCCATCAGGGCCGCCAGATTGGCCATGAGCGGGCCGAGCAGTGCTCCCCAGCCGTGCGCGGCAAGCGTGGGGCCGGATAGCGCCGCCAGCAAGGCGCATGCCCCGCCCGGCGGATGCAGGCAGCGGGTCAGGCTCATCACGGCGATGGCGGCTCCCACCGCAATGGCTGCGGCCAGCAGCGGATCGGGCACCAGCGCCTGAATCAAAAGCCCCGTCAGCGCAGAAAGCAGACTGCCGCCCATCACCGGCCACGGCTGGGCCAGCGGGCTGGCCGGCACGGCAAAAACCAGCACGGCCGAAGCGCCCAGCGGGGCCAGCAGCCAGGGAAATTGCGGCAGGGCCGCTGCCAACATGCGCCCGGCCAGTGCGGCCAGGGCAATCCCGATCAGCGCGCCGATGGCGCCGCGGAGCCAGCCGAGCCGGCCAGTGGCACGCGATGCCGCGCGGGCAAGAAGACGATAGGGCATGAGCAGGCCACCTGAAGAGGGGAGCCACCAAAAGAAAACGCCCGACACGCGAGGTGCCGGGCGCTTTTCGTAAGCCGTTCTTGAAACGCGATCAGCGCTTGCTGAACTGGAAGCTGCGGCGAGCCTTGGCCCGGCCATACTTCTTGCGTTCCACGACGCGCGGGTCGCGGGTCAGGAAGCCGGCGGCCTTGACGGCGCTGCGCAGGGTGGGCTCGAACTTCGAGAGCGCCTGGGCGATGCCGTGCTTGACCGCGCCGGCCTGGCCGGAAAGGCCACCGCCCTTGACGGTGCAGACCACGTCGTACTGACCCGAACGGTCAGCCACTTCGAAAGGCTGGTTGATCACCAGGCGCAGGGTCGGACGTGCAAAGTACACTTCCTGATCGCGGCCGTTGACGGTGATCTTGCCCGAGCCGGGCTTGATCCACACGCGGGCCACGGCGTCCTTGCGGCGACCGGTGGCGTAGGAACGACCCTGGGCGTCGACTTCGCGCTCGCGCAGCGGAGCGGCGGGGCCGGTACGGACCGGAGCTTCGGGGGCACCGGCTTCGGCAGCAACGTTGCCGGCAAGGGCGCCGAGCTCGGCGAGATCGGTGACGGAGTTATCGGACATCAGGCACCCACCTTGTTCTTGCGGTTGAGGCTGGCGACATCGAGCAGCTCGGGCTGCGTGCCGCCGTGCGGGTGTTCGGCACCGGCATAGAGGTGCAGCGCGCGCATCTGGTCCCGGCCCAGCGGGCCACGCGGGATCATGCGCTCAACCGCCTTCTCGAGCACGCGCTCGGGGAAGCGGCCGTCCAGCACCTTGTCGGCGGTAATCGCCTTGATGCCGCCGGCATAGCCGGTGTGCTTGTAATAGGTCTTCTGCTTGAGCTTGTTGCCCGTCAGCTTCACCTTGCCGGCGTTGATCACGACCACATGGTCGCCGCAATCGACGTGGGGGGTGTAGCTCGGCTTGTGCTTGCCGCGCAGGATGTTGGCGATGATCACCGCAAGGCGACCGACCACCAGACCTTCGGCATCGATAAGATGCCACTTCTTTTCCACCTCGGCCGGCTTGATCGACCGGGTGACTGTGCTGAGAGCCTTCATGGCTTGCGAATTCCCTATGCTACCAGGCACCGGCAGGTTCCCCTACCGGTCAGGACAGGGGGCCATTGGGCGATTGGCTTTGCTGAGTCAAGCTTTTGCGCGGCTTTGCGGAGAGGTAAAATAATACCTTGGCGACGTTGCCCGATCAGCGGGCGAGCGCGAGAGTCCATGTTTCCACGCTGCGCCGGCGGGTTCCGGCGGCCTCGGTGACAACTTGCCGTTCCAGCCGTTCCAGCAGCCCGTCCGGCCGCTCGGCCGCCGCGATCATGATCGTGACCTGCCCGGAAGCGCCTTCAAGGGCGGGCAGGGTGCGCACTTCGCTGTGCGTGCCTTGGCGCGGGCGGAACAGGTCCACTGGCCAGTTGCCGCCCGCCGCGCGCGACTGTGCCTGCAGGCGCTGGGCCAGGGCCAGGGCGGCGGCACTGTCGGTCGGCGCGACGCCGCGTCCCGCCAGGAAAGTGCGGGCCGCCGCCAGGATGGCCGCGTCGTTTGCCGCATCGGCAGCCCCCGGCTGGTTGACGATCAGACCGGTCCGGTCGAGCCGCATCGGAAACAGCCCGTCATCGGTGCGGGTCCGCTCCAGTTCCAGCAGTTCGGACGCGATTCCGGCAGGCCCTTCCACCTCGCTGGAAACCAGCGTGCCATCCACCTGCCAGCCGCCAAGCGCGGGAAAGAAGCGAATCGCATAGCGGCGCCGCGAAACCAGTTCGCCGCCGCGGGCAAAATCCTTGCGCAGTTCGCGGGTCAGGATCAGCGGGGTTTGCGGCGGGGTAAAATCGGTACGGGCGGCGCCGGGCGGGACGCTGTCGGCGCGCGGGCCATCGGCGGCCTGCGCGGAAACGGCAGCGGTGGCCACCAGCGCTGCCCCCAGCAACAGCTCGAACTTGCGCTTCATGTTCCGATGCCCCCCAGCCACGCGGCGGTCCCGGGCGAGGCGGCATTGCACCGCCAGCCCAGAATCGCCGGTTCCTCATAAGGATGAAGCTGGCCGAGCCGGAGGACAAGTGTTTCAAGCAGGCCGGTGTTGGTCTTGAACAGTGCGCCGGCCTCTTCGCCAGTCGCCCGATTCCCCTTCCAGACATAGCGGGTGTGCATGCCCGGGATGATGTTGGCGCAGGCGATCAGCCCTTCGTCCAGCAGGGTGTCGGCCACCCGCCCGGCGGTGGCGGCGTCCGGGAACGGGCACCACACCAGCGCGGGGGCGGGCGATTCGCTCATCCCCGCCGGCCCAGCACGTGGGCCCCCCACACGGCGGCGGCCAGAAGCAGCGCGCCCACCAACTGGTGCAGCACGGCCAGCCACAGTTCCATCCCGCTCATCACCGTGGCGATGCCCAGCAGCACTTGCGTGCCAAAGGCACTGTGCAGGGCGATGGAAACCCGGCGCTCTCCGGCCTTGCGGAGCTTGCGGCCCATGATCACCAGGATCGCCACCACCACCCAGGCCCACCAGCGATGGAAAAAATGGGTCAGGAACGGATCGCTCACCGCCGCATGCAGCACGCCGCCGGCCCATTCCACGCCATCGGGAAAGAACTTGCCGGTCATCAGCGGCCAGTCAGAAGCGACGTAGCCAGCGCGCAGCCCCGCCACCAGCGCACCCCAGCCCAGCTGCACCGTCAGCGCGCCCAGGGCCAGAATGCCGAATCCACTCAGTCGGCTGGTCCGTTCGCCCTTCGCATGGGCGATCAGGTCCAGCGCGGTCCATACCAGCCCGCCAAGGGTGAACAGCGCCACCAGCAGATGAGTGGCAAGGCGGAAATGGCTCACTTTCACATCGTTGACGATGCCCGACTTGACCATCCACCAGCCCACTGCGCCTTGCAGCCCGCCCAGCGCCAGCAGCGCCACCAGCCGCGGCAGATAGCCCTGTGGAATGGCGCGGCGGGCCCAGAACCAGGCCAGCGGCAGTGCAAAGGCCAGGCCGATTCCGCGGGCCAGCAGGCGATGCACCCATTCCCAGAAGAAGATGAACTTGTAGGTTTCCAGCGTCATCCCGGCAGGGCCGTTGATCTGGATATATTGCGGGGTCTGGCGATAGGCATCGAATTCGGCCTGCCATTGCGCCTCGGTCAGCGGGGGAAGGGTGCCGCTCACCGGTTTCCATTCGGTGATCGAAACCCCCGATTCGGTCAGCCGGGTGATCCCGCCCACGGCCACGATCATCACGACAAGGGCGGCGATGGCCAGAAGCCAGCGGGCAATGGCCAGCGGGCGTTCGCGCCCGGAGTTGACGGAGAGCGAGGCTCCGGCAGTGGCAACGGTATTCATGCCGGCCGAATTGCGCCGCCCGCCACGAAAGCGCAAGCGGGATAATCGGGCAGGGTTGAAGGATGTTACAGTATAACATATATCCGCCGCAGCGATGCGTGATGCTCTTCTCTCGATTCGTGACCGGCTGGACGGTTTCGGCGTGTTCCTTTCGGGGCTCTGCGCCTTGCATTGCCTGCTGGGGCTGGTGCTGGTCAGCGCGCTGGGCCTTGGCGGCGAAGCGTTCTTTGCCCCCGGCTTTCACGAAGCAGGGCTCGCGTTTGCCGTGGTGATCGGCATTGTCACGCTGGGCATCTCCGCCTGGCGGCACGGTCGCCTGCTGCCGGCGCTGATCGGCGGGCTTGGCATCTGCCTGATGGCCGGCGCGCTGTTGGTGGGCCACGGCCCGCTTGAAGCCCTGCTGACCATTCCCGGCGTGGCTCTTGTGGCCTTTGCCCACATCCTGAACTTGCGCCACGCCTGTTGAGCGCTATCTGCGGTTTGTGATGACCGCCGAGATTTCCCTTATCGTCAATGGCGAGCCGCGCCGCGCTCCGGCTGGCAGCTCGATCACCGATCTTGTCCGCCTGCTGGATCTCGATCCGGCCAAGGTGGCGGTGGAGCACAATGGCTCAATCGCGCCGCGTGCCCGCCTGGCTGATTTTGTGCTCAGCGATGGGGACCAACTCGAGATCGTCCATTTCGTGGGCGGCGGCGAAGGAGAGAACCTGCGTGACTGATATCGACAGCTGGACCGTTGCCGGCCGCACCTTCACCTCGCGGCTGATCGTGGGCACAGGAAAATACGCCGATTTCGCCCAGAATGCGGCGGCAGTCGAAGCCTCGGGGGCCGAAATCGTCACCGTGGCGGTGCGCCGGGTCAACATCTCGGACCCCAAGGCCCCGATGCTGACCGACTTTATCGATCCGAAGAAAATCACCTACCTGCCCAACACGGCCGGCTGCTTCACCGCCGAGGATGCGATTCGCACCCTGCGCCTCGCGCGTGAGGCTGGCGGCTGGGATCTGGTGAAGCTCGAAGTGCTGGGTGAGGCGCGCACGCTCTATCCCAACATGATCGAAACCCTGCGCGCCACCGAAGTGCTGGCCAAGGAGGGTTTCCTGCCGATGGTCTATTGCGCCGATGATCCGATTGCCGCCAAGCAACTGGAAGATGCCGGCGCTGTGGCGATCATGCCGCTGGGCGCGCCGATCGGTTCGGGTCTTGGCATCCAGAACCGCGTCACCATCCGCCTGATCGTCGAAGGGGCCAGTGTTCCGGTGCTGGTCGATGCGGGCGTCGGCACGGCCTCGGATGCCGCCGTGGCGATGGAACTGGGCTGCGACGGGGTGCTGATGAACACCGCCATTGCCGAGGCAAAGGATCCGATCCTGATGGCCGGGGCGATGAAGCTGGCCGTGCAGGCCGGCCGCGCCGCCTATAGCGCCGGGCGGATGGCCACGCGCAAGTATGCCGATCCCTCCAGCCCGCTCGCCGGCCTGATCTGATGGAATTTTCGGCGCGTCCGCATTCTTGCGGGTCGTGGTTAACCCGGCGCTAACTGGCGCCGTGGCACGTTCTGTCGTGTGGGATTTCCCACCGACAGGGACAGTGCCGATGCCCAACGCCGTGAACTCATCGCTCGCCATCGCGGAATTCCGCGAATTCGCCAGTTTCGGGCCGCAGGAACAGCGCTACATCAAGCGCAGCCTCGATGTCGGGCTTGGCCGCCACGATGCCTTCAAGCTTTGGGCCCGCGATGCGGAAGAGGCTGCCTCGATCCGCAGCCAGTACCTTGCCTATCAGGAATTGAAGACCCTGCGTCGCTCGCTGCCGGCCGATTCCGGCTTCGATGCGCTGGAAACCTTCATCGGCAAGCTGGTGCGGGTCTCGGCCTTCGATCTGGCGCAGGATCGGTTGACCTGCTTTTCGGCCTATCGCTTCCTCTATGAACGCCTGCTCGGCCCCGATGTGCGGCCGTGGTTGCCGGCGGCCTTCTGCGCCGCCGCCGCCCTGCCGCAGATTCGCCCGGCCCTGCGGAAGCAATTGCTCCAGTCGATCAGCGAAGCGGCCGCCACCGCGCCGGGCTGGTCGGATGCCGCGCCGTGTTTCTTCCCCGAATGGGTGGAAAAGGAAGCCGCCTGAACGGCTCTCCCCGCTCTCCCGCTCAGGTCTTGTAAAGCGCGTCCAGGCGCTCGCCGTAGCGTTCCTTCAGCTTGTGCCTCCGGATCTTCAGGCTCGGGGTCATTTCCTCGTTCTCGATCGTAAAGGCCTCTTCGGCAAAGGCGAACTGGCGCACCTTTTCGATCACCGAAAGGTCGCGGTTCACCCGGTCGATCGCCTCGCGCACCGCGCTGCGGAAGGCCGGCAGATCCTGCAATTCGTGAAAATCGAACTTCTCGTGCTGGCTACGCGACCAGTCCAGTGCCCATTCCGCATCGGGCACGATCAGTGCCACCAGCCAGGGCCGCTTGTCGCCGATCACCATGGCCTGGGCGATTTCCGGCTGCAGGGTCAGCATTCCCTCGATCTTCTGCGGGGAAACATTGTCGCCCTTGTCGTTGACGATCATGTCCTTCTTGCGGTCGGTGATCACGATGCGCCCGGCCTCGTCGAGATGGCCGATATCGCCGGTGTGCAGCCAGCCGTCCTGAAGCGCCTTGGCCGTCTCGGCCTCGTTGCGCCAATAGCCGTGCATCACCAGTTCGCCGCGCACCAGGATTTCCCCGTCGGCGGCGATCTTCACCTCCACGCCGGGCAGCGGCGGGCCGACCGTATCCATCTTCAGCCCGGCGCGCGGGCGGTTGCACGAGATCACCGGGCCGGCTTCGGTCTGGCCATAGCCCTGCAGCATGGTCAGACCCATGGCCTGGAAAAACGTGCCCACTTCCGGGTTCAGCGGCGCGCCGCCTGAAACCATCGCCTTGATGCGGCCGCCAAAGCGGGCGCGCACCTTGGGCCGCAGCAACCGCTCCACCACGAAATCCCACGGGCGGTCGACCAGCCGCACCTTGCCCGGCGGGGCCTTGCTCGCGATTCGCAGCGCCCGGTCCATCAGGAAGTTGGCGATCCGCCCCTGCTTCTCGACCGATTTCATGATCCGGGCGCGCAAGACCTCGAACAGGCGCGGCACCACCACCATGATGGTCGGCCGCACTTCCTCGATATTGCTGGCCAGCTTCTCCAGCCCTTCGGCGTAATAGATCTGGCTGCCCATCCCGATCGGCAGGAATTGCCCGCCGGTATGCTCATAAGCATGGGAAAGCGGCAGGAACGAGAGGAACACTTCCTCTTCCCAGCCGAAATCCTCGGCCAGAACCTGCGCTGCCCCGGCAATGTTGCGCAGGATCATGCCGTGGTGCTGCATCACTCCGCGCGGGGCCCCGCCGGTGCCGCTGGTATAGATCAGGCAGGCCAGGTCGTTGCGGCCGATCCCGGCGATCCGCGCATCCACCCGTGCCCGCGCGTCAGCGCCATCCCCGGCCACCAGCGCGGCCCATTCGTGGCATTGCCGATCGCCCATCTGCGGCAGCTTGAAGCTCTCGATGGCGATCACATGGGCGGCATTGCTGGCCAGCAATGCCGGCAGCAGCGGCTTGGCCAGCCGCGCATCGGCCACGATCACCGCCCTTGCGCCGGAATTGTCCAGCACATGGGCATGGTCGCGCTCGGTATTGGTGGTGTATGCCGGCACGGTCACCAGCCCCGCGGCCATGATCGCCAGATCGGCAATGCACCATTCCGGGCGGTTTTCGCACACCAGCATCACCCGGTCGCCCGGTTGCAGGCCCATCGCCACCAGCCCTTCGGCCAGCTGGCAAACCTGCCGCGCCACTTCGCGCCAGCTCAGCGCCTGCCAGCGCCCATCGCGCTTGGCCCAGAGAAATGGCTTGTCGCCCAGCTCGTCAGCTCGCGTCAGGAACAGCGAGACGAGATTGGGGCTGGCATCGAAATCGGAAAGCTGCACGCTATTGTCCTCGCCCGGCAGGAATCCCCCGCCAACCCGGTGTTTGCCGGCAGACTATAACCCGCACCTGACCACGACAAGGCACGAGAGCTCGCGAAATGGTGGTCAGGGCAGGGAAGCCGCCAGCAGCGCGTCTGTTCAGGGCGCCACCGCCGCCCCTTCGCTGCGCGGATCGGCGGCGCCCTGCCAGCCGGCCGGCGTTGCCTCGATTGCGTTGGCCTTGAACGATGCCTCGCGGGCCCGCACATCGCCGTGGCCCAGCGCGATCAGCGCCGGGATCATGGCTTCGTGGGCGGTGCCCTTTTCCACGAACACCGTGGCCCCCGGCGCAAACAGCACCGGCAGGGCAATCGCCTCGCGGGCGGAAAGGCCCCAGTCCAGCACGCCGATGATCGCCTTGGCCACTTGCGCGGGGATCGTCGCTCCGCCGGCTGCGCCTACCGCCAGGCGCAGGCGGCCGTTGCCATCGTGCACCAGCGTCGGCGCCATCGAGCTGCGCGGGCGCTTGCGCGGGCCCACGGCATTGGCCACCGGCCTGCCATCCATCGCCGGGGCAAAGCTGAAGTCGGTCAGCTCGTTATTCAGGAAATAGCCGTTGACCATCAGGCCAGAGCCGAACGGACCCTCGATGGTATTGGTAAAGCTCACCGTGTTGCCGTTGCGATCCACGGTCACGAAATGGGTGGTGCCCTGTTCTTCCGGCCCGGATCCGGCCGCGCGCACCAGTTGGCGCGCCCCCGGCGGGGTGCCGGGCAGGGCCAGCAGCATGGCCTTGTCCGGATCGATCAGGGCCGAACGACTGGCCAGATAGGCCGGGTCCATCAGCCCGGTGGCCGGCACGGAAACAAAGTCGGCATCGCCGATCCAGCGGGCGCGGTCGGCATAGGCCAGGCGCATCGATTCGGCGATCAGGTGCCAGGCCGTCGGCGATTGAGCGCCCAGCGCAGCGAGATCAAAGCGCTCCAGCTGCTTCAAAATGGCAAACACGGTGGTTGCCCCGGCAGAAGGCGGGCCCATTCCGCAGATGCGCCACTGGCGATACATCCCGCACAGCGGTTCGCGCACGACCGCGCTGTATCCGGCAAGGTCGGCCTCGCTCATCTCGGCAGGCGCCGCCGGAGCGGCGCGAACTTCGGCGGCCACGGCGCGGGCATTGGCCCCGGTATAGAAGGCGCGCGGCCCTTCCTTCGCCAGCCGGGTCAGGAAGGCGGCCAGCGCCGGGTTGCGAATGCGGGTGCCCACCGGCAGCGGTTCGCCGTCCGGTCCGTAATAAAGCGCCCGCGCATCGGCATCGAAGGCCCCGCTGCGGCGGGCGCGGGCCAGAGTGGCATGAAGCCGCGGGGTAATTTCGAACCCGTCCTGCGCCAGTCGGATCGCCGGCTGGAACAGCCGCGCCCAGCGCATCTTGCCGTGGCGGCGATGGGCGGTTGCCGCCAGCGCCACCGCGCCCGGTACGCCAACGCTCTTGCCGCCCGGCACTACCTGGCGGAACGGCATCGGCAGACCATCGGCCATGAACCACTGCCCGTCGGCGCTGGCCGGGGCGATCTCGCGCCCGTCGATCGCCTCGATCTGCCCCTTGCTGTCGCCGTGGAGCAGGAAGCCGCCCCCGCCGATGCCCGAACTTTGCGGTTCCACCACGGTCAGCGCCAGCATCACCGCCAGCGCGGCGTCAGTGGCGTTACCTCCCGCGCGCAGGATTTCCGTGCCGGCTGCGGCCGCGCGCGGATCGGCGGCGGATACCATGCCCGCAGGCGGGGGCGCCTTGGCCATAGCCGGCGCGGCCAAGGCCAGCAGCAGGGCCAGCGCAAGGCGGCGCAGGCAAGGCAGGCGCATCGCGTTCATCGGCAAACCCTCAGGCCGTGCCCACTGCCTCGGCCACGCTGGCAAAGCCGTGCTGGCGCAAGCGTTCCTCCAGCCCCTGCACGATGGCGCGGGCCAGGCCGGGCCCGTGGTAAACCAGCGCCGAATAGAGCTGGACCAGGCTGGCCCCGGCGCGAATCCGGGCAAAGGCATCGTCGGCGGTGGCGATCCCGCCCACGCCCACCAGCGGCACCGCGCCGCCGGTGGCGCTGCGGAAATCCTTCAGCCGCTGGTGCGCCAGATCCTTCAGCGGCGCGCCGGATAGCCCGCCGGTCTCTCCGGCATGGGCAGAGTGGAGCGGCGGCCGGCTGATCGTGGTGTTGGAAACGATCAGCGCGCCCAGCTTCTTCTCGATGGCGATGCGGCTGATCGCGTCGATGTCGGCCGGCTCCAGATCGGGCGCAACCTTGAGGAACACCGGAGGCCCGCTCTCGCCCCGCGCTTCCAGCACGGCATCGAGCAGCTCGGTCAGCGCGCTTTCATCCTGCAGGGCGCGCAGGCCCGGCGTGTTCGGGCTGGAAACGTTGACCGCGAGATAGCTGGCCAGCGGGGCCATCAGCCGCGCCATCGTGGCATAATCGGCCACCCGGTCGTTCGAATCCTTGTTGGCGCCGATGTTGATGCCCACCACCCCCGGCCGGCCCAGCCGCGCGGCCAGGCGTTCGACCGCCGCGCTTGCCCCGCCGTTGTTGAAGCCCATGCGGTTGATCACCGCTTCATCCTCGGCCAGCCTGAACAGCCGGGGCCGGGGGTTGCCTTCCTGCGGCAGCGGGGTGATCGATCCGACCTCGGCAAAGCCGAAGCCCAGCCCCAGCAGCGCGTCGGGCACTTCGCCATCCTTGTCGAACCCTGCCGCCATGCCCAGCGGGTTGGGAAAGGCGATTCCGGCCACGGTGGTGGCCAGCGGCCCGGCGGCAGGCGCGGCCGGTGCGCCGCCGCCTTGCAGCTTGAGCGCGGCCAGCGCCAGATGGTGGGCTCGTTCGGCCTCAAGGCAGAACAGGGCGGGGCGAACCAGGGGATAAAGCAGGGCAGAGATCATGGCCCGCGGCTATGGCAGGGGCAATCGCGAGTGTCGATTCCCCGGTGTGCCGGCCGGATTGATCCCCAAGGCCAATTAAAATCTCTACAAAAACGATTGTGATGCAATTCTGCGACACTTTTCGCACCTGCGTTGTCGATTCCATACAATTCCGGACATAGCCGATTGGCCTATCAAACGCCTGCGACCCGAAGGGCTCCTCGCGATTTTCGCGTAGAGTTCCTCCACTTTGAAGGCGGCGAGGCAACGCATATGCGAAAGCCTTGCCGCCCCTTTTTTGTTGCACTGCGCAAAGGTGAGCGCGGGTGATTGTAATGGTCGGGACACGCGCCTAGATAACCGGAACGAATCAATCCGATTTGCGGAGCCGAACCGTTGCGCCTCTCCAGCATGGCCGACTATGCCGTCCTGACGATGACCGCCGCCGCGCGCCATTGCGGCCGGGCGCGGGTCTGCGCCGCGCAGCTGGCCGAAGAAACCGGCCTGCCGGTGCCCACCGTGCAGAAACTCGTCAGCCGCCTTTCTGCCGCCGGCCTGCTCAAATCGGTGCGCGGCGCTGGCGGCGGGCTCACCCTGTCGCGCCCGGCGGCGGCGATCACCTTGGCCGATATCGTCGAAGCGGTCGAAGGGCCGATTGAGCTGGCCTCGTGCGGCGAACATGGCCGTCAGGATTGCACACTGGAAGCCGGTTGCACCCTGCGCCCGCACTGGCCAGTGGTGAACGAGGCGCTGCGCGGCGCGCTGGCGGGCATCCCGCTCACCCAGCTGGCCGCGCCGCAAGGCCGAACCGTGGAGATGCAGGCATGAGCGAGGAAACCACGGTCAAGGATCAGGCCGCACGCGAAGCGGCCGCCCGGGTGGCCGAATACGAACACGGCTGGTCGTCGGATATCGAGCAGGAATACGGCCCCAAGGGTCTGTCCGAAGATACCGTGCGCTATATCTCGGCCAAGAAGGACGAGCCGGAATGGATGCTGGAATGGCGCCTGAAGGCCTATCGCCACTGGCTGACCATGCCCACGCCCGATTGGGCCAAGCTCAACATTCCGCCGATCGATTACCAGGAAGCCTATTACTGGGCGGCCCCCAAGCAGAAGAAGGCGCTCGGCAGCCTCGACGAAGTCGATCCGGAAATCCTGCGAATCTACGAAAAGCTCGGCATCCCGCTGGAAGAGCAGAAAGTGCTCGCCGGCGTGGAAGGCGCGCGCAAGGTCGCGGTCGATGCGGTGTTCGATTCTGTCTCGGTTGCCACCACCTTCCGCAAGGAGCTGGAAGCAGCCGGCGTCATCTTCCGCTCGATTTCCGAGGCGATCCGCGAATATCCCGATCTGGTGAAGCGCTGGCTGGGCA
>CAZVHM010000038.1:0-21282 GCA_964627175.1 uncultured Novosphingobium sp. | reverse complement strand
TCTACAAGGAGTTCTCGATCGACCTTGCCTACCCGACCGTCAGCTACTGCAGCCTCACTATCGAGGGGCTCACCTGATCTTTCTGGCGTAATCCTCCCAAGGGAGCTCCCATGCCCATTACTGCCCTGCCAACGCCGCCGTCCCGGACGGATGCGGCGAACTTCAACGTGCGCGCCGAAGCCTTTCTCGGCGCGCTGCCAACGTTCGTGACCCAGGCCAATGCGCTTGCCACCGAGACCAACGGCTACGCCGCTGATGCGGCCGCCAGTGCGGCCACGGCCGTCAACGCGCCCGGCACCAGCGCAACCAGCACGACCAGCCTTGTCATCGGCACCGGCTCGAAGTCGCTCACGGTCCAGACCGGAAAAGCCCTGGTGGTCGGCCAGTGGGTAACGATCACCAGCACGGCGTCGCCCTCCAACTGGATGCACGGCCAGATCACCGCCTATACCAGCGGTAGCGGTGCGCTTGTCGTCAATGTCGGCATGACTGGCGGCAGCGGAACGATTGCGGCCTGGACCGTGGGGCTGGCCGCCCCCTCGCAGGGCACCAATGCGCTGCTTGCGACCGGCAGTTATGCCGATCCTGCCTGGCTGACGTCGCTCGCTGCGGCCAAGATCACCGGCACGATCGGCGTCGCCAATGGCGGCACGGGGGCGAGTTCGGCCGCATCCGCGCGCAGCAATCTCGGCCTTGTCATCGGCACCGACGTGCAGGCCTATAATGTCGCGCTGACCTCATGGGCCGGCAAGGCCGTGCCCTCGGGCGTGGTGGTCGGCACTTCCGATACGCAGACGCTATCGGGCAAAACCCTGACCAG
This sequence comes from uncultured Novosphingobium sp., assembly GCA_964627175.1. Lineage (GTDB taxonomy): Bacteria > Pseudomonadota > Alphaproteobacteria > Sphingomonadales > Sphingomonadaceae > Novosphingobium. The sequence goes on along the minus strand of CAZVHM010000038.1, from coordinate 20,462 downwards.
CCCCGCGATCAACGGCGGCACGCTCAACGCCGCGTCCGCCGTCAGTGACAGCGGCACGATCGCCATCGGCAGCGTGGGGTTCCGGGGTGTTCCGCAGAACAGCAAGACCGCAGGATATACGCTGGCGCTGACCGATATCGGCAAGCATGTCAGCATTACCACCGGCGGCATCACCATCCCGGCAAACGGCGCGGTCGCATTCCCGATCGGCGCGACCGTGGTCGTCTACAACAACAGCGCGGCTTCGCAGACCATATCGATCACCACCGACACACTGCGCCAGGCGGGCACCGCCAATACCGGCAGCCGCACGCTTGAGGGCTATGGGCTGGCGACCATCGTCAAGGTCGCCGCCACGATCTGGGTGATCACCGGCGCGGGGCTCAGCTGATGGCGGGCGTACTCTCCGTCCTGCTGGGCGGCGGTGGTGGTGGCCAGCGGATCGACCTGCCGATGGGCTATTATTCATGGGCCGACAAATATAGCGCCGGTGAGCAATATGGTGCCGACACCGGCGCCTATGCCGTGCTGGGCGGGAACTTCACCCCCGCCACCTGGCAGGGTCGCACCATCCGCACGATCATGCACAGCTACGATTATTATGGTGCTATCTCGCGCACGCTGATCGGTCTCGAGGGTTATGGCGGCAGTCCGGTTCCAGCCAGGCTGCGGATCGGCGGCACGACCTTTGCCTTGAGCCCCGGTACGGTCAGCTGGAGCACCATTCTCACCGGGATCACCTTCAGTCCGTCGCCGACCAACAACATCAACTGGACCTCGCATGGCCTCGCCGTGGGCGACCCGGTCCAGTTCTATTGTACCGGCGGCATGCCGAGCGGGATCGCCGCCAACACCGTCTATTATGTGCAGTCGGTGGTGAGTGCGTCCGCGTTCAGGATTACCGCAAGCCCGGGCGGCGGGATGCTGACGTTCACCGGCTCGGGCTCGGGCACCCGCTATGGCTACAAGGGGCCGATTACCGCCTATGAGGCGGCGGGCACGCTCTCGGGCAATGTGTTTGGCGCCATGCTGCCGATCACCGCGACGATCAGCATCGCCAGCCCCGCGGTCGTCACCGCGACCGGGCACAGCCTCGTCAACGGCGCCCGGGTGCAGCTCACCACCAGCGGCGCGCTGCCCGGCGGTCTTGCCGCCAACACGACCTATTATGTCATCAACGCCGTGACCAACATGTTCAACCTCGCGGCGACGCACGGCGGCGCAGCGATCGGCACCTATGGCGGCCAGTCCGGCTCCCATGTCGTGCGCGAGGTCGTCTCGGTCACCGTCAGCTAGGATACCTCCCATGCAGGATATCTACCGGCCCACGGTCTCGGATGAGACCGTGCCCATCAATGACGACCTCGACATCAACTACGGGGTGTTCAAAAACGGGTTCACCTTTCGCCGGGCGGCCAATTCCTGGCGGCTCTGGCCGATGCTGGAGTTCGTGGTGCCCACACTCAACCGCACCATCGCTGATATGGTCGATGCCGGGGTCGCATGGACGCTGTGCGAGCATGTCTCGGTCGCCATCAAAGGATGGGCCGATTACGTCTTCGAAGGCCCCGATGGCCCGATCACGCAAGTCTGGACCCCGGGCTGCCATAATGTCGAGAATGGCGGCGGCTACCTGCCGGTCGGGGAATTTACCCGGACCTTCTATGACGACTTCACGCTGTGCTGCGTGGTGCAGAAGTTCCAGCGGACGCCGGGCGTGCAGTACCACTTCGAGGTGGTGACCGGGCCGGCCGTGCTCGCGAGCGATGCGTTGTTTATCCATTACGCGACTGGCGGCCGACAGCGGCAGACCGACTTCGATGTGCCTGCAGGTCATGTGCTGGATGTGGCCCCGGGTGACATCACTATCATCGGGAGGGTGCGCTGATGGCAGACAATCCCGAACGTGACTCCGCAGTGGAAATCGCCCTGATCCGCGCAGACCTCGAGGCCATGCAGGAAGAGCTCAAGGCGGTCCGCAAGGAGCTGAAGGACCTGCTCGAGGCCTGGAACACCGCGACCGGCATGGTCCGGTTCGTGAAATGGCTGTCGACGTTCGCGACCGCGCTCGCTGTCCTCTACGCCACCGTCAAAGGCCTGTCGGGCCGCTAACTCCCAGGAGACATCTCATGAAACCGCTGCCACCGGCCTATGGCTGGATCGATGACCTGCGTCCGCTGCCCAGGATGCTGGAAGAGGCCCGCAAGCTCTATGGCACGTTCGAGGTGGCCGGCGCCGCCGACAATCCGGTGATCCTCGGTTGGGCGAAGGAGCTCGGCCTTGCTAATGTCTACAACGACGACTCCATTCCGTGGTGCGGGCTGTTCATGGCCGTGGTCGCCAAGCGCGCGGGCAAGCCCGTCGTCGAGGGTCCCCTCTGGGCGCGCAACTGGGCGAAGTTCGGGAAGGCCGCCGATCGGGCCCAGCTGGGCGACATCCTCGTTTTCCGCCGCACGCAGGGTTCCGGCCATGTCGGACTCTATGTTGGCGAGGACTACGGTGCCTACCATGTGCTGGGCGGCAACCAGTCTGACGGCGTGACCATCACCCGGATCGCCCGCGACCGCTGCATTGCCATTCGTCGGCCGGCCTATCGCAAGGCGCCCGCGAGCGCGAAGCCGGTCCAGCTCGCGGCCAACGGCGTCCTGTCCACCAACGAGGCCTGACCGGCCGCCATCATCACAAGCCCGTCCGCCCGCGACTTTCGCGGGCTTTTTTATGGAGAAATGACATGGAGGAACTGAAACCCTGGTGGGCGTCCAAGGCCATCTGGACCGGCGTCATCGGCAGCCTGTGGGGCGTGGCCGCGGCGCTCGGCCTTCTACCCGAGGGGCTGACCCAAGCCGACGTCCTGACCGTCGTACTCGCGCTGACCGGTATCGGCAGCGTGGTGTTTCGGAAGACGGCGAAGGCGCGGATCGGCTAGAACTCTGGTTCTGGATCGAGCGGAGGGGTGCTGTTTTCAGCCTCCTCCCATTCCGCATAGGTTCTGCCATCTGGCAACCGCCACAGAATCCGGCCGTTTGCTGCGGCTCCGGTCACGGTAGCGGCGGCGGCCGAAACCGACGAAAAGATGTAGTCCGAGGTGAACAGAAGGCCGTCGTTATGTTGCACCAGAATGCCCTTGGCGAGCAGATCGGAGCGCAGGGCGACAGTTCCCTTGGGGATCGTGTTCGTCGTTTTGACCCGGGCAATAGATCCCTTCTTCACCACGAACTCGCTGCTGGCCGTGATCGACATCTGAGCGGCGAAGCCCTGGCCGCGGAAGTTGAAAACAACCTGTGGCGCGGTTGCCGAAGGGGGGATTTCCAGCTTGTTTCCGTTGGTCAAATCGCCCGAGACGACCTTGAACAGATCACAGCCAAGAGCGCCAACTAGCGTCTTCGTCTGGTCGATGAACTCTTCCATGGCTGCCCGGTCCGGCAGCGGTAGCTTGCCGACCTCGCTTGCCTTCTGGGAATTGAGCAGGGTCCAACGTGGGTTCTGCCCCGCGTCAGCGATCAGCCTGGCTTCAACATAGCGGGCATGGGATTTGGTGAGGTTCTCGTCCTTGCTGACCAGGACAATGGTCTCAGTCCAGAAGGGCTTGCTATCCATGCCTTTGTCGTTGCCGGCATGGTATTGGAGCCGATTGGCCACGCCCTCGGATTCACCAATATAGGCCATTAGCCGATCCGGCTGCGCCTCATCGAAGCCCAGCAACAGGTACACGCCCGGCCGTGCCAGTTCAGGGAATGTTGCCCGCACCTGCTTCATCTGCAGTTTTCGGAACGCAATCGCCTGGATCGTCGACATCGAGATCTGAGCAACCCGGATGCCATCCGGGTCACCATCCAGCAGGAAAATGTTGATGGAACGGGGGCGCATCGAAAATCGCTTTGCATTTGTGGCCACTTTGGCCAAAAATAGCAGATCGATAGCGGGCGTCAAACCATGCAAACAATCTCTGCCAAAGAGGCGAAGTATCACTTCGGCAAGCTCATCGACATAGCACGGGCGGAGCCTGTTACTGTCGAGAAGCATGGACGGGCGGTTGTCGTGGTTCTGGCGGTCGAGGAATATGAGCGCTTGAAAGCGATCGAAGCGGGGCAGAATGGTTGATCAGGTGGGCATGAACGGGGCATTTGCACTGTCGCATAAGGGCTTCCGACGGTGAGCAACGTCCGGGAAATCGAACGTGCCGAGCTGCACAAGACCATCTGGCGCATCGCCAATGATCTGCGCGGCAGCGTCGATGGGTGGGATTTCAAGAGCTACGTGCTCGGTATGCTGTTCTACAGGTTCATCTCGGAAAACCTGACCAGCTATCTCAACGAACAGGAGCGGCGGGCAGGCAACCCGGGCTTTGACTACGCCCGCCTATCAGATGCCGATGCGGAGTTCGGCCGTGCCGAAACGGTCAAGGAAAAAGGCTTTTACATCCTGCCTTCCAGCCTGTTTGCCAATGTGCGGATGCGGGCGCGCAGCGATGCCAATCTGAACGAAACGCTTTCACGCATTTTTGCCGACATCGAAGGTTCGGCGATCGGCGCGGACAGCGAGGACGATTTCAAGGGCCTGTTCGACGACCTTGACGTCAACAGCGGCAAGCTTGGCCCCACCGTTGCAAAGCGTAATGAGAAGCTGGTCAAGCTGCTCGATGCCATCGGTGATCTTCCGCTGTCCGAAGGTGGGTTTTCGGAAAGCAGCATCGATCTGTTCGGCGATGCCTATGAATATCTAATGCAGATGTATGCCTCCACTGCCGGGAAATCGGGCGGTGAGTATTACACCCCGCAGGAGGTTTCTGAGCTGCTCGCCCGGATCACGGTGGCAGGCAAGGATGAGATCAACAAGGTCTACGACCCTGCCTGCGGATCGGGATCGCTGCTGCTCAACTTCGTGAAGGTGCTGGGCCATGACCGGGTGCGCCAGGGCTTCTTCGGGCAGGAAGTGAACCTGACGACCTACAACCTGTGCCGGATCAACATGTTCCTGCACGATGTGAATTACGAAAAGTTCGACATCGCGCATGGCGATACGCTGACCGATCCGGCGCATTGGGATGATGAGCCGTTCGAGGCGATCGTTTCCAATCCGCCCTATTCGATCAAATGGGATGGCGATGCCAATCCGCTGCTGATCAACGATCCGCGCTTTGCCCCGGCCGGGGTGCTGGCCCCCAAGAGCAAGGCCGATCTCGCCTTTACCCTGCATATCCTGCACTGGCTGGCGGTGAACGGCACGGCGGCCATCGTCGAGTTTCCCGGCGTGCTTTACCGCGGCGGGGCGGAACAGAAGATCCGCCAATACCTGATCGACAATAATTACGTCGACGCGGTGATCCAGCTTCCGCCCGATCTGTTTTTCGGCACCACCATCGCCACCTGCATTGTCGTGCTGAAAAAGAGCAAGGCTGACAACGCCACGCTGTTCATCGACGCCAGCGCGGAATTCACCCGCCAGGGCAACAAGAACAAGCTGGGGACAGAGCATCGGCAAAAGATTCTTGATGCCTTCACGGCGCGCCAGAGCATCGACCATTTCGCGCGGCTGGTGGACAATGCCGACATCGCCGAAAACGGCTACAACATCTCCGTATCTTCCTGGGTCGAGCAGGCCGACACAAGGCAGGCGGTGGATATCACCGCGCTCAACGCCGAGATCGCCCGCATCGTGGCGCGGCAGAGGGAGTTGCGAGAGCAGATAGATGCGATCGTCGCCGATCTTGAGGGAGAGGCGGTATGAGCCGGATCGATGCGCTGATTGCGAAACTGTGCCCGGACGGGGTGGAGTTCAAGGAGCTTCAGGAACTTTTCGTTACGAGGAACGGCTATACACCCTCGACAACGAACAAAGCCTACTGGACTGACGGAACGGTCCCGTGGTTTCGAATGGAGGACATCCGCGAAAACGGTCGAATCCTCGGTAAGTCGTTGCAGCAGATTACCGAGGAAGCCGTAAAAGGCGGCAGGCTTTTTCCTGCCAACTCAATTATCGTCGCAACTTCAGCAACCATCGGCGAGCACGCGCTAATCACGGTTCCGCATCTGTCTAATCAAAGGTTCACATCGCTTACTCTGAAGCCGGAGTTTGCCGAGCGGCTCGATATGAAGTTCATCTTCTACTACTGCTATGTGCTCGATGATTGGTGCAGAAACAATACGACCACATCGAGTTTTGCATCGGTGGATATGAATGGCTTCAAGAAATTTCGATTTCCCGTTCCGCCAATAGAAATTCAGCAGGAAATTGTTGCCATCCTTGACAAGTTCACCAAGCTGGAGGCGGAGCTGGAGGCGGAGCTGGAGGCGGAGCTGGAGGCGCGGCGGCGGCAATACCAGCACTATCGCGACACTCTGCTCAGCTTCGGCGAACGCACGGATAGCCAAGCAAGCAAGCAAGCAAGCAAGCAAGCAACAAGGATAATGGCCTTGGGTGAGATTGGCAACTTCACGCGCGGGGCGGGCATCCAGAAAACGGATTTCAGGGAATCCGGCGTTGGCTGCATCCACTACGGCCAAATCCACACTCATTACGGCGTGTGGGCGAAGGAGACGAAATCGTTCGTCAGTCAGGAATATTCCGCACGCCTGCGGAAAGCGCGGAAGGGCGATCTCGTCATTGCCACCACGAGCGAAGATGACGATGCCGTCGCAAAGGCAGTCGCATGGCTGGGTGCCGATGAGGTGGCTGTCAGCACTGACGCGTACATCTTCCACCACACGATTGACCCGAAATATGTCGCCTATTTTTTCCAGACTGAAAGTTTTCAGTCTCAGAAAAAGCCGCATATCACCGGAACCAAAGTTCGCCGCATTTCCGGCGAGAGGCTGGCTAAAATTCAAATCCCTGTCCCTCCGCTCGAAGAACAGGAACGCATCGTTGCCATCCTCGACAAGTTCGATGCGCTGGTGAACGATCTTTCCAGTGGGCTCCCCGCCGAGATCCGTGCCCGCCGCCAGCAATATGAGCATTATCGCGACCGCCTGCTGACCTTCCGCGAGGCCGCATGAAGGAAGCTGCGACGCCCAGCCGCTATGAGCCGATCGCGCTGTCTAGCGAAAGCACTGTCGTAGCGGAATTCCAGCCCGATACTTCGCATGAGACTGGCTATCAGTCCGAAGCCGAACTGGAAAAGGCCCTTATCCGGCAATTGCAGCAACAGGCCTACGAGTATCTGGCGATCATATCGGAAAGCCAGCTGATCGACAATCTGCGCACGCAGCTGGAGCGGTTGAACAAGGTCACGCTGTCGGACGCCGAGTGGGAGCGTTTTTTCACGACCTGCATCGCCGGCGCGAATGACGGCATCATCGAAAAGACTGCGCGCATCCAGGAAGACCACGTCCAGGTGTTGAAGCGCGACGACGGCACGACCAAGAACATCTACCTGATCGACAAGGCCAACATTCACAACAACAGCCTTCAGGTGCTGAACCAGTATGAAGTAACCCATGGTGAAGGCGGCGCCGCGCGGGCAAATCGCTATGACGTGACCGTGCTGGTAAACGGTCTGCCCATGGTGCACATCGAATTGAAGCGCCGGGGCGTGGACATCCGCGAGGCATTCAACCAGATTAACCGCTACAGCCGCGACAGTTTCTGGGCCGGATCGGGTCTGTTCGAATATGTCCAGCTGTTCGTCATCAGCAACGGCACGCTGACCAAATATTACAGCAACACCGTGCGCGACGGCCATCTGGCCGAACAGCGCGGGAAACGCAGCCGCCAGAAAAGTTCCAATAGCTTTGCTTTTACCAGTTCGTGGGCCGATGCGAAAAACCAGCCCATCACCGAACTGGTGGGCTTCACCAAGACCTTCTTCGCCAAGCACACGCTGCTCAACATTCTGACCCGCTACTGCGTGTTCGATGTCGACAGGAAGCTGCTGGTGATGCGGCCTTACCAGATCGTCGCCGCCGAACAGATCCTGCAGCGAATCGCAACCGCCACCAATCACCGGCAGCTCGGCACGGTGTCCGCCGGTGGCTATGTCTGGCACACCACTGGCAGCGGCAAGACGCTAACCAGCTTCAAGGCTGCGCAACTGGCGCGGGGCCTGCCTGGTATCGACAAGGTGCTGTTTGTGGTCGACCGCAAGGATCTGGATTACCAGACCATGCGCGAATACGAACGCTTCGAAAAAGGCGCGGCCAACTCCAACACCTCGACCTCGGTGCTGCAACGGCAACTGGAAGACCCCAACGCCCGTATCATCATCACCACCATCCAGAAGCTGTCGCGCTTTGTCGCCAAGAACAAGAAGCACGCCGTCTATGACGCCCATGTCGTGGTGATCTTCGATGAATGTCACCGCAGCCAGTTCGGCGACATGCACGCCGAAATCACTCGCGTGTTCAAACGCTATCACCTGTTCGGCTTTACCGGCACGCCGATCTTTGCTGAAAATTCGGACACTGGCGGCAACCCGCTACGCCGCACGACCGAACAGGCCTTTGGCGACAAGCTGCACACCTATACGATCGTCGATGCCATCAACGACAAGAACGTGCTGCCGTTCCGCATCGATTACATCAACACGATCAAGGCCGGGTCCGCGATCCGCGACAAGCAGGTGTCGGCGATCGACACCGAGCGGGCCTTGCTGGCGGCCGAGCGCATTTCCCAGATCGTCGCCTATATCCGCGAGCATTTTGACCAGAAGACCAAGCGGACCAGTTCCTACCGTCACGATGGCAAACGCCTGGCCGGGTTCAATTCCCTGTTCGCCTGCGCCTCGATCGACGCGGCCAAACGCTATTATGCCGAATTCGCGGCCCAGCAGAAGGAGTTGCCCGAGGCGCAACGGTTGAAGATCGGCCTGATCTACAGCTTTGCCGCCAACGAGGATGATGAAGGCGGCCTGCTGGGTGAGGAGGAGTTTGAAACGGAGGGCCTGGATCAGGGATCGCGCGATTTTCTGGACGCGGCGATCAAGGACTACAATGCCCTGTTCGGGACCAGTTTCGACACATCGCCTGATAAGTTCCAGAACTACTACAAAGACCTGTCGCAGCGCCTGAAAAAGCGCGAGCTGGATCTTGTGATCGTCGTCAACATGTTCCTGACCGGCTTCGATGCCACCACGCTCAACACGCTGTGGGTGGACAAGAACCTGAAGGCGCATGGGCTGATCCAGGCCTATTCGCGCACCAACCGCATCCTCAACTCGGTCAAGACCTACGGCAACATCGTTTCATTCCGGGATCTGGAACAGGCGACCAATGACGCGCTTGCCTTGTTCGGCAACAAGGATGCCAAGGGCATCGTCCTGCTCAAGCCCTATGGCGATTATTACGAGGAATATGAGAAGCGGGTCGCGGAACTGGTGGAAGGGTTCCCGCTCGGCCAGGCGATTATCGGTGAGGCCGCGCAGAAGGCGTTCATCAAGTTGTTGGGCTCCATCCTGCGGCTGAAGAACATCCTCACCGCGTTCGATGATTTCGCCGGCAATGAAATCCTGAGCGAGCGCGAGTTTCAGGACTACCAGAGCCTGTATCTGAACCTCTATGCCGAATTTCGTACCACGACGGATGCGGGCAAGGAGTCGATCAACGACGACGTAGTGTTCGAGATCGAGCTCATCAAACAGGTCGAGATCAACGTCGATTACATCCTGATGCTGGTCGAGCGTTACCTGAAGACCAAGGGCACAGGCGACGACAAGGAAATCCGAGCAACGATCGAGCGGGCTATCAACTCCAGCCCATCCTTGCGCAACAAGAAGGACCTTATCGAACAGTTCGTGGATTCCGTCTCGACGAAAGCCAAGGTGGATGCACAGTGGCAGGCTTTCGTTGCGGCAAAGAAGGTCGAGGAACTGGATAGGATTATTGCCGAAGAAGGCCTGAACGCGGACGCCACACGCACATTTATCGACAACGCCTTCCGCGACGGGAGCATCCCGACCACAGGCACAGCGATCACCAAGATCATCCCGCCGGTATCGAGGTTCTCGAAAAACAACGGACACGCGACAAAGAAGCAGTCCGTGCTGGACAAGCTGGCGGGCTTCTTCGAGCGGTATTTCGGATTGGTGTGACCCAGACTGTCGCAAGACTGCGCAGGGCTACTCCGAGAGAGTTCGTCGGCAGGCTCTCGCCCACCGCCAGTCTTTCAGGACAAACTTTTCTCCGCTTAGATAGAGCCCTCTCGCAAACCCGCAGAATTGGGTGGGTTGGTTTTTCAAAACCGTACCATGGGACGGGACTGGGAGAGAGCATGCGGTGCTCGAACGGTCACGCCGCCCAGCGGAGAGCAGCCATCTGGTACGGTTTGTGTGCGTTTCTAACGCAGAGCGTTACCCTGGGCGCTTCACTCTCATGGTAACGCTCAGGGTAACGCTGCGCTCAGCCTGATTTCGAAGATTCCTCGGTAATTCTAGCGGTTCCCGAACAGGCTGGGCCATCAGTGGCTAGCTTATTTCCTGGACATCGGTTCGCATCCGGGAACAAAAAAAGGTATTGATACAAGACACAATAAGGGGGGCTTTCCGCTCTCCTTGCGCCCCTTGCTACCGGATAGCTTGCGACACGCCGACCGGTGCCCATGAATGCGCATGGCAGGCCATTCGTGAAGCACTCCAAATCAGCACGGCGTTGCCTCTGTTCTTAATTTCGTTCCGATATCGGGTTTGGATGGCGCAGGTCGTGACAGCACCATCGTGGGCCAGTGATTCGCAACGGAAGCGAGGCCAATGACCGACAGTTCAGATGACACTCAGTCGCGGCAGGAGCTCATCGGTGAGGCCTCTGTCGCCCAACTCAAGCAGTTTGACCGGGTTTTCTCGCGGGGCACACCGGAACTCGGCCGTCTCATGGCAGGCAAGGATCTCGCCTGATGGGAAGCTGTGTCCGGATGCCCCCATATGATGATCGCTATTTGCCGCCCTATCATAGCATCGAGCTGATCCTTCTGACTGTGGACAAGGGAGGCATGAGGGTCGTGCTCACTGAGGGGCGTGACTACCTGCCCGGGAACCTTGTCCTGCCTGGCGTGCTGGTTTTCGAGCGCAAGAATTTCGATGAACTTGTTCGGCGCCTCCTCTCACAACTCTTTGGTCTCTATGACCTTCCGTTCGAGCAGATCGGCACGTTCAGCGAGCCGGATCGCGTTCCCGGCGCGCGGGTGGTGAGTACGGCCCACCTTGCCTTGATCGAGGCAGATCGGCTGCGCGAGGTGCTTGACCAGCGGCCGGACTTCCACCTTGCCACGGTCAATTTCCATCCGTTTGTGTACCTCTCGACCCTCCATATCGGGGGGAGCCGGATCGAGGCCGGGTTCGACCACGAGTCCATCATCGCCGCCGCAGTGAAGTGGTTGCGTGAGCGGCTCGACCACACGCTGCTTGGTTTCCAGCTGGTCCCGGAGACCTTCACTATGCTCCAATTGCAGGAAATCCACGAAACAGTTCTGGGCGAACCGCTCGACAAGGCGCTGTTCCGCAAGCGCATGTTGGCGCGCGCCTTCCCGCGCCAGCGGCGGCTTGAAAAGACTGTCGGCAAGTTGGCCGGAAACCACCGCCCGGCAGCGCTGTACCGCCTGAGCGAAGAAAACTAGGAGGCAACACGCATGGCGCGCAATCGACGCGGGGTCAGGATGGTGCCGCTGCTCGATTAGGGAGCGCAAAAGCGGAGCACTGACGGCTGCTGAACGTGGCGGGGCATGTGGTATGGACGGGCGCCCCAAGAGGCGCCCGTTCTGGTGCGCAGGGATCAGCCGTTGAGGCGGTCCTTAATCGCCTTGGCAGGGGTGAAGCCCAGCTTCTTGCCAGCCGGGATCTGCATGGCCGCGCCGGTTGCCGGGTTACGGCCTTCACGGGCTGCGGTTTCCTTGACCTTGAACTTGCCAAAACCATTAAGAGAGACTTCCTCGCCCTTGGCGACGGCGTCGGCAACAGCCGTGAACACGCTATCGACCAGCTTGCGGGCATCGGCCTTTGTCAGTCCATGGCTGGCGGCAACGGCGTCGGCGAGATCGGAATTGTTCATTGGGGCTTGTTCCACGTTGGTGATGGGAGACTCCCCGATAGGGCTCGGGGGGCTCACAAACCAGCGCGAGAAGGTGTTTCTCCACGTTTGCCGGGCTGCTTGCCACGGTCTCATCGGATTGCCCGCCAGACGCATTATCAAGCCTGCGAACGACTGATCACGCTGAGCGAGGTCGGGCTGCCTTATCAGAGGAAGATCGCGTGGGGAGCCAGCAGTTGTTAACGCTGCGGGATGCCTCACTCCCCCAGACTGGTGGCTAACTCGAACACGACCGGCACCGCCCGGCCGCAGTTTACTATCTTGGTCGAAGCTAGCCCAAAACAGCCCTGCCTATGCTTTGGCGGGTGACCTGATTCGACGTCCCGAACGCCAGTTTGGCGGTTTAACCCGAGCACGGGACTGCGTCAGTCGCCGTGAAGATACCTAAAATGAGCGCCAATTCAAAATAATCTGAATGCGCATTTTCTTCGTTTTCGGCATCCGCGGCAACGCAAACGTCAAGTCCGGCTAAAATGAACCAAGAAGAACTTTACCTGTCAGGTAATGTTTTGATTTTATGTGATTTATTTACTTGAGAGACGCTCCTCGTGTCCTTATTCCGGTTGGGAAGAGGAGGCGCGGATCGTGGAACAGGGTATGCTCAGCCGGCATCAGGAGTTTGGCGGAACCGCCTGGCTGGCGCTGCCCGGCCAGGATCCGGCGCTGGTGCGCGACCTGATGGATGGCTTCACTCAGCACATGGGGCCGATCAACGTAATCGAACGCCTGTGGGTGCGCGACATTGCCATCCTGACCGCGCGGGTTGAGTTCCTGCGCAAGGCGCAGTGGGCGGCTGTGGCATGGTTTACCGAACAGGCCGCAGCTGATGCGGCCAGGCAGCAGCAGGGCAGCGCGACCGAGCTTGATCCCGCAGCAGTCCGGGATCTGCTCCTCCAGCAGCAGGAAGGCGAAACCGCCTGTCAGGATCCGCGCCTGCAGCGTCTGCTGGGCAAGGCGGTCGCCGGACAGCTTGGACTGTTCGCGCAGATGCTCGAGACCGAAGCCAAACTGCTTAACGAGCGTAATCGCATGCTGATGATCTTTGACGGCGAGCGCAAGAATCAGGTCAAAGAGGCTATTGAACTCCTTGAGCGCACCGGGTTTCTGGGCCCGGACCGACAGGTTCAGGCGCCGGTGGATATGATCGAGGGGCATGGCGGTGCCGCAGCAGCGTAGCGAGGCTGCGCGCGAGGCCAGCCGCCGCAATGGTGCACGCAGCAAAGGGCCGCGCACGCTGACAGGCAGGACGCGGGTCGCCTACAACGCGCTGCGTCATGGTCTGCGCGGCCGCCAGACGATCGAGCCCGCCTATCTTCCCGAGTGGCTGAAGCAGGTCGAACGCAGCGTGGTGCACTGTTACCCGGAGCTTACCCAGCGCCGCCGCGAGTTCCTCGACCGGATCCTCGGGTGCATGCTGCTGATCGATCAGGCTGACCGGCTGATTGTCGAAGAGTTTGGGCGGCTTGATGCCATGCTCTCGGGAGCTGACCGTGAGCACGCGCAGAAGTTTGATCCAAAACGGCTTGAACGACTGCTCAAGTATCGGGCGCGGTTTCAGGCCAGCCGGGATATGGCCTTCAAACGGCTGATCGTCGGTGCGCATCTCAAAAAGAAGCCGGCACCTCTGTTCCGGTTTCGCAAGCCACGTAAGACGCGCAAGGCGGACGGTAAGAGCACTGGGATCAGCGCTGCGCAGTTTGAAACTCTGGTCCGGGACGGATGGAAGCAGAGCCCTCCGGCTTCAGAATGACTGCCTCCTGATCGCTGCCGGCCGGGCGCCGCGACCCGGCAACCTGCTCCGGCTCCAAAGTCTCCATAATTCGCGCTCGCTCTGGCGCGTTCGTTCGCAGGCCGCCGTGCCGGGACGATGTCGGGATGATGCGTCTTCCCGGCGGCGATCAATAGTCATCGCGCGCCTGAGGCAACGCCGGGGCCAAACATCGACGGGGCTCGTTCTGGCCCGCCATCTTCAGAACCCAACCCAGGCTCCCGTGTGCAAAATCCAATTCGCAGGTCGCGGGCCAGTTCCTGATCTGTTCGTGCCGCTGCCTTCCGGGCGGCGCGTCAGCATCGCACCCCATCGCGCTCGCGACCTCTCAGGTTCGTTTGGCAAAATTGAGCTAACGTATCGCCTGCGGTGTAACACTTGCCACTGACGGTCCGGGACAAGCATCGAAAGGCCATGGGCCGCGGCTGACCGGGAGGCTGCCATGTCTGGTTCGCATCCGCGCAATATTGTCCCGATGCAGAGTGCCCCGCGATGTGGTGCACAGACCCGGCAGGTGCGTCCTGCCAGGCGCCGGCCGTGGCCGGATGTGCACGGTGCCGCATGCACGGTGGACGGGGATCCGGAGCCCCCGCGGGCAATCAGAATGCACGCAAGCATGGATTGTACGATCGGTCGATGCGCGAGCGCGGTGCCCGCTACCGGGCGCTCAAGGCTGAGGTCCGAGCCATGCTGGCGACCATGGAGGAACTGTCAGGTTCCTAATAATTGTATATAATTATCAATAATATAGATTTGGGCAGATAAGAGTTGAACTGCTGCCGAAGCTATGGCGACACACTGGGGGAGGGCAGGAGTGATTTGCGAGACGCCCTCGTTGATCAGTCATAGGAAGAAAAGCGGCATAGCTTCATGCGCACCAGCCACACCCACCCCTTGTATATCGCCAAGGTTCAGCCCCGGATCGATCATGGCTTGATCGGTATCACCTTTGCCCCCGGCAAGAAGCAGGTTGATAGCCTGACCGGGCAGTGGGACCGCGACCTTGCCCTGGACCTTGATGTGATTGCCGCATGGAACGCGGCGGCCGTGGTAACTCTGGTCGAGCCCCATGAACTTCACAGCCTCCAAGTGCCGGATCTCGGCCAGGGCATAGCCAATCGTCACATGGGTTGGATCCATTCTCCGATCCGGGATCAGGGCATTCCTGATGCAGCGTTTGAGGCGCAGTGGGCCACAGTCGGCCCGGCCCTGCGCGGCATGCTGCGCGATGGCGCGAATGTCGTGATCCACTGCAAGGGCGGTTTGGGCCGCGCCGGTACGATCGCGGCACGGTTGATGATAGAGCTGGGCGTGCACCCCAAGGAGGCGGTCGAGCGCGTGCGCAGCGCCCGGCCAGGTGCGATCGAGAACGCGCGCCAGCTCGATTATGTGCTGGGGCAGACCGCGCAGAGTGACAGTATGCCGGATACGGGGCCTGAGGCCACGCGTGACCGGGCGACCGGAGCCCTTCTCGGCTTGGCCGTCGGTGATGCCCTGGGGGCCACCAACGAGTTCAGGAAGCGAGGCAGCTTTCCAAGACTTACCGGGATTATCGGAGGCGGTCCCTTCCGGCTTCGGCCTGGTGACTGGACCGATGACACCGCCATGGCGCTTGCCCTTGCGACAAGTCTCAACGAGTGCCGGGGCTTCGACGCGTACGATCTGATGCAGCGCTTTGTCGAGTGGCTGGAGAACGGGGAGTATGCGTGCACAGGGACATGCGTTGATGTGGGCAGTACTGTCTATCAGGCCCTGAACCACTTTCGGACCTACAAGGATCCCATCGCAGGCAAGGCCGATCCGTTCTCGGCCGGCAACGGCAGCTTGATGCGCCTTGCCCCGGTAGCGATCCGTTACTGGCAGGATCGCAAGGTGCTGCATGATGTTGCGTCCGGGCAAAGCCGAACCACCCATGGCGCCGCAGAAGCGGTCGACGCGTGCGTGGCCTTTGCCGAAGTCCTCGCCGACGCAATCGCAGGGCGTCCACGGCACGAGGTGATGCGGCGGCGCAAGGAGCCGTTCTCGGACAATATCGCCAGGATCATGGCGGGATCCTGGCGCGGCAAACACCGGGATGAGGTCAGCAGCTCAGGCTATGTCGTACATAGCCTGGAGGCGGCACTGTGGTGCGTCGGGCGCACCGGTTCCTTCGCCGAGGCGGTATTGCTGGCGGCGAATTTAGGCGACGACAGCGATACCGTTGCCGCGATCACCGGCCAGTTGGCGGGGGCACTCTATGGCAAGGCGGGCATTCCGGCAGAGTGGCTCAAGCGTCTCGCGTGGAGTGATCTGATCGAGAGCCTGGCGCTGGAACTGACAACGCCTGCCGGATGGTATCCGGGCTGACGGCAAAGTCCGGGCGGGCGTTCAGGCTTCTGCGTCGTCCGGCGCGAACAGGTTCACCGCGTCAATGTCCAGGGCGCCTGCGAGCAGTTCGATCATGTCGAGCGTGGCCGAGTATTTCTGCCGCTCGAGCGAGCTGACGTAGGTCCGGTCGATCCCGGCGCGATGGGCCAGCGCTTCCTGTGACAGCCCGCGCGCCTTGCGCCAGTGCCTCAGGTTTTTTGCAAAGATCCGACGCAGCGCCATGCCATGATCCATGGCAGGCCCGCTGACTTTACATCCACGGAGTATACTCTACATTAATATGCGGCGTTCCTTTCGTTTTGGAGAAATAACCCGAATGGCAAATCATAATGGAATTGTTGAAAGGTATTGGAAATCCATACTTGGATTGAGCGGGGGCGGGGCAGCGCTGATTGGTGCCATGTTCTGGTTGCACGATGCGCGATCGCAACCTGACGAGAACGTACCTGCAACCAATGCGGGCGATCAATATCTCGAGGCCACTGATGTCTCATCGGTTCCCCCGGAGCCGCAGAGGACAATCGCTGCGCCTCCCGAAATCGCATTTCCTGAGCCAATATTCGAGGGGCCATTCACTGTCGTGTCCGAATACGGGGATCGTCAGCATGGTTTTTACAAGGACGAACGCGGTGACTGCTTTGCGGCATACGGCCAAAGTCCGGCTGAGATGGCCAGTGATATCGAGGCGGATCTGGGGCGTCGCGTGGAGGGATATTCCGGTTTCAAGGACGGCATGATCGTGCGGTTCCGAAACGGGTCGAAAACGGCCATCTGGGTGCATGAGATTGACTGTAAGGACCCTCCCTACAATCCGCTGCGAGATAGTCCCCAAGATAGCTCATGAGGGGCGGTGCAAGCCACCGCCCAAAGACCGCAGAGTTGACTTGGGAAAATGCGACGATCCGGGCTCCCCTTTCCATTCGACAACCCCGCTAGTGGACCTCCGATTACGCAATGACATGGGCGCCCGCAACGGCCGCTGTGTCGACGGACCGGAACGGCAGGTTGTGAAATGCGAAGGGCAGCAAGCTGCCCTTCCGGCAGTTTGGCTTTGGTCGTCAGCTGACGACCAGAGTCGGTCGCTCCCAGCAGGCACTATGAACGTCACCTCATGCCGAAACCTGTCGCTCCGGTATGCCCGAGCATCTGGGTGCAGACGCCGACATAGCAGACGTTAGAGCGTTCAGAGGCAGGTGCCGGAAGGTTCCGCCTGTCACTCCAGCACTGATCTCGACAATGTCTGTGTAACCCAATCCGCAAATCCTTCGAACCAGTCCGCGAGACCACGTGTCTCCCGATCCGACGAAAGGATTTCCTCGATGCACACCAAGACGATCGCCGCCACCGCCGCTTCGCTTGCCGCCGCTACGCTGCTCGCCGCCGTTCCCGCCCAGGCCGAAATGGCCAATGGCGCTGCCATGGAGAAATGCTACGGCGTGGCGCTGAAGGGCCACAACGACTGCAAGGCCGGACCCGGCACTAGCTGCGCTGGAACTTCCAAGGTCAACTACCAGGGCAACGCCTGGAAGAACGTGCCAGCCGGAACCTGCGTCGCCCAAGGCGGCACGCTCGAAGCGCACGCTGGCAATGCGCGGCCTGTCCCGCGTCGTGGCTGATCACCTGTAACCACAGCTCGCCTGCCCGCGAACCTGTGGGCAGGCGGGCTGTCCGCCTTGGCAAACAGGAGGACCGCCATGTCGCTGATGTGCAAGATGTCGAACCAGTGCTGCGCCACCAGAGGGATGTGCATTCACGAGAAAATGATGATGGGCATTGTGATGGTCATGGCGCTCGCCGCCGCCGGTCATTTCCTGCTGCATCTCTACTGACCTTCCCGCCCGAGGGCCGCTCGGCCCATCGGGTCGCGGGATGCCGACCGGAGTCCATGCCCATGCCTGACTTGCCCCCCTTGCCAGGTATCGGCCTCAAGCCCGAGCACTACGCCCCCCTCCTCGGTGCAGCTTCGGTCGGCAGCTCGCCGTCTTGCCCGGCCTGGGTCGAGGTCCATCCGCAGAACTATTTCTGCGCAGGCGGGCCGCCGCATCGCTGGCTGATGACCGTGGCCGAGCGATTTCCGCTGAGTTTCCACTCAGTTGGCCTATCGCTGGGATCGGCGGGTGGTCTGATCGAGGACGAACTAGCTTCGCTCGCCGCGCTATGTGAGCGCTACGAACCCGCCACAGTCTCCGAGCATCTGAGCTGGAGCGGCACCGAAGACGAGCGCTACCCCGATCTGCTGCCGCTGCCCTATACAGCCGGGACGCTCGACCATTTCGCCGCGCAGGTTTCGAGGATGCAGGACCGCCTGCGCCGCCGGGCGCTGATCGAGAACCCGTCACGCTACCTTGCCTTCGCACATGACACGATGGACGAAGCAGGATTCCTCATCGAGTTGTGCAGGCGCAGCGGCTGCGCCCTGTTGCTCGACATCAACAATATCGAGGTGACTGCGACCAACCTCGGACTCGATCCGTTTGCAATGCTGGATGCAATCGACCCGGCGCTGGTCGGCGAAGTGCATCTCGCCGGCCACAAGCGCGAGGATCACGCCGATGGCCCCTTGCTGATCGACGATCACGGCTCGCCCGTCTCGGCGCTGACCTGGCGCCTGTTCGAGCGCTTCATCGACCGCGCCGGGCCGCGTCCGGTGCTGATCGAGTGGGATACGGACGTCCCGGAATACGCAGTGCTGGTTGGCGAGGCCGAAGAGGCCGGTAGGCGCATGGCGCGTTGCCAAGCTGGACCGCGCAAGGAACCAGCCGATGCCTTCGCTTGAGCAATTACAGTCCGGCATCATGCAGGCCATTGCGCTTGGACCCGACCATGCACCAACCGCGCTGTTTCGTGGCGGGCGGGCCGCTGCGCTGCGCGGCTTGTCAGTCCATGCCAACACGATTTCGCACGCCCGGCTAGTTGCGCTCGAAGAGACGTTCCCCCGGACACGAAGCCTGTTGGGCGAAAGTCCGTTCAATCGTCTGTCGCGCGGCTATGTCGAGAGTGATGGAATCAGCGCGCTGCCTCTGGCAGCCATTGGTCGCGAATTTCCCAAGTGGCTTTTGACCACAGGCCAGTCGGACTCCGCGACGCGCCTCGCGCGCTTCGAATGGGCCTGGCTGCAATGCTACCATGCCGCCGAAGCCCCCGCGTATGGATTGGCCGACATGGCGGCGCTGGGGGAAGCGGAAATCCCGGGCCTGGTGCTGGCGTGCCATCCGGCAAGCACAGTCGTCGAACTCGACGCCACGGCCCGTGCCGCGCTGGGTGAGGAGTTCGCCACGAGCTTCGTCCTGATCGCTCGTCCCGGTGCCGAAGTTCGCCTAACGCCGGTCTCGCCCACAGCGGCACGATTGTACGCGGCATTCGGACTTCCCTCCGCCGTATGTAACCTGCTCGCCGAATTGGGCGAACCCGAAGGCGAACAAGCCCTGCTCGCTTTGATCGCGGCGGGATCGCTGATCCGTATCGAAGAAAGTTGCTCGCCGTGCTGAAACTCTACGACAGAATGGTTGGCCTCGTCTCCCCCCACTGGCCCGAAAGCCTCGTGCTGCTGTTCGTGCGCGTGGTCTTCGCCGGAATCTTCTGGCGTTCGGGACAGGCCAAGATGGCCGAGGGGACATGGTTCACGATCAGCGATGGCACCTGGGAGCTGTTCCGCACCGAGTATTCCGGCGTGCCCTTGCCGCCCGAACTTGCCGCGCCATTGGCAGCGGGCGCCGAACACCTGTTTCCGGTGCTGCTCGTCATGGGCCTGTTCACGCGCATTTCGGCAGCGGCGCTGCTCGGCATGACCGCGGTGATCCAGATCTTTGTCTATCCCGACGCCTGGTGGACCGAGCATTCGCTCTGGACGGCGCTGGCGCTGGTGCTCATCGTGCGCGGCGGAGGGATGTTCGCAATCGACAACGTCCTGACTCGCAGGCGCATGCCATGAAATCCGACGAGGCGAGCCTTGCCCGCCTGGCCACGCTGTCGCAGCACGGCGACCGGGCGGCCTATGCGACCTTCCTAGGCGAATGCCAGCACTGGCTGCAGCGCTACCGTCGGCTTCGTGGTCTGCCAACCGTAGACAGTTCACCGGCGCCGTATTGCAAAGCATGGCTGCGACGAGAGCGCACTGGCGGCTTTCAAACACCTGACGCTCGTATTAGGACCGGCAGCTCGCGGCAGAGCTTCAGTTGCTAAGCAATGCAGGTCGAGCGAGCTTGAATGTCGCCTTCTGGCCAGAGCCGCCGTTCGACATGTCGCACGCCAACGGCGGCAAAGTCCCAAGCTCCGTCAATCCCAGGCCACGCTGTCGATGTGAACAGACGTCAGGT
>CAZVHM010000037.1:0-21285 GCA_964627175.1 uncultured Novosphingobium sp. | reverse complement strand
AGGGTCGGGGGCGGTTTGACCAACGGAGAGCGTTTTGCGTTAGACTGACACCTCCTCCAGGAGTTCGAGGATCGCCGCCTCGCCCACATTCTCACGCACCATGCGATTGAGGCGCTGGCCGTGGAAGCCACCGCCGAGATAAAGGTTGTACTTGCCCGGCGCCCGGCCGGTCAAACCGATCTCGGCGATGTAGGGCCGCGAACAGCCGTTCGGACAACCGCTCATGCGGATCGTGATCGGTTCGGCAGACAGGCCATGGCTCGCCAGGATGACCTCGATCCGGTCGATCAACGATGGCATGTACCGCTCGCTTTCCGCCATGGCGAGGCCGCAGGTGGGCAGGGCGACGCAGGCGATGGCATTGCGGCGCAAGGCAGAGAATGTGTCGATCCCAAGGCCGTGATCGCCCAGAACCGCGTCGATGGCTGGTCGGTCGTCCGGCTTCACGCCGGCGACCATCAGGTTCTGGTTGGGAGTCAGGCGGAAGGTGCCGCGATGGATTCGCGCCAGGTCACGAAAGGCATCCAGAAGTTTGCGATCGAGCCGGCCGTTCTCGACGAATACGGTGCGGTGCTGCCGCCCGTCAGGCGTGGCACTCCAGCCAGGCGTATCGCCGTTGGAGGTGAAGATGAAGGATCGCGGTTCCCCGAACGGCGCATCCATCACGCGCTCGATCTCTGCCTTGATCCAATCCTGTCCCTTGTCGTCGATGGTGTACTTGAAGCGGGCGCGCTGGCGGTCCTTGCGGTCGCCATAATCCCGCTGCACCGCCATCACCGCATCGGCGCAGGCGATCACCTGACTTGCGGGCACGAAGCCGATAAGGCTGGCGAGGCGCGGATAGGTTTCCGGTGCCTGATCGGTGCGCCCCATGCCGCCGCCGATGACGACGTTGAATCCTTCCAGTCTGTCCGGCCCGCCGATGGCGATGAACCCCAGGTCTTGCGCATAAACGTCGATATCGTTCGAGGGCGGCAGCGCGAAGCCGATCTTGAACTTTCGCGGCATGTAGGTGCGGCCATAGAATGGCTCCTCCGGCCCGGAGGACGCGATCCGTTCCTCGCCATACCATATTTCGTGGTAGGCCCGGGTTTTCGGGATGACGTGATCGCTCACCCGCTTTGCCATGGCAGCAACCTCGGCGTGAAAGCGGGAGGCCTGGGGATCGACCGTGCACATCACCCCGCGGCTGTCGTCGCCGCAGGCGGCGATAGTGTCGAGTAGGGCGTCGTGAAGCCCCTGGATTACAGGCTGCAGGCTGTGCTTTAGTACCCAGTGGAACTGGAACGTCTGGCGGGTGGTGACCCGCAGGGTTTCGCCGCCGTGGGCGCGGGCGAGTTCGTCGAGTTTCAGCCACTGCGCCGGCGTGCAGACACCACCCGGCAGTCGTACGCGGATCATGAACTGGTAGGCCGGTTCAAGTTTCTGTCGCCGACGCTCGTCGCGCAGGTCGCGGTCGTCCTGCTGGTATATCCCGTGGAACTTCATCAACTTCACGTCGTCGGCACAAGGCACGGCCCCGGTTATGCGATCGAGCAGACCCTCGTCGATTGTGCCGCGTAGGTAATCGCTCGCGTCCTTCATGCGCTCATCGGCGCTCAGGCGATCAAGCGGCTGGGAAAGGTCGCGGCTTCGGTCGATGCTCCTCGTCATGATCAGTCCTTCAATAGACGTCGCGCTGGTAGCGGTGATAGGCCTGGAGCGAGCGGACATAGTCCTCGGCTGCCTCGCATCCTGTGCGCGCTTCGCTCGCCACGATCTCGACTAGCGCCGCATGGACATCGGGAGCCAGATGAGCAGCATCGCCGCAGACATAGACGTGCGCCCCGTCTTCCAGCCACGCGAAGATGTCACGAGCGCGCTCGCGCATCCGGTGCTGGACATAGACCTTCTCCTTCCCATCGCGCGAAAAGGCGACATCCATCCGGCCAAGCGTACCATCCTTCAGCCAGGCCTGCCATTCGGTCTGGTAGAGAAAATCGGTGCGGAAGTTGCGTTCGCCCAAGAACAGCCAGCTCTGGCCCGCGGCTCCCCTCGCCTCGCGCTCCTGCAGAAAGGCGCGATAGGGCGCGACACCCGTGCCGGCTCCAATCATGATGATCGGGACATCGTCTGCAGGCAGACGGAAATGCGGATTGGCCTGGACATAGACCGGCAGGACAGTGTCGGGGCCGGCGCGGTCGGCCAGAAGCCCGGAAGCCACCCCGCTGCGCTGCTCCCCGTGCAGCGCGTAGCGCACGGGCGCCACCGTCAGATGTGCTTCGTCAGGCGCTGCCGACAAACTCGATGCGAGCGAATAGAGCCGCGGCTGCAAGGGGCGTAGTGCCGACACCAGGCCTTGCGGCATGACTGCGCCAACAGGAAACCGGCGGACGATATCGACAATATGATGCGTCCGCAGGAATACCGCGCGTTCGCCCGGCCTATCAGCATCCTGCAACTGCCTGAGCGCAGTTGCCTCGCTCAGCATGGCCCAGTAGTCGAGGAAGCGCGGGGTTGCGGCCGTGATTTCAAAGCGCCGGGTCAGTGCCTCGCCTAGAGTCAGGGTCTGCCCCTTGATCTCCAATGCAGCGTCGGGGGGCAGGGATAGCGCGCCGAGCAGCGCGGCGACCACTGCTGGATCGTTCTCGGCGGCGATGCCGAGCGCATCGCCGGGTTCGTAAGCGAGCGCGGAGCCGGCGAGCGAGAATTCAACGTGGCGGGTTTCCTTGGTCGATCCGCGCCCGACGATGGCGATGTTTTCGATTACCGCGGCAGGAAACGGATTGCGCTTGTCGTGCCTGCCAGCTGCGATAGCGCTGCCGGGCAGGACCGCGGCGGGTATCGCTCCTTGCGGGGCCGCAGCGGCAATCTGCGCGATGACGGTCTGCGTCCACGCGGCGGCGGCATCCTCGTAATCGACATCGCAGTCGACCCGGTCGCTGATCCGCCGCGCGCCCAGTTCCTCTAACCGCCGATCGAGTCGTTTGCCCGCTTGGCAGTAGTGTTCGTAGGTGGAATCGCCAAGCGCCAGCACGGCAAAACGCAGGTCCGGTAGCTTCGGTGCCTTGCGGCCCTCGACGAATTCGAAGAAGCCCGCCGCCGGCTGCGGCGGGTCGCCTTCGCCGTAAGTGCTGACAACGATCAGTACGTCTTCCTCGTGCCCCAGTTGCCGCACCTTGTAGTCGGCCATGTCCACCGCCGCAGCCGCCAGCCCCCGCGCAAGCGCAGCCGCCTCGGCGGCCCTCGCCACGTCGGCTGCGTTGCCTGTCTCGGTTCCATAGAGGATCGTAAGCGAACGCGGCGCCGCCCCAGGACCGGTCCCGCTCGCCGCCGCGGCAGGAAGCACCGCGCCAAGGCCGGCGAAGTAGCCGCTGAGCCATTGCGCCTGCGGCGGCGCCAGGCCGGCCGCCAATTCCTGGACCAACTGCCATTGTCTCGCGGCCAAGACCGCACCGGGCACTTCATTTACCGCCATGCCTGCAATCCCTCGACGACCGCGCCATACTTCCTGTGCGGGAGCCCCGGAGAAGTGGTCTACGCGGGTGCTGTCGTCAGAAGCATTCGGTCAGCAGCGCGGTTGTCGCGCAGGCATTGACATGTTGCAAATGCATATTATTGCATTTTCAATGCAATAAATTTTATTCTATTCCCGGGATTGCAGTCGCCCCAGAAAGTCTTCGGCTGCCGCTACGTTATCACGATGCCTTTGCGCCATCTCGGCCAGATCGGCATGAAGCCGGTCATCGCGTATCCGGGGCATCAGCGCCTCCAGCTTGCGCACCACCCACTGCTGTCCGCGGTTGAGAAAGGACAGCCGTTCGACCGGATCGGCAATGGCCATCGCCCTGGCGTGAAAGTCTCCGGTGCTGTGCGATGGCGATCCGTCAAGACACCGGATATGCCCATCGAGCATCGCGCACCAGTGCGCCTCGTCTGCACGCACGTGCCGCATCAGTTCGGCAAATCCGGCAGGTGATATTGTTTTCGCGCTCTCGGCCGCGACCCGCGCACCGGCCCTTTCTGCCTCCAGCAATTCGTTGAGGGCGGCGACAATTTCGTCCCTCCCCGCATATCCCATGTAGACGTCGTCGGCATCGGCCGCACCGCAGGGTGGGGAGGTAGGTTCGTTCATGGCATCACCTCATTTCCTTCATGCCGCGATTGCCGCAGCCGCACGCAAGCCCGCGCGCACCCGGTCCATGACCCCCGGGTCAGCCTTGGTCGAATGGACTGCATAGGCGGAGTAGGAAAACTCGGGGCTGCCGGGGACAAGGGCGAGCCGCCCTTCCTCAAGGTAGGAACGAATGAAACCCTTGCGGAAATAGCCCGCCCCGCCTGTCGCGAGGATATAGTCGAGCGCGAGCGGCCCATAGCTGATCGACACTACTGCATTGGGCTGATCGGCAAATGCCGCCTGGTAACTCGCCGCGAATTCCTCTCCCCAGTCGATGAGGACATGGTCCTCCGGCGCCAGCGGCTTACTCGTCGGCGTCGTCCGGGCAAGGACGAGCTTCTCCTCGAACAGCAGCTCGGCAATCATGCCGGGCCTGCTCGGGGCGGCATAGAGCACCGCCACATCGAGCGAACCATCCTGGACCTGCTCCATCAGCCGCTCGGAGGTGTCAATCTGCGTGCTGACCGCGATCTCCGGGCATTCGCGGCGCATCCACAGGAGCCAGTGCCGCAGCAACGGGCTCCACAGGCTCAGCTCCGCCCCGATCGTTACAACCGTTTCGCGCCCTGGCGGCAGAGCCACCGCGCGCTGTGCCCTCGCCCAGACCTGGACAAGCGTGGTCGCAAACCGATGAAACTGCTCACCGGCCGGCGTCAATCTGGCACCAGCCTTGTTCCGAATGAAGACGGGGCGGTCCAGTTGCTCTTCCAGGACGCGAATCCGCGCGCTGACCGCCGTTTGCGTCAGGTTCAGGTTTTCGGCTGCCCGAACGAAGCTGCCGGTCTTCACGACTTCGAGAAATGTCCGGGCAACCGCAATATCCATACCCCAGGATTCCTTCTGACAATCGCCGAATATGACAGCGTTGATGAGGGCCCTGCGCCGCCTGTCATGGCGCACGGTGACTGCACAGCACTTCTGGAAGTATAATATCAAATTTCTTGCTTTCAAGCATGAATATCATTCGTTTGCTTGGTTATCAACCTGACCCCAAAATGGGCGAGCATTCCGACAGGAGCCGCTCATGACCATTCATCTCGGGCAGATCGCCCCCGATTTCGAACAGGACACAACCCACGGCCGCATCCGTTTCCATGGCTGGCTGGGAACGAGTTGGGGCGTCCTGTTCAGCCATCCCAAGAACTTCACCCCGGTCTGCACCACCGAACTGGGTGAAGTGGCCAAGCTTCGTTCCGAATGGGACAAGCGTGATGTCAAACCGATCGGCCTTTCGGTGGATCCGGTTGAGGCGCACCACAAATGGGAACACGACATCGAGGAAACGCAAGGCGCCCGCCTCGATTTTCCGATGATCGCGGATCCGGACGGCCGGGTTTCCAAGCTATACGACATGATCCACGCCGAGAGCGATCCCACCGTCACGGTCCGGTCGGTCTTCGTCATCGATCCAACCAAGAAAATTCGGCTGATCCTGACCTATCCTCCAAGCACGGGCCGCAATTTCGCCGAAATCCTGCGTGCGATCGACAGCCTGCAGCTAACCGATGCCCGCAGTATCGCAACTCCGGTCAACTGGACGCCAGGGGAACCCGTGGTCATTTCACCCAAGTTGTCGGACGAGGAGGCCGCGCGCCAGTTCCCGCAAGGCTTCCGCACCCTGAAGCCCTATCTGCGGATTGTTGATCTGCATGCCGGCGCTTCATGACCGGTGGCTTGCCCGCACCGGAAGAAGCCACCGCGCGGAGACCTGATCCCGCGCTCTCCGAACTTTTCGCCCGCAATCTTGGCTGGGTAAGCCGCAAGACAGCAAGCGATCCGGATTTCTTCAAGAGGCTCCTCGGCCAGCAAACGCCGCGATATTTCTGGATCGGCTGCGCCGACAGCCGCGTGCCCGCAACCGAGATCGTCGATCTCGATCCGGGCGAGATGTTCGTTCATCGCAATGTCGCCAATCTTGCGAATCGGGACGATCCCAATTTCCAGGCCGCACTGCAATTCGCGGTTGAGATGCTTGAAGTGGAGCATGTCATTGTTGTTGGCCACTATGGGTGTGGCGGCGTGAATGCGGCGATGACTGACGAAAAGCCTGGCGGCGCCATCGGACTGTGGCTTGAGCCGCTTTGTGATCTGTACCGGCACACTTGCACCGGCAACGGCGGGCGAGCGGTCTCATCCGACGAACTGTGTCGTCGGAACGTTTCGGCCCAGGTTGCTGCATTGGCCGCAAATCCCGTCGTGCTGGATGCCTGGAGTCGCGGCGCGCCGCTGAAGCTCCACGGTTGGGTTTACGCTATCGGCGATGGTCTTCTGGAAGCGGTCCGGACACCGGTTGCAGGGCCCATGGACTTGCCCCTTGGGAGGCAGGACCGGTGACCGTTCTGTCGCCATCGCCTGTCTGGGCCGGTTCCGGGCCAAATTCATTCCGCCGAGTGATTTCGTCCTGCCTTGCAGCCACCGCACCGTCGCGCGAACTGGACGCGGCAATCTGCCGGGCCATCTTCCCCGCATTGGCCGATCTTGAAGAACTGGAGCCGGGGATTTGGCGGCAAAGGGATGGCAACCGCGTCCGGGCCCTGAACTATACGCGGACCTGGTCAGCGGCAGCCACGCTGGTGCCCGCTGGCTGCTGGATCGAGCATGACTGTCTGGATGTCATCGTCATGAGCACCGAGGGCGCGTCGCGGGGGACGCACGACATCCTGACCATCGCGCTGTGCCTGGCCGCGCTGCGCGCCCGAGTGCGGGCTGCGAATCCCGCGATGGCACCCGCAAATCAATCCGAGGAGATATGAAATGACTGAAACGACGCTGTCCCGGACGGTCCCCCCGTCGCCGGGAGCCCCCGCAACCTTCGATCTCCCGCCATTGCCCTATGGCTACAAGGACCTTGAGCCTCATCTTGGCGAAGAAACCCTGCATATCCATCACGATCGTCATCACGCCAAATATATCGAGAACCTCAACAGCCTGGCATCCGGGCAGAGCCTCTGGTGTGCCGCGTAATGAGTCTACGGCCTAGGTTGCTCATATCCCGGCAGTCTCACTTACGGCCAGGGACACCGGCAGATCCGCTGGCGGCTCGGCAGATCCGGACCGCATTCGGCGCTTGGCCCCGCCGGATTGGAGGCCGCGCATTGTCGCTGCTGCGCCTCGCCCGGTATTGGTACAAGAAATTGCTGCAAAAGCAATTTCTCAACAATAAGCGGTATATCAAATGCATCTATTGTGATAATTCCGGTCGTGTCCTTTGAGGGAGTTCGCGCGTGGTCTCAGGTCTCACCTTAAGCGAACGCCAGGCGGCGATTGCCATCCTGACCGTGGGAATGATGATCGGTATCGTCATGGCTGCTGCTGCGGCAGCTCGTGCAGATCCTATGGAAATTCCCGGCTATATCGTAGCGCTCTACAGCCTTGGCCTGCTCGCAGTGGTCCTGCGCGGATATTTTGCGCCGGAACCGAACGAAACGCGACTGGCCTCATATTACGACGACCCGAGCAAGGCCGGGATCATCCTGTCCATGGCATGGGCCGTGTTCGGGATGTTCATGGGCGTCTGGGTGGCGTTGTTGCTGGCCTTTCCCGACATGACCTTCGACGCGGCATGGGCCAGCTTCGGGCGAATGCGGCCGGTCCACACCACCGGGGTGATCTTCGGATTTGGCGGCAATGCGCTGATCGCCACCTCCTACCATGTCATGCAGCGCACATCGCGCGCGCGCATGCCGGGCCAGTTCAGCCCTTGGTTCGTCCTGCTGGGCTACAACCTGTTCTGCATCCTTGCGGTGTCGGGCTATTTCATGGGCATCACACAGTCGAAGGAATATGCCGAGCCGGAATGGTATGGCGATATCTGGCTGGTCGTGGTCTGGGTGACCTACCTCGTGCTCTACCTGCGGACGCTGGCGCGCCGCAAGGAGCCGCATATCTACGTCGCCAACTGGTATTATCTGGCGTTCATACTCGTCGTCGCGATCCTCCATATCGTCAACAACCTGGCGGTGCCGGTGTCCTTCGCCGGCGCCAAGAGCTATTCGGCTTTTTCCGGCGTGCAGGACGCGATGACGCAGTGGTGGTACGGCCACAACGCGGTCGCCTTCTTCCTCACCGCCGGCTTCCTCGGCATGATGTATTATTACCTGCCCAAGCGGGCGGGACGACCGATCTATTCCTATCGCATGTCGATCATCGGCTTCTGGGGGATCACCTTCTTCTACATGTGGGCGGGATCGCACCACCTGCACTACACCGCACTTCCGCAATGGGTTCAGACGCTGGGCATGACCTTCTCGCTGATATTGCTCATCCCGTCGTGGATCGCGGCGGCCAACGCGCTGCTGACGCTGAACGGCGCATGGGATAAGGTCCGCGATGACGCTACGCTGCGCTTCATGACGATGGCGGCGGTCTTTTATGGCCTGTCGACTTTCGAGGGATCATTCATGGCGATCCGCGCGGTCAACTCGCTGTCGCATTATACTGATTGGACAATCGGCCATGTCCATTCGGGCGCGCTGGGCTGGGTCGCCATGATCACCTTCGGCTCGATCTATGCGCTGGTACCGTGGCTTTGGAAGCGCGAGCGCATGTATTCACCGGCGCTGGTCGAGGTCCACTTCTGGCTCGCTCTCGCCGGGATGCTGATTTACGTCTTCGCCATGTGGAACTCGGGGGTTCTGCAAGGCCTAATGTGGCGCACCTACAATGACAGCGGCACGCTGACCTATTCCTTCCTCGACACGGTCGTGGCGATGCATCCCTATTACATTGCGCGGGCCATCGGCGGGCTGCTTTTCCTGATCGGCGCAGTGGTCGGCTGCTACAATATCTGGATGACGATCCGCCAACCGGCGCCCGCCATGGCACCGCCGGGAGATGAACCCGTCCTCGCCCACCTCCAGCCTGCGGAGTAAGCGGCCATGTTCGGATTCCACTACCGGCTTGAACGCAAGTCCATCACGCTGGTCCTCGCGATCATGGTGGTCGCCAGTATCGGCGGCCTGATCGAGATCGCCCCGCTCTTCACCATCGACGAAACGGTGGAGACCGACCCCAACATGCGCGTCTACACGCCGCTCGAACTGGCCGGGCGCAACATCTATATCCGCGAAGGCTGCTATGCCTGCCATTCGCAGATGATCCGCACGCTGCAGGACGACGTGGATCGCTATGGCCATTATTCGCTGGCGGTGGAGTCCAAGTACGACCACCCGATGCTGTGGGGCTCGAAGCGCACCGGTCCCGATCTCGCGCGCGTCGGCGGCAAGTATTCCGACGCCTGGCAGGTGGCCCACCTCACCAACCCGCGCAGCGTGGTGCCGCAGTCCGTCATGCCGAAATACGGCTGGCTGAACACCACCGAATTGCAGACCACCTACCTTGGCGAACACCTGAAAGCGCAGCGCGACGTAGGTGTGCCCTATACTGACGCGATGATCGCAAACGCGCCAGCCGACGCGGTCGCCCAGGCTTCGCCCGATGGCGACACGCAGGGGCTGGTGAAGCGCTATGGAGCGGCGACGCAGGTCCGCCTGTTCGATGGCGACAAGCGCACCGTATCGGAAATGGATGCGCTGGTCGCCTATCTCCAGGTTCTGGGCAAGCTGAGCAACGCGGCCCAGGCACCCGGCCCGGCAGGAAAGTGATCCGATGGACATCGCCCATTACACGCTGGTGAGTTTCTCCAAGTCGTTCGGGTTGGTCTACCTGCTCGCGATGGCGGCGGTAGCTCTGGCCTACGCCTTGTGGCCTCGCAACCAGGACCGGTTTGACAAGGCAGCCCGGGACATCATCGAGGACGAGGACAAGCCATGGCTGTAATCGAACGCGATCCTCACACCGGGCACCAGACGACCGGCCATGAATGGAACGGCATCAAGGAACTGAACACCCCGGTGCCGCGCGCGGTATGGTTCTTCCTGATCCTCAGCGCAGTTTTCGCCGTGGGCTACTGGATTCTCATGCCGGCCTGGCCGCTTGGCCGCACCTATACCCGCGGCCTGCTTGGCGTGGATCAACGGACGACCGTGACCCGGATTGTCGAACGGGCCGCGCAGGAACGCAGCGCCTGGACCGGCCGGATCGCGGCGCTCGATTACAACCAGATCCGCGCCGACCCGGCCTTGATGAAAATCGTCCGGGAAGACGGCCACCGACTGTTCGGCGACAATTGCGCGGCCTGCCACGGCATCAACGCAACCGGGAGCAAGGGTTTTCCCAACCTCATTGACAAGGACTGGCTTTGGGGTGGCAGTCCCGACGTGATCGCACAGACCATCGCGGTCGGCGTGAACAGCAGCAAGAGCAAGGATACGCGCGTCAGCCAGATGCTGGCGTTTGGCCGCGATGGCATTCTCGACAACAACGCCGTTCTGGCGGTGACCGATTATGTCCTGTCGCTGTCGGATCCGGCCCATGCGGCAGGTGGAACCGCGCAATCGGTCGCGGCGGGGCAGGCGGTCTTCGCGGCCAATTGCGTTGCCTGCCACGGGCCGGAAGGACGCGGCAATCAGACGCTGGGCGTGCCCAACCTCACGGATCGCACTTGGCTTTATGGCGGCGATGCGCAGTCGGTCTATACTTCGGTGTACGATGGAAGGCAGGGCGAAATGCCCGCCTGGCAGAACCAGCTCAGTCTGGTCGATCGCAAGATCCTCGTGGTCTATCTCCTCGACAAGGGAGCCAGCCGATGATGACCTCCCCTTCCCGCCGTTCGATCGTGATATTGTCCGTCATCGCGCTCGTCGTCGTGCTGCTCGCCAATGCCCATCTGGTCTACGTCGCCACCAGTTCGCAGCCGCACTGCGTGGCGCATGCCAAAGCCGGCGAACACCCCGCAAGCCCCGGCGTCTTCAGCGCAGCCCAGCCGTCATGCTGACATGATCAGGAGACGATGATGACCACCATCCCCCCTATCGTCCCGCCGCTCCCCCGCGTCAGTCCTTATGCCCGCAACCTGCCGGCCAGCAGTGCGGTCACCTGGCTGCGCGCGGGATGGCAGGACCTGACGCACGATCCATGGCCAAGCCTGCTCTACGGCCTGTTCGTGTTCCTGCTGTCCGCCGCGATCATCGTGGGGCTGGTGGTGCTGGAATGGGATTTCGCCATATTCCCGGTGCTTGCGGGATTTCTTATCCTCGCGCCCGCCCTGGCCATCGGCCTCTACGAGAAGAGCCGTTCGCTGGAGGAGGGCCGGCAGGTGTCGCTGGGGCACATGCTGATGCCTCGGGCACAGTCGGGCGGCCAGATCCTGTTCACTGGCGCCATGCTGTGCGGGCTGCTGCTGCTGTGGATGCGGGCGGCGGTCCTGATCTATGCCCTGTTCTTCGGGGTACGGCCGTTTCCAGGGTTCAACCATATCGTGCAGATGCTGTTCGCCACGCCGACAGGCCTTGCGATGTTGCTGGTCGGCTCGGCGGTGGGCGGCCTGTTCGCCGCCTTCGCGTTTGCCATCTCGGCCTTTTCGATCCCGATGATGCTCGACCGGCGGCTGGATAGCCTGACCGCGATGGGCACAAGCTGGGCGCTGGTCTGGAACAACCTCCCGGCGCTGCTGGTCTGGGGCGCGGTGGTGCTGGCGCTGTTTGTGTTTTCGGTGGCGACCGGGATGATCGGGCTGATCATCGTGTTTCCGTTGCTGGGCCATGCGACATGGCATGCCTGGCGCGCGGTTCGCTGACGCAGTCGCCCGAGATGTCGCGCCCCCTTCCCCGCGCCAACCGTGACATCACCCGATGAGCGCACTGGCCTTCTTGATTCCGATATCTATTGTTCTTGGCTGCCTGGGACTTGCCGTGTTCTTCTGGGCATTCAGGACTGGCCAGTACGAGGACGTTGCCGGGGCATCGCAGCGGATTTTCCTGGACGAGGATGACAAGCCGCTATGACCGGACCAGACTCCTCGCCCAGCCAGACGCTAACGCCCCTGGAGCATGGCCATGGATGACTTCATGATCGCCCGCGTGATCCACATAACCTCGATCGTGCTGTGGATCGGCGGCGTCGCCTTTGTCACCACGGTCGCCATGCCGGCGATCCGGCGCGACACTCTGCCGGATGAGCAGCTCTCGGGATTTCACCGGTTCGAAGGCGGCTTTGCCCGGCAGGCGCGCGTCTGGGTGGCGCTGGCCGGCCTCAGCGGCTTCTGGATGGTCTGGCGCGCCGGCTTATGGGAACGGTTCGGCCAACCGCAATTCTGGTGGATGACGGCCATGGTGGCCGTCTGGATGATGTTTGCTGTGATGCTTTTCGTGCTCGAACCGCTCGTCATCCATAAACGCATGCGCGATTCCGCCACGCCTGCCGCCGACTTTCGCCGGATGGAGATCATGCATCGCATTCTGCTGGCGGCCTCGCTCATCACGATCATCGGCACAGCTGGTGGGAGCCATGGCCTGTGGTGAAAGCCCCGGTCGTCCTTGCGGCCCCGCACCGGCTGCTGTTTCTCGTCGGCGCGGTCCAGTTCGCCTTGGTTGTTACGTGGTGGGGCGCGATGCTGCTCGACCTCGTCGGAATGGGACCGGGTCTGGAGCAACCCATCCCCGCAAGCCTGCTGCATGCGCCGATCCTGCTGTTTCTCGTGCTTCCGGCGTTCTTTCTCGGCTTCCTCCTCACGGTATTCCCGCGCTGGACGGGCTTTCCTGATTCGGCGCCAGCCATCTATGTCCCGGTTGGCGCGGCCTTCCTCCTGGCAACGATTATGCTGTGGACGGGCCTGCTTGCCGCTTTGCCCCCCGTCATTGTCATCGCGTTCGGCGCGGCGGCAACAGGCTGGATCTGGGCGCTGGGCTGGATGTTTGGCTGGCTGGTTCGCGAATTGCGCGCTGGCCGGTCGCCAACGTGGCATGGCTGGTCAATCTTCACCGCCTGCTGCGCAGGCTTCGGCTGCCTGATCGGGGTTATCGCGGGTTTGCGATCGCTGGATGGCATGCTGATCCATATGTCCAACCTTGCCGGCCTCGCCCTGTTCATCCTCCCGGTCTTCGTCACCGTCTGTCACCGCATGGTCCCGTTCTTTGCAGGGAACGTGGTGAAGGGCTATTTGCCGTGGAGGCCATTTTGGGTCCTGGCCGCCTTCTGGATCGCCAGTCTTGCCGGAACTGGCGCCTATTACGCTTCCGCTCCCGGCATGGCCGCAGCCAGTAATGCAGCCTTGGCCGGTCTGACCGGCCTCATGCTGTGGAAGTGGTGGCCCGGAACCCGTGCGCCTGGCTTGCTGTGGGTGCTCATCCTGGGATTTGCCTGGGCGCCGATCGGCTTCGCCTGGATCGCCTGGTCCGGCCTGTTCGCACCAGAGAGCGCCAGGGGAGGCATCCACCTGCTCACGATCGGCTTTGCTGGTAGTCTGGTTATCGCCATGGTCACGCGCGTTAGTCAGGGGCATTCGGGCCGGCCACTGACCATGCCCGCCCTCGCCTGGATTGCCTTTGCTCTGGTCCAGGTTGCAACCGTGCTACGATTGGCTGCGGCGCTGTCCTCTGAAGCGCTCCCCTTGCTGATCCTGTCCGCCTTTTGCCTCGCGGCAGGCCTGTTGCCCTGGGCCGTCCGGGCGATGGCGATTTACGTTCAACCTCGAGTGGACGGCAAGGCAGGATGACTCCATGGCGCAAGTTGGCATTGTCTCACTTCCTGTTGCTTGAACTCAGCCCATGAACATTGCTCTCAATCAGGAAGTCAGAGAAAAGCGGGCTACAGCCAATAGTGCCCGACCCGCACCACGCGCCCAGCCAGCCGCCACATCGCTAGGCCAGTGTGATCTGCCCCCTTCTGAGTGGCCCAATTTCTATTTTAGAATTGGTCACGAAGGAGGAATGGAATGGCGAGGAAGCACAAGCCGGAAGAGATCATCGGCAAGCTGCGTGAAGCGGAGATCGTGCTGGCGCAGGGCGGAACGGTGGCGGATGCATGTCGCCGGATTGGCGTCACCGAGCAGAGCTACTACCGCTGGCGCAAAGAGTATGGCGGCCTGAAGATGGATCAGGCCCGGCGCATGAAAGAGCTGGAGAAGGAGAACGCTCGGTTACGACGGGCGGTATCGGACCTAACCCTGGACAAGCTGATTTTGCAGGAGGCTGCCCGGGGAAACTTCTGAGCCCCGCGCGCCGCAGGCGCTGTATCGATCATATCCGGGGCATGATGCCCGTGTCCGAGCGGCGGATCTGCCGTGTGCTCGGGCAGCATCGATCGACACAGCGTAAGATGCCGCGTGGGGCAGATGACGAAGCCGCACTCACTGAAGACATCATCGCCCTGGCCCGGCAATATGGTCGCTACGGCTACCGTCGGGTGACGGCCCTGCTGCGGGATGCCGGCTGGCATGTGAACCGCAAGCGGGTAGAGCGCATCTGGCGACGCGAGGGTCTCAAGGTGCCGCAGAAGCAACCAAAGCGGGGGAGGCTCTGGCTCAACGACGGATCATGTATCCGCTTGCGACCCGAGTATCCAGGGCACGTGTGGTCCTACGACTTCGTCGAGGGACGGACGCATGATGGTCGCAAGTTCCGCATCCTGTCGATCATCGATGAAGCCAGCCGGGAGTGCCTGGCATTGCCTGTCGCGCGACGACTTCGCAGCGAGGATGTGCTGGCGGCACTGGCCGAGTTGTTCGTCACCCGAGGCCCGCCGGCGCACATACGGTCAGATAACGGCCCCGAATTTATCGCCAATGCGGTGCAGAAATGGCTGACAAAGGTCGGTGTGAAGACGCTCTACATCACGCCCGGCAGCCCATGGGAGAATGGCTACTGCGAGAGCTTCAACGGCTCGATGCGTGACGAGCTCTTGAACGGGGAAATCTTCTACACCCTGACCGAGGCCCGGATCCTGATCGAAGCCTGGCGGAGGCATTACAACACCATTAGGCCGCACAGCTCGTTGGGGTATCGACCACCGGCACCGGAAACGGCGACACCGCCATGGCTGCCCTCCGGTTCCGCTTCGCTCCACCTACGGCCAGCCATGGCGCCAGAGGCAATCTTGCACTAACAATCAACGCGGACCACTCAGTGGGGGCCGGTCAGGGCTGACGCTCACCCTGACCCGCGGCAACAAGATGTTCAGCGCCGAGGGTGGCGCGAGCGGCGCCCCGGGGGACCTGGCCGCCGCCGTGGGCAACCTACGCGCGACGGTGACCGGCGACACCGGCCTTGGCCAGGTGCAGGGCAGCGCCGCGCTCGGCCATGACCAGAATGCCACCTACGCAACAGCCGACCTCCTGCTGCGCGCCGATCGCGGCGAGGCTTCTGCCAGCCTTACCCGGACACTGGGCGGCGACGGCCGGACCCAGTACGCGCTCTCGTTGCGCACCGGGCTTGCCGCCGCCCGCGGCCATGTCGCGCTTGGCCGGCTCGACGGGGGCGAGTCCGGGGTAGTCGCGCGGGTGGATGCGCCAGAGGACGAGCGGTTCGAGCTGCTGGTCAACGACATGCCGCGCGCCTTGCTGCGGGGCGGTCATACGGTAACGATCGACCTGCCGGCCTATCGCTCCTACGATGTTCGACTCCGCGCCGCGGCGGGCTCGATGCTCGGCTACGACGGGGCGGCCCGCCGCGTCACGCTGTTCCCCGGCAACGTCGCCGCCTTTGCATGGCGCACCCGCCCTCAGCTGGCGATCTACGCCCGTCTCGTTTCACCCGATGGCACGCCGCTGGCCGCGGCCGCGCTGACCGCCGGCAGCAACATCGCCGAGACCGGATCCGACGGGGGATTTCTCATGCAACTCGATGCCGAGCGCACGATCACTGCCCGGCTGCTCGACGGAAGCACCTGTGTCGCCATCGTTTCTGACACTGCCGAGCGCGAGGGCAAACACGGGTTTGCCGCGCTGCAGGACCTTGTGTGCGCGCGCAAGACGATGACATCTCGTTCAGACAAATTCACGGAGCGTCAACCATGACTCGACTGCCGGCCACGTTCATGCGCAGACGCAGCCTGCGCCCACTGCTTGCCGCGTTCGCCTTAGCGCCGGTCGTCGGCGCGGCGCCTGCCCAGGCCGGGCTGATGTTGAGCAAGGTAATTCTCGACCTTGGTCCCGATACGGCGCCGCGCGACGACATCGAACTGTGGAATGATGGACCCGAGCGGCTCTACGTTGTGGCCGAACCATCTGAGGTCCTTGATCCCGGGCAGGCGACCGAGCTGCGCAAGCCCTCCGCTGATCCGGCGGTGACGGGCTTGCTTGTGACCCCGCAGAAGCTGATCCTCGAGCCAGGCGAACGGAAGCTGGTTCGCGTTGCGGCAGTGACCGAGCGACCCGCCAAGGACCGGATCTATCGCGTCACGATCAAACCGGTGGCGGGTCCCCTAAGTGCAGAACGCAGCGCATTGAAGCTTTTCGTCGGCTACGATGCCCTCGTCATGTTGCGCCCCGCTCAGCCCACGATCGAAGTTGCCGCCACGCGCCGAGGCGACAATCTTGAAATCCACAACCGGGGCAACACCAATGTCGAACTAACTCACGGCAAACAATGCGACACTACCGGCCAGAACTGCCGCGACCTACCCGCCAACCGTCTATATCCTGGAGCAGGTTGGACCGTCAGTACGCCTTACCGAACCCCCGTGACATTTCGCACTGTCGCATATGGCCAGCAAGGCTCTGTGACATTTTGACCCCAGTAAGGAGCCAGAATGTCGGACAAGCCCATTCGGGCGAATCCAGCGCTCGCGTCCTGAGCTTCATTTGCTTCCGAGATCGGCCGGAATCAAAAAACAAAGAGATTTCAGAATGTTAATTTGCGCTTCAACATCCGTCATTCAAGAATCAATCGACTTATACGGAACTTTAAGCATTCGAAGATTACCTGCAATGGGTGCTCTCGAAAGGCGATGATCGATGAAGTCGATGCAGTGGATCCGTGGCGCGCTAGGGCCGCTGTACGCACTCGGACGGGACGAATCCGGCAACGTGGTGCTGATTGCCGCGGCATCTGTCATTCCCTTGCTGGCTTTGGTCGGCGGCGGTCTTGATCTGAGCCGCGCATATATGGCCCGTACGCAGTTGCAGGCGGCGTGTGACGCAGGTGTATTGGCGGGACGGCGCGCGATGAGCACTTCGGGCGATTATGGAGACAGCGAGAAGACCAAAGCCAAGAAGTTGTTCGACTACAATTTCGACGCCAAGACAGTCAACGCGACCGGGATCGATTTCTCTACGGATGCCAACACCAATGGTCAAGTCTACGGCACTGCTAAAGCGACGATCCCTACCGTAGTAATGCGTGCCTTTTCATTCAACACCTTCAACCTGCAAGCTGACTGCATGGCAGAACTACAGATGTCCAACGCCGACATCATGTTCGTACTCGACACGACAGGTTCAATGGGCGGGACGCGGATCGCAGGGCTGCGGGAGGCAGTGAAGGACTTTCATCGCACCATCAACGCTGCAGTGACTGACGATCGGACGCGAATTCGCTACGGGTTCGTCCCGTACTCCATGACCGTCAATGCCAAAAACCTTTTTACTGAGGTCGACTCTCCTCTGCCCAGGTCGTACTTCGTGGACATCGCGCCTTATCAATCACGCGAGGCGCAGTTCAATACGCCCATCCACGTCGGAACAACGAGCGACCTAGGGTCGACGTACGAAACATATCCCAGTTCCATCGACAACAATGATTGCGATGACTACGCTAACAACGCTTTTCCGAAAAAGGGAAAAAATCCAATAACGTCGGGCAGTGCTCCCGGAGCGGTAACGAAGACCACCTACTCGTTACATTCGTGGTCCGGATCTGGAAAGAAAAGGATCTGCACGAGAAAGGTAACGACATCGGAGACTACCTATAAGACCAAGTTCGCATTCACGAACTGGCGTTACAAGGAGGTCGATCTGGACACCTCTCTGTTCAAAACCGGAGACAGCGTCGCAGTCGGTACGGGGATTGACCAGCCGAGTGGGAGTATCGTTGAGGATACGGAATCGTTCACCTATGCCGATCAGGCCGGGTATTACGACATGGTCAGCATGGCGAAGAAGAATGGCAGCGAACTGCACAACGTGGGCCTGACCAACATGACATGGAACGGCTGTATTGAGGAGCGTGACACGGTCGACGACGAAGACTGGAGTCCGATCCCTGACGGTGCGTACGACCTCGATCTTGATCTCGCACCCAACTCGGACGCAACGCGGTGGCGACCGATGTGGAATGGAGTGTCATACTATCGTTCCCATCACCAGCACGTCGATGACACAGACGACTATAGCAATGCCTATTACGCATGCCCCTCGCCGATGATGCTGCTTAGAGAGGTTGAACTTTCGGAGGACCCCACAGCTGTTCCGGCTTGGCTGAGCACCTACCTGACGAATCTGACTCCAACAGGAAACACTTATCACGACATCGGAATGATCTGGGGGGGGCGTCTTTCAAGCCCACGCGGGATCTTCGCTGCCAATGTGAACAAGGATGCGAAGCCTGTCAGCAGGCACCTAATTTTCATGTCCGACGGGCAGATGGAACCATATATCTGGGGCTACAACGCCTACGGTATCGAGGTGCTCTCCAATCGCGTCGCGCCGAAGAATAGTGACACCGATACAGTGAGGGATCGTCACCGGGCCCGCTTCCGCGCCGCCTGCGAGGAGGTGAAATCGCAGGGTACCACCGTCTGGGTCATCGCGTTCGGCACGAGCCTCAATGACGACATGAAGAGCTGTTCGAGCGACGGCCGTGCCTATTACGCAAGCGACACTGCGGCTTTGAAGAACCAATTCAAATACATCGCATCTCAGGTCGCGAACCTTAGGCTGGGGCTTTAGATCATGCGCATAGGTCGGATAGATCTGCTCCTACAAAGGCTTGGCGATGATCGGGCGGGAGCGATGATTGTTGAGTTCGCGCTTGTGACCCCGGTCTTCCTGCTTATGCTGCTCGGGGCCTTCGAGCTAGGCCACGCGACCTATGTGCAGAGCGCGCTTTATGGTGCCCTGCAAGAAGCAGGCCGCGATGCGGGGCTGGAGTCCGGCTCGGCCAATCTGTCGCAGATTGATGCCGCAGTGCTCGAGAAAGTGAAATACCTGACCCCGCAAGGGGCCATCGTCGCCACGCGAAAGAACTACAGCAATTTCGAGGATGTCGGCACTCCCGAAGATTTCATCGATAAGAATGGCAATTTGTCATATGATGCGGGTGAGTGCTTCACAGACGTGAATGGCAACAATATGTGGGATACCGACAGGGGGGGCACTGGCCTTGGGGGCGCAGATGACGTCGTGGCCTACACGGCTGCACTAACTTACAAGCGCATCTTCCCACTCGGCAAACTGCTGGGGTGGAGTGATACAACAACCATTTCCGCAACGACGATCTCGCGCAATCAGCCCTATGGAGATCAGGCCGAACGCTCGGAGGTTCAGGTATGTCCGGCTTGACGCGGCAGTGCCGAGGCATGATCGCCCAACTGACGGCGGCAACTTCCGGCGTCGCAGCCATCGAACTTGCCTATATAGCACCGATCTTCATGATCCTGCTTGGCAGCGGCCTTGAGCTCACGAACTATTCGCTCAACCACATGCGCGTTAGCCAGATCGCCGTATCGCTGGCAGACAACGCCTCCCGGGCGAAAGAAAGCGTCGTTTCGGGCGTTCCGCGTATGCGAGAGGCCGATGTCAACCAAGCGTTTGCAGCAGCCCAGCTGCAGTCCGGCGGGCTTGACGTCAAGGCGAATGGTAAGCTCATCCTGTCGAGCCTCGAAGTGAATGCCCAGGGTGGGCAGTGGATCCACTGGCAGCGCTGCTACGGGGCGGCAAACTATACATCGAGCTACGGAAAGCAGGGAGACGGGCTCACCGGCACCGCCATAAAAGAAATCGGCCCGACTGATCGGAAGGTGTCTGCTGAACCTGGCTTTGCAATTATGTTCGTTGAGGTGGCCTACAACTACAAGCCACTTATGTTTGGCCAGATCCTAAAGGATGCCGTCATCCGCAAGACTGCCGCGATGTATGTGCGAGATCAGCGGGAACTGTCTCAAATATACAATCTCTCGCCCACCGTTTCGGTCAGCGCTTGCAGCTAAATGGCCAGGAGGCAGGCATGAAACCCAAATATGTCCTGGCGGTCGTCCTGCTCGTTCTGGCAGTCGTGGAAGCGCTGATTGGCAGTCGCAACGCTCCCGGTGCATTGACGGAGCTTCAGGCCCGTGCCGAGCAACGCGCCGCCGAAGGCAAGCCTGCCGCCGCCATTGCGCGCGAAAGTATCGCGGCGAGGCGAGTTGCAAATCCGTGGCGCATTGGCCCGGTTGATGACATCGATGACCAGCCCGAAATCGCAGATTACGTCGCCAATTACGGCGACCGGTCCGAGATGCCAACTCCCACCCTGCGGGGCGGTCCTATCAAGTTGGCAGTCGCTGGCATGCCGGTCATGCCGCCAAACACAGCTTTGATTGAGCGGTGATCGGCGACGACATTCAAGGCCAAATCGTCGGATGGCGCTCGGTTACAGCGAGCTTCTACGGCGCGATCTGGCGTGTGATCTGTTGCGATCTGTCGTTGTTCGGAGCCGGCGCTCCAT
The DNA here is from genome assembly GCA_964627175.1 of uncultured Novosphingobium sp. Lineage (GTDB taxonomy): Bacteria > Pseudomonadota > Alphaproteobacteria > Sphingomonadales > Sphingomonadaceae > Novosphingobium. The sequence continues at coordinate 651 of CAZVHM010000037.1, read as the reverse complement.
GGCAGTGAGATTGTGCTGCTATTCTTCACTCGGTTGCGCCGCTTCAAATGCCCGTCTGCCTTTCCGCTTCCACAACACCAGCGCCTGTTCACGGTCTTCGCCGCGCAGCTTGGCTGCAACCGTGAGGAATGCGCCGTAGAGCGTGGCGCGATCATCGTCGGCAAGTTCGACGAGCCCGGCCTTCACGACCAGACCACCGAGCTCGATCAGTTGCCGCGTGCGTTCGCGTCGTTGGACCTGCCATTCGCGCATGTCGGTTCGTGCCTTCGCTGCCTCAAGCCGATGCCGCGCCGCCGTCAAGCGGGAGAGTGCCGTCCGGCTGGTCTTGAGTTCCCTCGCCACGCTTGCGTGCCTTGCTCTGAAAGAAGGCGGCGCCGCGCTTGCGCCACGCCTCCTTCCTTTGGGCCTCGTTGGTTTCCGAAATGACGAGCAGCGCACCGGCAAGCGTTTCCGCATCGGTCGCATCGGCCCCGGTGGCGATCACCAGTTCGCCGAGTTGCTGTACGCGGCGTGCTTTCAGTTGCTTGGCCTTGTCGGCGAGCGCCTTCAGTTCCGAATCAAAGTCACGGGGTTTGCGCATCGAAGTTCTCCGTTGAGAGGTGATGCGCTGATGATAATATCGATGCTCTCCCAATGCTGCAGTGTCGTCGA
>CAZVHM010000036.1:0-21333 GCA_964627175.1 uncultured Novosphingobium sp. | reverse complement strand
GCGGGCACCAGCCGGGCGAGCGACCGCTCGGCCATGCTCGCCCGGTCCAGCCCGCTGGCCGCGGCAACCAGGGCAAAAATCGCGGCCCCCAGCACGATCGCCCCGCGGGTCATCGCGCTGGCGGTTCGCTGCGGCGGCCCCGCCGTTCCCCGGATGCGAGCCGCATGCACCGATCAGGCCTCCCGGGCTGCGCTGCCGTACTGGTAATACTCGTAGCCGTAATATTCCGAATAGCGGTTGCCGGCCTTGAGCGGATCGAACTTGGTCAACACCGCCCCCAGCAGGACCGGGCGGACACTGCGCAAGCGCCGCAATGCGGTCTTGAGCGCACCACGGCGACTGCGATCGGATTCAACGATAAACACCACCCCATCGGCCAGGGTCGCCATGGTCGGGGCATCGGCCAGCCCCAGCACGGGTGGGCTGTCGATGATCACCATCTCGAACTGCCCGGCCGCTTCCTGGACGATCTGCTCCAGCCTCCGGCTGGACAGCAGCTCGGTGGGGCTGGGCGGAATGGCGCCCGAAGTCAGCAGCGAAAGACCGTCCTGCCCGGATGGCTGGAGCACGGCGCTCAGCGGCTCGTTCGAAGTCAGCAGCGTGCTCAGGCCGCGATCGTTGCGATAGGATATCCGCCGGTGCAGGGATGGCCGGCGCAAGTCGGCGTCGATCAGCAACACGCTCTTGCCCATCCGGGCAAAGCTGGAGGCGATCGCAAAGGCGCTGGTCGTCTTGCCTTCCGAGGGCTGGGCGCTGGTCAGCAGGATAACCTGCGGCAAGCCCTGGCTCGTGGAATAAAGCAGGGAACCGCGCAGCGAATTGTAGGCCTCCGAAATGGGCGACTTCGGATCGGCAAGGGCCTCTTCCGGCTCCTCGCCCTGCGACTTGGGAACAACCCCCAGGAGCGGGAGCGACAGCTTCGCCTCGACATCTTCGGGAACACGGATCGAATCGTCGAACTGGTCCTTCAGGAACACCGTCGCCGCGGCCACCGCAATGCCGCCCAGCAGGGCGATCAGCAGGTTCTTGATCAGGTTTGGAGACGAAGGGCGCGCGGGTACGTCGGCCGTATCGATGATCGAAATGTTGCTGAGGGTGATGCCGGCCGAAGCATTCAGTTCCTTGTAGCGCTCCAACAGGCCATCATAGAGCTGGCGATTGGTGTCAGCCTCGCGGGCCAACAGGCTGTAGCGCACCGTGCGGTCCTGCTCCGAGAGCGTTTCGCTCTTCAGCTGGTTGACCTCGGCGGCCAGCTTGTTCTCGGTTTCAACGGCGGCAAGGTATTCCGCGCGGATCGAATCCCGAACGTTGGAGGCCGCCTGCTGCAACTGGCGGGTGAGAGCCGCCAGTTCGGCCTGCTTGGCCTGCACCGTAGGATAATCATCCAGGTGGCGCGCACGCTCCTGCTGAAGCTGAGCCTCGGTGGTTGAACGGAGCGACAGCAAGGTGCTTACACTGGCATTGGCAAGCACTTCAGGTGTGCTGAGCAAAGGCTTGCTGGCAAAAGCGCGCCAGCGACCTTCCGCCGCGATCCGCCGCGTGGTGGCATCGTTGAGCGCGGTGTTGAGCTGCAACAGGCTGGTAGTCGTCACCGATTCGCCGCCGGCGCGGGCGTTGCCGCCCCCCGGCGTTCCCGCCATCGTCGCATCGCGCGTCCGGATCAGTCCGCTCTTGCGCGCATAATCGTTGAGGGCACGCTCTGAATCCTCGACCTTGCGCTTGGTTTCGGCGAGCTGGTCCGCCACGAAATTACGGGCATAGGACGAGCTGTCGAACCTGCGCTGAAGGTTAGATTGGATGAATTCGCTGGCATAGGCATTGGCGATCAGCGCCGACATACGCGGGTCAGTGCTTTCCCAGGCGATCGTCACGATGCGCGAATCACGCGGGAGCGTGACCGTGAGATTCGCCTGCAGCAGCGCAGCGGCGCGGGCCCGCGCTGCCTCGACAGGCATGTCGGCCGGTGCCGGCTCGGCCTCTTGCGAGGCAAAAAACGCAGCGTTGCTCGCCAGGTTGAGCTTCTGGACGACCCGCTGGGCCAGCCCGCGGCTCTTGATGATATCCACCTGGGTCTTGAGATTGCGATCGGTATCCCAACCGCTCATGTCGGCCGTCTGGCTATCGTCGTTGTCCTTGAGGACGCGATTGACCGTATCGTTGATCTGCACCGTGGTCCGCGCAGAATAGCGCGGCGTCTGCAGCATCGTGGCGATCACCGCCAGCGCCACCGCCGCAGCAATGATCGCTGCGATCAGCAGCAGGCTCGAACGGACGGCGGCCACGATATAGCGGAAATCCAGCGCCGAACGCTGCCGGACCGCCAGAATGTGATCGTCGTGGAAATCGATCCGGCGCGGGCTGGACGGATCTTCGGGAAGTGCAGTCGTGGCCACGTTGGATGTCATCCGTCAGCGATAACGCAGGAGAAGGAAGGTGTTCAGCACCGGCAGGGCGGCAAGGACATCCTGCCACGTGCTCTTGGCCGCCGAATTGACGACCACAACGGTATCGCCAGCGATGATCTGGGGATCGGGCGCACGGCCCCGCCGGATATCGTCGATGTTGAACCGGCCCCCTGCGCGCTGGCCATTGATCTGGCGGAACACCAGCACATCGTCGGTCTTGGCGGTCTTGGTCGGGCTCTTGGCCTGGGCCAGGGCGCTCAGCAGCGTGGTGGAAGCCGTCGCGGGGTAGATCCCCGGCGTCACGACAGCGCCTTCAACCGCGAAGGTCGCCATCGGCCGCTCGGTCACCGAAACGGCAACACTGGGATCGCGCAGGAACCGCGCGCCAAGGCGGCGCTGCAATTCAGCGGAAAACTCGCTTGCCGTCTGCCCGGCGGCGATCACTGAGCCAACCAACGGCACTTGCACGAAGCCGCCGCCATCAACGACATAATTGTCGGCGCTCAGCTCCGGTTCGCCGAACACGCGGATCGCCAGACGGTCACCGGGACGGATTGCCTCGCTCGCCCGCATGACGTCGGCGTGTTCAGGGATCGCCTGGTAGGCTTCGGCCCCAGCCGGCATCGGACTTTGACCGGCGGAAGCGCAACCGCCCAGCAGGGCAAGCGCCACAAGAGCGGAATTGACAGCTCCGGGTCGGTTCATGAAAGCACTTTCGTATGTCCGTTCAGCCATTAGCAGGCTTGGCGCGAGACCGCGGATGCCGGCATGAGCAAGGCTGCCGCCGCCGCCGCAATGCAAGCCAGCGAAAGCGAGCGCAAGGGATAATCAACCTGCGAGTGGAGCGCAATCACGCCGAGCGTGGTGACTGCGAAGATCATGTGGGGGACCGGGCATTCCTCACGATTCCGCAGGCAGGCAAAGATCCGCCGCCCCAGCACGGCCATGATGGCGGCCAGCACGATGAGGCCGAAAACACCGGCTTCCACGGCAAGTTCAAGCAAATCGTTGTGGGCCCGGTTGGGCAAGGTCTGGTCAACCACCTCCAGCCGCTCGATGGCCATGAAAACCGGAACAAACGTGCCGATCCCGCTGCCGAAGGGAAAATACTGCTGCGCGGCAAACAGGGAATCGCGCCACAGTTCCGGCCGGAATTCGCCAACAAAGGTGAACCGTCCCAGCACCCGTGCGCCCACCCCGCTGGTGAGCACGGCGGCGAGTCCGGCTCCGCAGAACGCGAACAGGGTCGCCGTCGCAAGCAGCAAGCCCTTGCGGCTGATCGCAAACCACGGGCGCGCGATCGCCGCCACCCCCAGCCAGGCGACCGGCAGCAGCGCAATCCCCGCACGGGATGCGGTGAGGAAAACACCAAGCGAAAACAGCGCACTGCCCCCCACAACCAGCCAGAGCAGAAAGGCCGGACGGACGGCAACTCGGCGGCGCGCCTGCCATTCCCGAACCGTTCCGGCAAAGGCCACCATGCCGATCAGCAGCACATCGGCCGCGCTGTTATGGTTGGCTTGGAAACCGTTGAGATAGCCAACGTCGGCAACATAGAAGCGGAAGGCATTGCCCTCGCCGCCCGTCAGCTGACCGGCTCCGATCAGCAGCGAAGCGAGAGCAACGATCGCCACGATCGCCATGATCCTGGTGCGCCCCGAACGACCGAGGCTGGCCGTGATCAGCAGCACGGCGGCGGGAACCGCCAGCGCCAGCAGCGAGGCCAGCGTCCGCGAAGGTGCGACACTCCACGGCTGCCATGTATCAGCCGCCCCGACCAACGCGAGCGCAGCGCGTTCGGTTTCACGGCCCGGCAAGGCCTGCCACACGGCGGGCGGCAGGGGGACGAGCTGGACGAGCGGAAGCACGACCAGCAAGGCAGAGATCGCCCAGGCCGCACCGGGCGCCGGCGGGATCGGGCGGGGCGAAACCATCGCCCAGACCATGACAAGCAACGCCGCACACACCTGCACCAGCATTTCCTGGAGAGGCGCCGGAGAGCCGCCGCCACCCAGGATCATCGCCACCGCGACCAGCAACATCGCAATGACACTCTGGCGTTTGGTCGACAGTTGCATTTGGCGATTCATTGTTGACTGCCCCCGTCCGGACAGGCTTTCCCTGCGGCGGCGTCTGCCCCAAGCGAACAGAAAAGCCCCCTCGGTCGAGGGGGCTTGTTCTTGCTACCGGCCTGCCTGATCAGCACATGGCCCGAAAAGGCAGGTCCGTGCCGGTCTTGTCAGCCGTTGCTGTCGTTCTTGGCGGCAACCACGATACCCGCCACGCCAAGGCCAGCCGCGATCGCACCCAGCACGCCGCCGCTTACACCACGGCTACCGGCGGCCTTGCCAGCAAGAGGGGCACAAGCCGGATCTTCGGAATTGGACTCCAGGGCACAGTCAACGCCGCTGCCCTGGCGCGCCACGGGGGCGCTGGCAACGTTCTTCGCAGGCTTTGCCACTCCAACCATCGATGCGACGGGAATTGCCGCAGCCGAGCGCGTTTCCGACGCTGCCGCGACGCCTGCCGTCGTGAGACCGGCTGCTGCCAGAATAGCGATAAGTTGAGTGGTCACCGTTGTGCCTCCATTTGCTCTCGAAACAGCGGTAACATAGGCATTAACCTTGGGTCCAACGTTTTTTCGCAAGAGCAGCAGAGCCGGAAGCTATCAATATTGAAATGCGCAGCGCGCGGCGCATTTCGCGCCTGAGCGCAATCAAGCCTTTGTGGTTTCAATGCAATCGAACCCAAGCAAAACCGATTCGGCATCAAGCATTGGCGCGCGTTTCAATTCAATATGCGCGGTCATGCACTATCACCTTCGCGGTTGCCAAAGTGATCGCAATGTCGCGCCAGAGCGACCAGCCGTTGAGATATTCGAGATCGGAATCAAGCCGGTCGGCCAGGTCCGCCTCGTGCTCGGTGGCACCGCGCAGGCCACGGATCTGGGCCAGGCCAGTCAACCCCGGTTTCAGCGCATGGCGCAACCAGTAACGCTGGTCGACTTCCCAAAACAGCTTGTCACCCGCTTGCGAGCCGATGGCATGCGGCCGGGGGCCGACAATGCTCATATCGCCAATCAAAACGTTGAACAGCTGAGGCAGTTCATCAATGCTGGTGCGCCGGATAAAACGGCCAATCGGGGTGACACGGGCATCATCGCGCGCGGTGGAGCTGACCCCGTCATGATCCAGCCGCGCAATCGTCATCGAACGGAACTTGTACATGCGAAACAGCGTGTTTGCGCGCCCCATCCGGCGCTGCACGAACAGGGCCGGCCCTCCGTCGTGCAGCTTGATCAGCAAGGCCACCAGGCCCAGCAGCGGCGCCAGGAGTAGCAATGCCGTGCCGGCCACGGCCAGGTCAAACAGGCGCTTGGTTGCCCGCGCCCGCAACCCCAGCGGCCCCAGCGAGACCAGCAACAGACCGCGCCCACCGGCCTGACGCGCGCCTTTCGCGCCCAGCGTCAGCACCGCGTCATCGATCACCTCGCCCTCGACGTTCGCACCCTTGAGGATCATCGCCCAGGCCGCCCGCCGTTCCGGCGCACAGCTTACCACCACGCGATCCACGTTGCGCAAGACCGAACCGATGCGATCCAGCGCCATCGGATCAGACAAGCGCGGCGAGAGGCCATGGCGCTCCGCATCGACATGGCGCACGCCGGGCAGATCCAGCTGCGGACCGCCATCCTCGATGACCATCTCGTTGATCACCTGCTGACCGCAGCGCCAAGTAACAAAAGCCCGCATCTGCGCCCTGCACCAAGGGAGCAGCACGGCCGCGCCAAGCGCACCAAGGCTGAACGACAGACGCGAGAAGGATTCCGACGACTTGGTGTAGAACGCGACGAAAACCACCACACCCGAAGAGATCAGCAACGCCATCGCCGCACGAGCGCTGCCATAGGCCGCGCTTTCCAGCGCGCGCCGCGAATAGGCCCCGTTGTAAAGCGCAACCGTCAGGAAGGCCGGCAGCAGCAATTGCGCCAACACCAGCCCTGAAGCGCCCCCCTCGACACCAAGGTAGAGCCAACCCGCGCAGGCAAAACTGGCGCAAAGCATCGCCATGTCGGCGATCATCAGCGCCAGATAGCTTTGCAACCGCCGCCGTTCGAGCGGACGCATCTCGGTAACCGGCGAACGATCGGGATGGTCCGCCGCAAAGGGCCGCGCGGGCGGGGAACCGTCGTCCTTGTCATGAGCGCGCTGATCGCCAAGCGTCCGCGCCCTTACCTGCACGGTCATCGGCACTCCCGCCGAGAATTATACCACTTTGGATAAACAACGCCTGCCAAGGGCATCAATTCCGCTCCCGACCCGCATCCCCAACGCCACCGTTGCAATGCAAAACCCGGGTATGGCAAGCAGAACCTGCTTCATACTTGCGTAAAAGTACTCAGTTCCATTTTGGATCAATTCTTTACCGAAGAAGCCCGTGCAATCTCGGCAAGACCCTGCGCGAGCAGCAACTCGGCGGATTGGCTGTTGGCCAGCAAGGCGCGGTGCATTCCGGCCAGCTTGTCCACCAGCCGTTCCAACCTGCGGCCGCGCCACCGCCCCAGCTGAACGGCAAGATCGCCCTCGTCCTTCCAGAACACCCGCCGCGCGGTCTTTTCCGCCGCCAGCAAGGCGCGGACATCGCCGCGCGGCCCCAGTCGCGCCGCGAGCGCGGCCAGTTGCGCCACCCGGCGCTCCAGCGCCAGCAGCACGGCCACCGGATTCAGACCCAGTTCGCGCATCCGGCGCAGTTCACCGGGCAGACGGCCACTCTCTCCGCCCAGCACTGCGTTGACGATCGGCATGAAGCCATCCTCTTCGGTACTGGCACCAATCGCATCCAGCACTGCGCCATCGGCACGGCGCGGCGATGCCGCCGAAGCATCGAGATAGCAGGCGATCTTGGCGATTTCCGACCGGGCGATGCGGGTATCCAGACCGGCAGCGCGGGCGATCCGCTCGGCCAGGGCACCGTCGATCTTCACCCCTTCCCGATCGGCAATCTGGCGCACCTGCCCCGCGACCGAGCGCAGATCTGGCGGCCAGAACATGGCCACCAGCGCATCCTTGCGGTCCGCCAGCAGCTTGGCGGTCTTCGATTTGTCGGTCGCCCCGCTTGCCACGATCACCACCGGGCATGGCGGCGCATCGCCCCCGATCAGGATCTCCACCGCATCGGCCACCTCGTCGCCGCTGGCACGCACCACGATATGGCGGGTGTCCCCGAACAGCGAGGTCGAACGCGCCTCGTCACCCAGCCGCACCGGATCGCGGCGCAAGTCGGCCCCGGCCAACTCCACCCGCTCGCCCGGATCTTCGAGCAGTTCGATAATCCGCGCGCCCGCTTCCTGAACTCCGGCTTCATCCGGCCCGCACAGGAAAAACACCCTCGCTTCGCGTGCGGCGCGCGGCGCAATCGCGGCAAAGTCTTTCTGGGTTGCCTTCACCGGCCAGCCCTATGTACAGGCGACGTCACTGGTCTGCCGCATCGGTCCGGCGCAGGGTCAGCGCAAGGCTGGTAACGATCCGGTCGGCCACATCGCGCGACAGGTTTTCCAGCGCGCTCTGTTCGGCCGCGATCGTGGCAAATTCGGATGAAACCACGTCGATGCCAGCGTCGGCAGCAGTGCTGACGTCCAGCACGATCTTCCCACTGGCGGCATCCACCAGCTGATAGCGCGCCCGCAAGGTCCGGCGTTCCCGCCCGATCGAATCATCCGAAAGCAGGCCCAGCCCCTCCAGCCGGTCATCCAGCCGCACATCGAGCCGATAACGCGGAGCCGCCGATCCCGACGCGGTTGCCGCCAGCCGGTCGCGCAGCGCATTGCGCACCAGCCACCCGGCCTTGCCTTCGATCGGCGGCACTTCCACCCCGGCAAGGCCACGGGCAATGGCGCCGCTGCTCCCGCCGGCATACATCGGCTGCAGCCCGCAAGCGCCAAGCGGTGCCGCCAAAGCCAGCGCAATCAGGGCGGGGCGCAGCTTCATGCCACGAGATTGACCAGACGATCCGGCACCACGATCACTTTCTTCACCTCTGCCCCGTCCAGCGCACGCTGCACCTTGTCGCTGGCCAGGGCAAGCGCCTCCAGCTCCTCGCGCGAGGTGCCCTTGGCCACGGTCAGCGTATCGCGCAGCTTGCCCTTGACCTGCACCGCCACGGTGACCTCGTCGTCCACCAGCAGGGCCGGGTCCACCTGCGGCCAGGCGGCTTCGGCCACCAGGCCTTCGCCGCCAATGCGGCTCCACGCTTCCTCGGCCAGATGCGGCATCATCGGCGCAATCAGCAGCAGCACGGCGCGAATCGCCGCGGTACGGCTGGCGGAAGGCGCGGCCTTTTCCACCGCGTTGGCCAGTTCATAGATCCGCGCTACCGCCTTGTTGAACGACAGGGCGGCAATATCCTCGGCCACGGCGGCCACGGTCTGGTCGCGCTTGCGATCCAGCGCCTTGTCCTCGCCCTCGGCGGCGGCATCGAACTGCGCGAACAACCGCCACAGCCGCTGCACGAAGCGGGCGCAGCCCTCGATCCCGGCTTCCGACCACGGCAGGTCGCGCTCCGGCGGGCTGTCCGACAGCATGAACCAGCGGATCGCGTCGGCACCATAGGAAGCAACGATCTCGTCGGGGTCGACCACGTTCTTCTTCGACTTCGACATCTTGATCACGCGGCCGACCTTGACGGGCAATCCGCTGACTTTGTCGAAGAACTTTTCCCCGCGCTTATCGACCTGCGACGGCGGAAGGAACTCAGTTATTGATTCATGAGCAGCGGCATCATCCCATCCAAGCCGCTTCTTTTCTTCAGCCGTCGGCGGCCGCGTTACAGTATAGGTTTCGTGCGTGACCATGCCCTGCGTGAACAGGCTGGCAAACGGTTCCTTTACCGAAACCTTGCCGATCCGCTCCAGCGCGCGGGTCCAGAAGCGGGCATAAAGCAAGTGCAGGATCGCATGCTCGATCCCGCCGATATACTGCTCCACCGGCAGCCAGCGGGCCACTTCCTCGGGGTCGAACGGGCGGTCGGCCGGCTGGCTGGCAAAGCGCAGGAAATACCACGAACTGTCCACGAATGTGTCCAGCGTATCGGTCTCGCGGCGAGCCTTGTGGCCGCACTGCGGGCAATCGACATGCTTCCAGGTCGGGTGCCGTTCCAGCGGATTGCCGGGGACCGAGAAATCGACGTCTTCCGGCAGCACCACCGGCAGCTGCTTCTTCGGCACCGGAACAACGCCGCACACCTCGCAATGGATGAACGGGATCGGGGTGCCCCAGTAACGCTGGCGCGAAACGCCCCAGTCGCGCAGGCGCCACACGGTCTTGCCCTCACCCCAGCCCTCGGCTTCGGCACGGGCGATCACCGCCGCTTTCGCTTCGGCCACGCTCATGCCGGTAATGAAACCGGAGTTCACCAATACGCCGTCGCCGGCCTCGGCCTCGCCGGCAAAGGGCCGGTCAGCCTCTTCCGCGCTGGCGGCGACCACGCGGCGAATCGGCAGGTCGTACTTGGTGGCGAATTCGAAGTCGCGCTGGTCATGCCCCGGCACGGCCATGATCGCGCCGGTGCCGTAATCCATCAGCACGAAGTTGGCGATGTAGACCGGAAGATCGGCGCCGGTGAACGGATGGCGCGCGGCAATCCCAGTATCGAACCCAAGCTTTTCAGCCGTTTCCAGCTCTGCCGCCGTGGTGCCGCCCTGCTTGCACAGGGCGATGAAATCCTGCGCTTCCGGCCGCGCTGCCGCCACGGCCTGCGCTACCGGGTGGTCGGCGGCCACGGCCACGAAGCTGGCGCCGAACACGGTGTCAGGACGGGTGGTGTAAACTTCCAGCTGTTCGCCGGTGGAAAGGGTGAAGGCAAACTGCAGGCCCTGGCTCTTGCCGATCCAGTTTTCCTGCATGACCCGGACCTTTTCAGGCCAGTTATCAAGCGTTTGCAGGCCTTCGAGCAGCTCGTCGGCAAAGTCGGTGATCTTCAGGAACCACTGGTTGAGCTTGCGCCGTTCGACCAGCGCGCCCGAACGCCAGCCGCGCCCGTCGATCACCTGCTCGTTGGCCAGCACGGTGCAATCGATCGGATCCCAGTTGACCGCACTTTCCTTGCGATAGACCAGCCCGGCGGCATAAAGATCAAGGAAAAGAGCCTGTTCCTGGCCGTAATAGTCCGGCTCGCACGTCGCGATCTCGCGGCTCCAGTCCAGCGCGAAGCCGAGGCGCTTGAGCTGGGCCTTCATGTTGGCGATGTTTTCGCGGGTCCAGCCGCCGGGATGCACGCCCTTTTCCATGGCCGCGTTTTCCGCCGGCATGCCGAAGGCATCCCAGCCCATCGGGTGCAACACCTCGAAGCCCTGCATCCGCTTGGTGCGCGCCAGGACATCGCCCATCGTATAGTTGCGGACATGGCCGATGTGGATGCGCCCCGAAGGATAGGGAAACATCTCAAGCACATAGCTGCGCGGCTTGGTGCTGGCATCATCGGCGCGGAATACCTGCGCGGAATCCCACGCGGCCTGCCAACGGGCATCGGCGGTAGCGGAATCGAAGCGGTCCGGGGTCTGGTCGGTGGTCATGGCGTCAACCCTCTAGGGTTCCGCTCGCGCCCCAGCAAGCCCCCGGCGCATCGCCGCTGCAATGACACTGCAACGGCTGTGCAACCGCGCCGCAACGACCCGCTTCGGCCGCGCTGCGCAGTTGCCGCAGGGAAATCAGCCGGCGTTGGCCAGCTGGCGCAGCGAGCGAGCCTTGGTCAGGATGATATCCTCAAGCCGCTGCACGGTGGCAGCCTGAACCGGAGCATCGACCCAGCCACCGCCCTGCGCGACCTGACGGCTGGCGACGACGCGCAAGGCATCGGCCCGCAGATCCTGATCGAGAATGGTGACGGTGACCTTGACGCGTTCACCCGGGTTCTGCGGGTTGGCGTACCAGTCGGTCACGATCACGCCGCCCTGGCTGTCGGTCTGCAGCAGCGGCATGAACGACAGGGCATCGAGCGTGGCGCGCCACAGGTAGGAATTGACGCCGATGGTGGTGATGCGCGCGGCGGCAAGATCGGCCTTCGGCCGGTCCTTCTTGCCACAACCGGCCAACCCCATGGCGAGTGCGGCAATTAGCGTGACATGACCGGCCCGGCGCAGCGTGCGCCGCGAGACGGAGAGAAAACGGCCGGGTGCGGTGCTGGCAGTCATCGTACGGTCAAGTCCTGTGCTTCGGGCTGGCGCCGGTGCGCCCGCTAGAGGCTTCTATAGCCGCAGGCAGCGCAGCGGCAAGGCCGTTGGTGGAGGCTGGCCGCGCGCCAACGCCGCTACCCTGCTTGGCGATAGCCCGCTTGAACCATCGATGAATGCGCGAAAACCCTTGGAAAACGACCGGGAAAGGCCCAGAATACGAGATCGGCACCCGAGTCCGCAAACCAGACGAGGCCTTTGGCAAGGCGTGGTTCAGCCGCACGACGGCAGGGTGCCGACGGGGAGTAGAAAAGTGGTGAGAGTCAGCACACAGCAGGTTATACGCAGCGGGTCCAGCCCGGCTGCCCTGCTGTCGGCTGCGGTGATCGCCCTGGCCCTGCCCAGTGCCGTGCTGGCGTTCACCAGCAACTTCGATGTGCGCCAGACCAACCCGGCCGCCCCATCGGAAGGCACGCTGATCCCCGCTTCGGTGGATGCGGATCTGGCCCGCACGATCCGCATCGGCGATCTCAGCCGGGGTCAGATGTTCCGCTTTACCCCGGCCTCAAGCACCAGCCGCCCTGATCGGGCAGTGACCGTGGCGGTGCGCGTCGATCCGCAAGCCGCGCGGGCGATCGGGATGCGCAAACCGCCAAGCGAGGCTTCGTTTGCCGCCGGCACCGGTGCACTGCGCATCGCGCCGACGGCCTACAGCCTGGGCGTTGCCCGTGGCTATCAGGGCTTTACCCCGCCCGGCGACCGCAACCGCGCCGACGCGCCCGATCTTTCCGCCTTCCGCCTGCGCGCCGGCAACGCCGACCAGCCGTCGCGGCTCAGTGCGCGAATCGCCTTTGACGAGCGGGAAAAGACCGGACGACTCCCCCGCACACTGGAAGGAAACGGCGAACAGACGGTGGATGTGGGCGGCGCGTTCAGCCTGACCCGCAACCTGGATGTGACCGCGGGCGTGCGCTATTCGCAGGAACGCGACCGGCTGCTGCCCCAGAACGACGGCCAGAAGGACAGCCAGGCGGTTTACGTCGGCACCCAGTTCCGCTTCTGAGCGGGCCAACTACCGGCCAGCTCAGACATATCCGCGCGAGCGATTTGGCGCCGATCGGCAGCTAATTCGTGAGTGCAAGCGGCTGCATTTCACAATTTCGCACAACGGATGCTTTTCGGTTTGCGGTGATCGAGCGGCTGACCTAGCCATAGCAGGAACGGGGGTTTTCCTGTGGGAGGCACAGCAAGCATGACACGAGTTGCAATCGTTACTGGCGGCACGCGAGGGATCGGCAAGGCCATCAGCCTCGCGCTCAAGGCACAAGGCGCAACGGTTGCCGCCAACTTTGCCGGCAACGCGGCCAAGGCGGCCGAATTCACCGCCGAAACCGGTATCCCGGCCTATCAGTGGGACGTGGGTGACCATGAGGCCTGCCTGGCCGGCTGCGCCCGCGTGGAAGCAGAGCTTGGCCCGGTGGACATCGTGGTCAACAATGCCGGGATCACCCGCGACGGCACGCTGCACCGCATGAGCTTCGAGGACTGGAACGAGGTGATGCGGATCAACCTTGGCGGCTGCTTCAACATGGCCAAGGCCACCTTCCCCGGCATGCGCGAACGCGGCTGGGGCCGGATCGTCAACATCGGTTCGATCAACGGTCAGGCCGGCCAGTATGGCCAGGTCAACTATGCCGCCGCCAAATCGGGCATCCACGGCTTCACCAAGGCACTGGCCCAGGAAGGCGCCAAGTTCGGCGTGACCGTGAACGCCATCGCCCCCGGCTATATCGATACCGACATGGTGGCCGCCGTGCCGGCCCCGGTGCTGGAAAAGATCGTGGCCAAGATTCCGGTCGGCCGGCTCGGCCATGCCGAGGAAATCGCCCGCGGCGTGGCGTTCTTCACTTCGGAGGAAGGCGGCTTTGCCACCGGATCGACCCTGTCGATCAACGGCGGCCAGCACATGTATTGAGCGAAGCCATTCGCCAAAACAGAAAACCCCGCCTTCCGGCGGGGTTTTTTATGGCCGTGGCCCCAGAGATGGCCGGCGCCGCAACGACAAACGCCCCCGCCGTTTCCGGCAGGGGCGCTGGTGTTCCGGACGAGCCGGATGGAAGGTCAGGCGACCTTGCGGACTTCCGCGACGATCTTCTGGGCAGCGTCGCCCAGGTCGTTGGCCGCCACGATCGGCAGACCGGAATTCGCCAGGATTTCCTTGCCCTGTTCGACGTTGGTGCCTTCGAGGCGGACGACGAGAGGAACCGAGAGGTTCACTTCCTTGGCCGCGGCGACGATGCCTTCGGCGATGATGTCGCACTTCATGATGCCGCCGAAGATGTTCACGAGGATGCCCTTCACGGCGGGATCCTTGAGAATGATCTTGAACGCGGCGGTGACCTTTTCCTTGTTGGCACCGCCGCCAACGTCGAGGAAGTTGGCCGGGAATTCGCCGTTCAGCTTGATGATGTCCATCGTGGCCATGGCAAGGCCGGCGCCGTTGACCATGCAGCCGATGTTGCCATCGAGCTTGATGTAGGCGAGGTCGTACTTGCTGGCTTCGATTTCGGCCGGGTCTTCCTCGGTCTCGTCGCGCAGGGCGACGACATCGGGGTGGCGATAGAGCGCGTTCGAATCGAAGCTCATCTTGGTGTCGAGCACCAGGAGGTTGCCATCCTTGGTTTCGACCAGCGGATTGATCTCGAGCATGTCGCAATCGAGCGCGACGAAGGCTTCGTAAAGCTGCTTGGCGATCTTCTGCGCCTGCTTGTTGAGATCGCCCGACAGCTTCAGCGCGAAGGCCACAGCGCGGCCGTGGTGCGGCTGGAAGCCGGTGGCGGTGTCGATCGTGATCGTGGAGATGCGCTCCGGCGTGGAGTGGGCGACTTCCTCGATGTCCATGCCGCCTTCGGTCGACACGATCATGGCAACGCGGCTGGTGGCGCGATCAACGACCATCGACAGGTAGTATTCCTGGGCGATGTCGACACCGTCGGTCACATAGAGACGGTTGACCTGCTTGCCATCTTCACCGGTCTGCACGGTGACGAGGGTGTTGCCGAGCATTTCCTTGGCGAAGGCTTCGACTTCCTCAACGCTCTTGGCGAGGCGGACGCCGCCCTTGGCATCGGCCGGCAGTTCCTTGAACTTGCCCTTGCCGCGCCCGCCGGCGTGGATCTGCGCCTTGACCACATAAAGCGGCCCGGGAAGCTGCTTGGCCGCCGCGACGGCTTCTTCCACGGTCAGCGCGGGGATGCCCGCCGGGATGCCGACGCCGAACTTAGCAAGCAGTTCCTTCGCCTGGTATTCGTGGATATTCATCGCGAGGCTCTTTCCGCTACATAGTGCCCCGATGGGCCAGCGGCCGGCGGAGCAGGATGAATTTCTGCAGGGCGGTTGAATCGACCGCTCCTTGGCGCGCATAGGCGATGATTCGCAGCTTGAAAAGAGCGGTATGAAACCGGGCGTGCAATTGATGTCGATACTGCAATTCATTATCAAAAATGCATCTGCATTGCCCGGCAGCGGGAAGGAGGCGGCATGATCGACCGACAGCGCCTGGAGACCATCGTGCGCGAGGCAGGCCGCATCGCCCTGGAGCGATGGCCGGGGAACGGCCATTCGCCGCAGATCTGGGAAAAAAGCCCCGGCAATCCAGTGTGCGACGCCGATCTGCTGGTGGACCGATATCTGCGCCGCGAGCTGACCCAGTTACTGCCCGCCGCCGGCTGGCTTTCCGAGGAAACCACCGATGCGCCCGAACGACTGGCGGGCGGGCTGATCTGGCTGGTCGACCCGATCGACGGCACCCGCGATTTCATCAACGCCCGCGAGGGCTGGGCGATTTCGGTGGCGCTGATCAGTTCGGGCCGGCCGCTGTTCGGCCTGCTCTGCGCGCCGGCACGGGGGGAATTCTGGTATGCCGAGGCCGGCAAGGGCGCCTGGCGCAACGGCCGCACGCTGGTGGCCAGCAACCGCCGCGAACTGGCCGGCGCGCGCGTGCCGGCCGATAGCCTGGCCCCGGTGGATGCCGACCTGCGGCTGGTTTACAAGCCGAACTCCATTGCCTTGCGTATCGCCATGGTAGCGGCGGACGAGGCCGATCTGCTGGCCACGCTGCGCTGGGGCTGGGAGTGGGACATCGGCGCGGCAGCGCTGATCGCGCGCGAGGCCGGAGCAGTTGTGACCGACGCCTTCGGTCAACCGCTGGGCTATAACAAGCGCGATCCGCGCGCGTTTGGCGTGCTGGTCACCGCGCCAGCGATTCACGCCGAAGCCGTGGCGCGACTGGCAGACCGGGCGGCAGAGCTTTCGCAGCGGCCCTGAAAGCTTGCCGGCGGCGGCTTCCGGCAGGGAAGCCGCCGCGCGGGACAGGAATTATTCCCGATTACTATTCCCGATTACTGGCCGCGGGCGCGGGCCACATCTTCCTGGGTGACAGGGACGATCTTGATTTCCACCCGGCGGTTCTTGCGGCGCCCTTCCTCGGTGGCGTTATCGGCGACGGGCAGGGTTTCGCCATAGCCTTGGCTGCGGAGGCGGGCCGCGTTAACGCCCTGCATCGAGAGATAGTTGGCCACGGTACGGGCGCGGTTTTCCGACAGGGTTTGATTGAAGGCGTCCGACCCGGTCGAATCGGTATGGCCGTACACGTCGATCAGGCTGTTGGGATACTGCTTGAGGCTTTCCGCCACCTTATCCAGCGTGGCGCGGAATTCTGGCCGCAGGGTATAGGAGCCGACATCGAAGGTCACGCCTTCGGGCAGGTTGACGAGAATCGCCTGGCCATTGTCGACCGGGGTAACATCCACGCCGCTCCCGGCGGTCTGTTCCTTCAGTTCCTTGATCTGCTTATCCATCGTATAGCCGACCGCGGCGCCGGCGATGCCGCCGATGCCCGCACCGATGATGCGGCCCGTGCCGCCGCCGATCAGGCCGCCCAGCAGCAGCCCGGCCAGCGCGCCGCCGCCAGCGCCGATGGCGGTACGCGATGCCTTGCGCTCGCCAGTGTTGGGGTCGGTGACACAGGCCGACAGGCTGACGAGCGACACGGCACACAGCGCCGAAACGATGACACGGGACTTCTTCATGACTGCATCCTTCTGATGGTTACGGAGCGACCCGGCGATCTTTTGTTCACGCTAGGGACTGCGCTGACGCCGATGATCGCAGAATGAACGGGGGAGTGGCAAGCAAAGTTCCCATTTACATGCGATGCGGCGTTCAGGACCATGAATTTCGCCAGCAATCATTTGCGCCGGGAGCTTGCCCCCTTCGCTTTTCCGCCAGTTTTCTGCTAACAGCCCGTCCGTGACACCTTATCCTTGGTCCGATGTCCTGATTATCGCAGGTCTGATCCTGCTGAACGGCCTTTTCTCCATGTCGGAAATGGCAATTGTTTCGGCACGCCCGGCGCGGCTGAAGCTTGCCGCCGATCGCGGTTCCAAGGGCGCACGCTGCGCGCTGGAGCTGGCCGAGAACCCGGGCAAGTTCCTCAGCACGGTGCAGATCGGCATTACCCTGGTGGGCATCATCGCCGGTGCCTATTCCGGGGCGAGCCTGGGCGGCCCCACGGCCGAGCGGCTGGCCGCATGGGGCCTGCCCGCCGCCTATGCCGACGATGCCGGCTTTGCCCTGGTGATTGCCGTCACCACCTATTTCAGCCTGGTGGTGGGCGAACTGGTACCCAAACAGCTGGCGCTGCGGCTGGCCGAGCCAATCGCCATCGCCGCCGCCGTGCCAATGCGAATCGTGGCGCGCGTAACCGCGCCGTTCGTCTGGGCGCTGGACCGTTCTTCCACCCTGCTGATGAAGCTGTTCGGGCTGAAAACCGCCAGCGAGCAGGAAGTGACCGAGGAAGAACTGCACATGATGTTCGCCGAGGCCACCCGATCCGGCGTGATCGAGGAGGACGAACGCGCGATCATGACCGGGATCATGCGCCTGGCCGACCGGCCGGTGCGCGAACTGATGACCCCGCGCACCGTGCTGGACACGATCGACCGCCGCGCCACCGAGACCGAGGTGCGGGCGCTGCTCAAGGTTTCGCCCCATTCGCTCTGGCCGGTAACCGATGGCGGGCCGGACCGGATCGTGGGCGTGGTCAAGGTAAAGGACGTGCTTTCCCTGCTGCTGGCCGGAAAGCGGCTGCAGATCGCGCGGCTGATGAAAAAGGCCGAGATCGTGCCCGACCAGCTGGACGCGATGGATGCGCTGCGCATCCTGCAAGCCGCCGACGTGGCAATGGCCATGGTGCACGACGAATATGGCCATCTGGAAGGCGTGGTGACCCCAGCCGACCTGCTGGCCGCGATTGCCGGTGACTTCGCATCCTATCAGGACGAGGGCGCCGACCCGATGGTGGTGGAACGCGAGGATGGATCCCTGCTGGTTTCAGGCGCGCTGCCGGCCGACGTGCTGGCGTCGCGGCTGGACATCAACCTGCCCGACGACCGCGACTATGCCACCGCCGCCGGATACGTTCTTTCGGTGATGAAGCGCCTGCCGCACGAGGGCGAGCACTTCCACGAACAGCACTGGCGCTTCGAAGTGGTCGACATGGACGGCCGCAAGATCGACAAGCTGCTGGTCAGCCGGGAAGCCCACGCAGAACCGGTGGAGTGACGCGGCCGCCGGCTTAACCGGCAATGGCCCGCATGGTCAGGTCGAGCGAGCAGCGGCGCGCGGCGGGATCGAACGTGGCCCCGGCGACGATCAGTTCATCCGCCCCGGTGCGTTCGATAAAGGCAGCAATGGCCGCGCGGACTGTTTCCGGGCTGCCGATGGCAGCGGCCTGGCGCATGTGTTCCAGCATGGCCCGCGCAGGCCCCGGTAGGCTGGCCCGATAATCGGCGATGGGCGGCGGCAGCGGGCCGGGCGTGCCGGTGCGCAGGGCGACGAAGCTTTGATCCTGCGACGAGGCAAGGGTCCAGGCTTCTTCGTCGCTATCGGCGCAAAGCACGTTCATGCCGACCATGACATGGGGCCGGTCCAGCACGGACGAGGGCTGGAAGCGTTCGCGGTAGAGCCGGAGCGCGGCATCGAGGTGATCAGGCGCGAAGTGAGCGGCAAAGGCATAGGGCAGGCCGAGTTGCGCGGCGAGCTGGGCGCCGAACAGGCTGGAGCCGAGAATCCACACGGCAACCGAAGCGCCGATGCCGGGCGTGGCCTGCAGCGGAAGAGCCGGATTGCCGGCGAACAGCGCCTGCAATTCCACCACATCCTGCGGAAAATACTGCGAGGCCTGAGCGATATCCTTGTGCAGCATCTGCCCCACCCGGCTATCCGCCCC
This sequence comes from uncultured Novosphingobium sp., assembly GCA_964627175.1. GTDB lineage: Bacteria > Pseudomonadota > Alphaproteobacteria > Sphingomonadales > Sphingomonadaceae > Novosphingobium. The sequence goes on along the minus strand of CAZVHM010000036.1, from coordinate 2,471 downwards.
CGGCGCGCGGCCGAGGCCCAGATCGATGCGATCACCATAAAGAGCGTGCAACGTGCCGAACTGTTCGGCGATCACGAAGGGATTGTGATTGGGCAGCATGATCCCGCCCGCGCCGATGCGGATGGTGCGGGTGGCGGCGCCGATATGGGCCAGCACCACCGCCGTGGCCCCGCCGGCGATGCCGGCCATGCCATGATGTTCAGCCACCCAGAACCGGCGATAGCCCAGTTCTTCCGCGGTGCGGGCCAGCAGGGCGGCCTCGGCCAGCCCTTCGCTGACGGTGCCGCCCTGACGGACAGGCACGAGATCGAGGACGGAAAGCGGGATCATTGCCCGGCAGACTCTTCGCCGGCCACCGTGGTTCCGGCCAGCAGGGCATCGACCGTGGCCAGCAGCAAGGCGATATCGGCCGGGCGCGACAGGCGGTGATCGCCATCCTTGACCAGCGTGAGCTGCACATCGGCCGATTCCAGCGCGGCGGCCAGCCGCAGCGCCGTTTGCCACGGTACATCGTCATCCTGCTGGCCCTGCAGGATGCGGACCGGGCCGGCAAAGGCGATCGGCCGGTCGAGCAGGAGGTTGGCCTGCCCATCGGCCCAGAAACCGGGATGGGTGGGGGTGGGTTCGGGCCCATAGGGATTGGGTTCGAGCAGGGTTTCGCCGGTGAGGAGCAGCGCCTTCTGGGCATCGTCAAACCCCCAGGCGGTGAAATCGGGCGCCGGGGCCAGGCCGACCAGGCCGCGAACCTGCCCGCCCAGCCGCTCAGCCAGCAGCAGCATCAGCCAGCCGCCCATCGAGCTGCCGACCAGCACCAGATCGCGCCCGGTGCAGCGCGCATCGATCAGGGCGGTCACTTCATCGCGCCAGCGCGACAGCGAGCCATCGGCAAAGCGGCCCGAACTTTGCCCGCAGCCGGAATAATCGAGCAGCAGGCAGGGCCGGCCGCTGGCTGCGGCATGATCGAACAGGGCGGTGGCCTTGCTGCCGGCCATGTCGGACATGTAGCCGGGCAGGAACACCAGCACCGGGCCAGGACCATCGGTGAAACGGTGGGCAATGTGGCGGCCATTGGGGAGGAGGAGGAAGGCAGGCTCGGTCATCCCGGCAACCTAGCGGGAAGGCCGCCATCTGCAAACCGAACCCGCGCGGCATGGGCAATATGGACGGGGCGGGCGCGCCCCGCTAAGGGCCTGTGCCATGTCAGAACTCGTCAAGATCAGCCTGCCCGATGGTTCCGTCCGTGAAATGCCGGCCGGATCGACCCCGCTCGACGTTGCCGCCGCAATTGGCCCCGGCCTGGCCAAGGCCGCGCTGGCCGCCCGCGTGAATGGCGAACTGGTCGATCTGACCCGGCCTTTCACTACCGATGCCGAGCTGGCACTGATCACCAGCCGCGACGAGGCCGAGGCGCTGGAACTGGCGCGGCACGACTTTGCCCATATCCTGGCCGAAGCGGTGCAGGCGCTGTTTCCGGGCACGCAGATCACCTTTGGCCCCGCCACCGACGACGGTTTCTATTACGACTTCGCGCCCAAGGATCGCCCGTTTACCGACGAGGATCTGCCCGCGATCGAGGCCGAGATGCGCCGCATCATCGCCGCCAACAAGCCGCTGCGCCGCGAAGTGTGGAGCCGCGAACAGCTGATCAGCCGCTGGAAGCAGCAGGGCGAGACGTTCAAGGCCGAATGGGCCGCCGAACTGCCGGGCGACGAGGACCTGACGGTTTACTGGTCGGGCGACGACTGGCTGGACATGTGCCGCGGCCCGCACCTGCCGAGCACCGGCAAGCTGGATCCGGCCGCCTTCAAGCTGACCCGCGTTTCCGGTGCCTATTGGCGCGGCGACCAGAAGAACGCGATGCTTTCGCGCATCTATGGCACCGGCTGGCTGAACAAGAAGCAGCTGGACGCGCACCTGACCCGGCTGGAGGAAGCGGCCAAGCGCGATCACCGCAAGCTGGGCGCGGAGATGGACCTGTTCCACCTCCAGCAGGAAGCCCACGGCAGCGTGTTCTGGCATCCCAAGGGCTACAAGGTGTGGCGCGAGCTGGAAGCCTATATGCGCCGCGCGATCGACGGGGCCGGTTACCGCGAAGTGAAGACCCCGCAGGTGATGGACGCCCGCCAGTGGGAACAATCGGGCCACTGGGGCAAATACCGCGAGAACATGTTCGTCATCCCCGACGAAGTGCCCAATGTGGACGACGAGGGGCCGATCATTTCCGGCGATGCGGCGTGGATGGCGCTGAAGCCGATGAACTGCCCGGCCCACGTGCTGATCTTCCGCCAGGGGCTGAAGAGCTATCGCGACCTGCCGCTGCGCCTGTATGAAAACGGCTGCTGCCATCGCAACGAGCCGCACGGCGCGCTGCACGGGCTGATGCGGGTGCGCCAGTTCACCCAGGACGATGCCCATATCTTCTGCCGCGAAGACCAGATCGTGAGCGAAGTGCGCGCCTTCTGCGAACTGGC